>JALEWA010000006.1 GCA_022788085.1 Lachnospiraceae bacterium
GGTATCAATTCTGGAGAAAGACAATTAAAATTGTGGAGGATTAGGAATGGATGTTAGCTATTATTATCAAATATTAGATACTGGTATACAATATGAGAAGGGTAGAAAGGTTGGAAGGTATTGGAGAATAGGCGAAAGAAATCGTCTAGGCGAGAAAGTTCTATTTTGGCAGAGTTTGTCAGAGTTAATCGCAGATGAAGAAAATGGTATTGAATGTTCGGATAAGCTATTTCAACAAATTGAGAAATTATGTAAGAAATATAAACTTCCAAATTATGAACGTGTTTTAAGGAAGAAGAATGAATTAATAAATAGTACGTGCATATTTGAGAGAAAAGAAGAGGAAGAGATAAATATTTGTAGATTGATGAAATCTCTATTTCTAGATATGCAGAAAAATTTAGAAGTTAATAAAGATAAAGAAATGGTTTATCAAATATTAGTAATTCTTCATAATCTTCCTAAAGCTATGCATGGAAAAAACATATTAAATGATGGTTGTAACTTAGTATCCTACAATGATGCTTTATTATATGCCCAAGGGTGTATGAATGAAAGGATGAAAGAAGTATATAGGGAATATTTTGATTAAAGTATGTCTTAAGAATTATTGACAAAAGGAGGTCTGGCATACTAAAAGAGGCTATACAGTATGCTCATGATGTCAAGGGTCAGGCACTATTGAATAAACTCCCAAAAGGATGTAAGATGGTAAGAGTAAGCATAAAATGAATGTGTGATTGAGGAGTGTATATGCAACGGATTTGTGTAAGCGGGCTGACAAGCTCCTACGGAAAAAAGCAGGTATTAAATAATATATCTTTGGAAGCATCGGCAGGAACGTGTACAGCAATCGTTGGAATAAATGGCTGTGGAAAATCGACTCTTTTAAATATTCTTGCAGGGCTAAAAAAACCGGATCAGGGTAGGATTTTCTTTGATGGGCATGAGGTCAATGGCAGAAAGGAAAAGGAGCTCTTTTGCTCCTATGTTGGCTATGTGCCGCAGGAATGTAATCTGGTTATGGAGCTTACTGTGATGGATAATCTGGCTTTGTGGTATCAGCATCATGATGAACTGAATCAAAGTCTGCAGGAGGGGTTTTTACATGTGCTTGGATTGGAGCAAATCCTTTCTGCAAAGGTAGGAAAACTGTCAGGAGGAATGAAGAAAAGGGTTAGCATGGGCTGTGCACTTGCAGGAAATCCCCCTATTTTATTACTTGATGAACCGAACGCAGCGCTTGATTTACCGGGAAAGTCGGATATTCGCAGATATCTGGCTTTTTATATGGAAAAGGGTGGAACAGTTATTATGGCAACTCATGATGAATGTGATTTGGAACTTTGCAATCAGGTTTATTGCCTGAGTCATGGAGAGTGTCATAAGATAGATAACAGTCTTAGGGGAGAAGCGTTGCTCCGGGCAATCTCATAAGGACAAGATGCATTGAGGATGTAATATTCATGATACAAAGAGTGATAAAATGGTTTCGAATGGAATATCGAAGGGCAGCAGTTGGACTGCCCTTACTTATTTTAAAGAGCGTATTAGTGACAGGAATATTAGCTATATTACTCAGTGGTGTGTTCTCTCTTTATGAGAAAGTGCAGACAGAAAAACGACAGAACATCAAAATCGGTTATGTAGCTGAGGATGATATGATTACCAGTCTGGCAGTTGCTTATGTAAAACGCATGGATGCTTTTGATGGGTGGTGCAGGCTTATTTCAGTCACAGAAGAGGAAGGGATGGAGAAGCTGCAAAACGGTAAGCTTCAGGCACTCTTGATATTACTTGAAAATGTCGTTGGAGAGATATTGTCCGGTACGAATACACCAGCCAGGATGATCTTGCCAAAGAAAAGCTCTGCCTTGGGTATTGTTTTTGAAGAGCTTGCGGATGCAGGAATCAGGATGCTTTCCATTGCACAAGGAGAGATTTACGCGGTTTATGAACTTGCAGAAGAACTGGGATTAGATGAGAAGCAGCTGTTGGAACAATGTGATGTGATAAATCAGTTTAATCTGGAACTTGTCATAGGCAGGGGGCATGTGTTCCGGACAAATAAGCTCTCGATAACCGATAATGAGGGAATTGCTGTTTATTATGGAAGTGTAATACTTACCTTGTACCTGATTTTTTGTGGAGCCTTGTTTGGCAGTTATATCAAGCATAGTGATCAGGAACAGCTTCTTATAAGAAAAAGAATGGGAATTCCTTGTGGAATACAGTTAATAGGGCGCATTTTGGTGACATCATTGCTGCTGATCATAACCTTACTTCCGGTGTTTGGGCTTTGGCTATTACCGGGAGTACGAAAGCTGCTGATTCCTGTCTTTACATGGCAGGGGTTAGCCTTACTGATTTTGGTGGTTATCTGTGTGGCATCCTATTTGCAGTTCCTGTATCAATTGGCAGAGCAGTCAAGAGCAGCAATTGTGTTAGTTGTCTTTTTCACATTATTACAGGCTTATCTGGCAGGATGCTTTATTCCATATGTATTACTTCCGGATATAATAAAGAAAGTATCTGTATATATTCCGGTTTTTTATGTCAGACAGGCATTTTCCATATTTTTTACAGGTGAATTAAGCAAAGCAGGCAGCGTATGTGCAGGACTTGCATGTTCCTGTTTCTTTTTCTTAATGGTGAATATAGGTATTATATATCTGAAAACAGAGTCACATTTTAGTGGTTCGGGGAAGAAAAGTATAATGCGAAAAAATACAAACAGAGTATCAGGAACATTGTTTGGCATCTATGCAAAAAGACTGTTCTATCGTAAAAGTTTCTGGTGCAGCCTGCTGATTGTTGGAATTGTTTCTGTAGGACTGGTCAGCATGGAAAGACAGTCTGAAACACATATATATGCTGCATTTTATGATGAAAGCGGAGAGTGGGAGCAGATTCTTTGCAACTATAAGGGATATATACAGTTTGTTCCATGCGAAAGTGAGGAAGAGGTAAGTCGACAGGTACTGTATAATGAGGTGGAATGTGGATATGTAATTCCAAAAAATGTAAAGAAAAAAATATGTGAAAAAGAAGCAGATAGGAGTATAATGGTATTCAAGGATGCAGATGCGATTATGACGGAGACCATAAATGAAATCCTGTTTGAGATTATTTTTGAAGAGACGACAAGAGATTGGTTTTGCAGATATTTTAGTAATGAGAGTAGTCTAATTGCTTCCCTGGAACAAAAAATGACAGATGGAAGTACCTTCTCAATAGAAAAGGAATATTTGCAGACCAAAGAATATGAAATGGCAGATGACTCAGGAAAGAGGACAACTTATCCGATTATAGCTGTTATAGGTGTATCAGTGCTGCTATGTGGTATCTCCGGAGGTATGGAAGCTATAGAGGATTATAGAAAATATCGTTTTTTTAAACGTAAACCAATTTCTATTATATTGATCAGTGTTTTACAGCCTGTATTTTGTGGAATTGCTGTAGGAATTATGATATATCTATATAATTCCTATTGACACAATAGGAATTAGGCGATATAATAGTCTTAGCGAATATTTGATAAGGAGGCTGGTTATGACAATTTCAACGAAGGGAAGATATGCTTTACGTATTATGATGGACTTGGCCGGCCATATGGGCGAGACAGTTAAGCTTAAGGATGTTGCAGCCAGGCAGGAGCTTTCCGAAAAATACATGGAGCAGATTATTGCTGTTCTAAATAAGGCAGGTTATGTAAGGAGTACAAGAGGAGCACAAGGCGGTTATCAGCTTGTTAAGGAACCGGAGTCATATTCGGTTGGAATGATACTTCGTCTGACAGAAGGTTCTCTTGCACCGGTAGAATGTCTTGCAGAAAATGCACTTCCCTGTGATAGGAGCGGGAAATGTGCAACGGTGGAAATTTACCGTAAGATTTATGATGCAATCAATCAGGTTATTGATAACACAACGTTACAGGACTTAATTGATATTGAAGCCAGAAAAGCAGCAAATGATTATGTAATATAGTAAAGAGCGGAATCTTTCCAGATTCCGTTTTCTAAAAAAAGAAATGCATACTTATTTGATATGAATATAGGGAATAAGGAGGATGAAAGAATGATATATCTTGATAATGCGGCAACGACAAAGGTTACCGAAGACGTTTTTGAGGCAATGAAGCCATATTTTTGTGAAAATTATGCTAATCCATCTGCCGTTTACAGCTTTGCAGGAAAAAGTATGAAGGCTGTGGATGAGGCAAGACATGAGGTAGCTTCACTCATAGGAGCAAAGGATAATGAGATTTACTTTACCGCAGGCGGAAGTGAGGCAGATAACTGGGCAATTAAGGCAGCAGCAGAAGCCAATAAGGATAAGGGAAAACACATTATTACATCGACCATAGAGCATCATGCAGTTCTGCATACCTGTCAGTACTTGGAGAAGCAGGGCTTTGAGGTGACGTATGTAGGTGTTGATGAAAATGGTACGATAAAGCTGGATGAACTAAAGGCAGCCATCAGGCCGGACACTATATTGATTACGGTAATGGCAGCGAATAATGAAATTGGAACGATAGAACCACTAAAGGAAATTGGAGCAATTGCCAGGGAACATCATATTCTGTTTCATACCGATGCAGTACAGGCATATGGTCATATTCCATTAAATGTGGACGAGCTGGGAATTGATATGCTTAGTGCAAGTGGTCATAAGTTCCATGCACCGAAGGGTATCGGGTTCCTTTATATCAGAAACGGAGTGAAGATCGGTTCCTTTGTACAGGGAGGTGCACAGGAGCGTTCCAGAAGAGCAGGAACCCTGAATACATCAGGAATCGTAGGAATGGGAGCCGCTGCAAAACTTGCAGGGGAGAAGCTTCAGGAAAACAGTAAGAAAGAAATTGCCTTACGTGATCATTTGATTGAACGTGTTCTTGCAGAAATTCCTTATAGTCGTCTCAATGGAGAACGCGTAAACAGATTGCCGGGAAATGCAAACTTCTGCTTCCGGTTCATTGAAGGAGAATCCCTGTTAATTCTGCTTGACCAGAAAGGAATTTGTGCTTCCTCAGGTTCAGCATGTACTTCGGGTTCTCTTGACCCATCACATGTGCTTCTGGCAATTGGCCTGCCACATGAGATAGCGCATGGTTCCCTTCGTCTGACCTTATCAGAGGATACCACAAAAGAAGAAATTGATTTTACCGTAGATGAACTAAAGAAAATCGTAGAAAGATTACGTTCTATGTCACCATTATATGAGGACTTTGTAAAGTCCGGTAAGCAGTAGAGGAGAAAAAATATGTATAGTGAAAAGGTAATGGATCATTTTAATAATCCAAGGAATGTAGGAGAGATAGAGAATCCAAGCGGAGTAGGAACAGTTGGTAATGCGAAATGCGGAGATATCATGCGCATGTATCTTGATATAGATGACAATGGTGTTATAAAGGAAGCGAAGTTCAAGACCTTTGGATGCGGTGCAGCAGTTGCGACAAGCAGTATGGCAACAGAACTGGTAAAGGGAAAGACAGTCCGGGAGGCATTGGAGGTTACGAACAAAGCGGTTTGTGAGGCATTAGACGGACTTCCGCCTGTAAAGGTTCATTGCTCTCTCCTTGCAGAGGAAGCAATTCATGCAGCACTGTGGGATTATGCCGAGAAGAATCATATTGTGATTGAAGGACTTGAGAAGCCGGTTAATGATATTGAAGAGAAGATATCAGAAGAAGAAAATGAATAATATAAAAGAATCTCCAACCACATAAAAGTGTTGGAGATTTTTTATAAATACCTATTGACATAGTAGGAATACTAGAGTATTATAATCACATGCAAAACATATTAAGAAAGTAGGAAAAGGAGGCAATGCATGAAAGAAATAAAAGAATGGACAGCGGGACGAATGTGTTGTCTTTGTCCGGCATAGAAAATAAATTAGAAAAGATACGATAATAATAAACCCAAAAGATAAAACAAAAAGGAGATTAAGATTATGAGTAAAAAGGCATATACAGATAGAGAGTTAAAGTTTGAAACATTACAGTTACACGTAGGACAGGAAAGCGCAGATCCGGTAACGGATGCAAGAGCAGTACCGATCTATCAGACTTCATCCTTTGTATTCCGCAACTCACAGCATGCGGCAGACCGTTTCGGACTTCGTGATGCAGGTAATATTTATGGAAGACTTACCAATCCGACAGAGGATGTTTTTGAGAGAAGAATTGCAAAGCTTGAAGGTGGCGTTGCAGCCTTGGCCGTAGCTTCCGGTGCAGCAGCTGTTTCCTATGTGATTCAGAATCTTGCCCTTGCAGGAGATCACATTGTAGCAGCAAAGAATATTTATGGAGGAACTTATAATTACCTTGCACATACAATCGTAGATTTCGGAGTAACAACAACCTTCGTTGATCCACTGGATCCTAAGAACTTTGAAGCTGCCATTCAGGAGAATACAAAGGCTCTTTACATAGAAGTACTTGGAAATCCAAATTCTGAGGTTTCCGATATTGAAGAAATTGCAAAAATTGCACACGCACATAAGATTCCTCTTGTTATTGACAGTACCTTCGCAACTCCATATCTTGTAAGACCAATTGAATATGGTGCTGATATAGTTATCCATTCAGCAACAAAGTTCATCGGAGGACATGGTACAACGATTGGTGGTGTTATTGTTGATGCCGGTAACTTTGACTGGAAGGCTTCCGGTAAGTTCCCACAGCTTTCAGAGCCAAATGAAAGCTACCATGGCATCAGCTTTGTAGATGCAGCCGGACCGGCAGCATTTGTTACAAGAATTCGTGCAATCTTATTACGAGATACAGGAGCAACACTTTCTCCAATTCATAGCTGGATATTCTTACAGGGCTTGGAGACATTGTCACTTCGAGTAGAAAGACACGTTGAAAACGCACTTAAGGTAGTAGATTATCTGTCAAAGCACCCATTGGTGGAAAAGGTGAACCATCCATCTGTTTCAACAGATCCGGAACAGCAAAGACTGTATAAGAAATACTTCCCTAATGGAGGAGGTTCTATCTTTACCTTTGAAATCAAGGGTGATGAGAAGACTGCGCAGAAGTTCATTGATAATTTGGAGTTGTTCTCTCTGTTAGCAAATGTAGCAGATGTAAAATCACTTGTGATTCATCCTGCATCCACAACACATTCAGAGCTGAATGCCGAAGAACTTGTAGAACAGGGAATTAAACCAAATACCATCCGCCTTTCTATTGGCACAGAGCATATCGATGATATCATTGAGGATTTAGATGAAGCTTTTAAGAACTGTTAAGACAGGACTTAGCATTTACTGCTAAGTCCGTGAGAAAACGTTTCACTGTCAGAGTAAAAATCCATTTGCGAAGCAAATTTTGCATGGATTTTTACTGGTTACTGGAACGGAGTGAGCAGTAACGGCTTTCAAGGCAATTGCTGAATAAAACTGGACATTTTTATGGCAGAAGAGTTATCATAAATAAAAAAGTAGGAAGGATTTATCGCTATGGCTAACATTTATAAGGGAGTATCAGAAATCATAGGAAAAACACCTTTAGTAGAGGTTACGAATGTAGAGAAGGCACATAATGTGAAGGCAAGAGTGCTTGTAAAGATTGAATACAGAAATCCAGCAGGAAGTGTGAAGGACAGAGCAGCATTATACATGATTAAGGATGCGGAAGAAAAGGGATTATTAAAGGAAGGCTCTGTTATCATTGAACCTACATCAGGTAATACCGGAATCGGTCTTGCAGCACTTGCAGCAGCAAAGGGCTATCGCGTCATTCTTACTATGCCGGAAACGATGAGTGTAGAGAGAAGAAATATCTTAAAGGCATATGGAGCTGAAATCGTTCTGACACCGGGAAGCGAAGGAATGAAAGGTGCTGTTGAGAAAGCAGAATCGCTTGCAAAGGAGATAGATGGTGCATTTATTCCGGGTCAGTTTGACAATCCTGCCAATGCACAGGCACATTATGAAACAACAGGACCGGAAATATGGGAGGATACCGACGGGGAAGTGGATATATTTGTCGCAGGTGTCGGTACAGGTGGAACGATTACCGGAACGGGAAGATATCTGAAGGAAAAGAACCCTGATATTAAAGTTGTAGCGGTGGAGCCAGATGCTTCTCCTGTATTATCAGAAGGAAGGGCAGGTGCACATAAGATTCAGGGAATTGGTGCGAACTTTGTTCCAAGTCTGCTTGATACGAATATTTATGATGAAATCATCAGAGTAGAAAATGAGGATGCATTTACAGCATCTAAAGAGTTGACTAAGAAAGAGGGCATTTTAACCGGTATATCTTCCGGTGCAGCACTTCATGCAGGCATAGAGCTGGCAAAACGTCCTGAAAATGAAGGAAAGACGATTGTTGTACTTCTTCCTGACAGCGGGGACAGATATTATTCGACACCTTTATTTACAGAGGTATAAAAAGAAGTAGTTGTTCAGACACATCTCAAATCCGCAGTAACATGTTATAAATTGACAGTCAAAAAATATAATATATTGCAAATAACTGAAAACTGTGTTAATATACAATTAAGTAAGGCGAGACAGTAGGACAATTGCATCAAAACAATTGTCCTTTTCTGTTCTTTTATGATATATATGGGGAGTAAATTTGCGTGAGAAAGGTAGGATTCTGTGATGAGTAGGCAGAGTGGTAAGAAAAATGACAAGAAAAAAGCCGGATTAAAGCTGATGGCACAGCTGTTACTGGTAGTATCGATACCTATGCTGATACTATTTGCTTTTTCCATATTAGCAATTCGGGCAATAAGTACGAATGTCGCCGAAAGAATGGTGCAACATGAATTGAATGCTGCACAGTATGCATTTGAGGTAGCAGTAGGTAATATATCTAAGGGCACCTATATGTATGCTAATGGAAAATTCTATAAAGGAGAGTCTAATCTGAGTGATAATACGCAGTTTTTTGATAATTTCAGTGCTGAGGTTGATTTGCAGGTGGCTGTATTATATGGTGATACTTATGCTGCTACCAGCCTTGTAGACAAAAACGGTACGCGGATTACAGGAACATCAGTAGATGCAGAAATCGTAGAAAGAGTTATCAATCAGGCTCAGAGTTACTATTCTGATGATATTAGTATTGGTGGAAGGACATATTATGGTATGTATTGTCCACTGTATCAGTATAATTCCGAGGAAATCATTGGTATGACCTTTGTTGGTCTGGAAAAATCTAAGATTAGTGATGCATATATGAGTCAGATGATAGCAAACAGTATTTTCTTATGTATCATTGTAGCTTTAGGAATTCTGATAACAGTGGCATTTGTGATTATGCTTCTGAAAGCAATTACCAAGGTAATTGGTCACTTAGGAGAGGTAGCCAAGGGGAATCTTAATCTCCAGATAGGAGACAAGCTGTTAAAACGTAGTGATGAAATTGGTGACATAGCAAGAAGTGTAGAGACTCAGATACAGAGTCTTGGTGAAATCGTAAGTAATATTCTTCATACATCAGATAGCCTTGATGGCATTTCAGGAAGCTTTAGCCAGTCTTTTGGAAAAATGACAGAATATATCGGTAATGTTGACACCGCAGTAGAGGAGATGGCAAAGGGCTCTACACAACAGGCACAGGATACGCAGAATGTAGGAAACGAAGTGCAGTCTATGGGACATGCAATCGACAGTACCTCTAATAATATTGAACACTTGGTAAGCAGTACTGAAAAAATGCGAGACTATAACAGAAGCGTTGATAATACGTTAGTTGAACTGATACGAATTAGCGAGGAGACAAGGCAGGCATTTCATGTTGTATATGAGCAGACGAACGAAACAAATCAATCCGCTCAGAAAATTCAATCTGCAGCAGATGTAATTACTGATATTGCTGACCAGACAAACCTTCTTTCCCTGAATGCAAGTATTGAGGCAGCCAGAGCCGGTGAACATGGAAAAGGATTTGCTGTTGTTGCAGATGAAATCAGAAAGCTTGCAGAACAGTCAAGAGAGTCTGCAAGCCAGATTACAGAAATCATTGAACTATTGATTCGAAATTCCAATACAACCGTTGATGAGATGCAGCATGTAACAGAAATCATTAATAAACAGGGCGAAGAGCTTACACAGACGAAAAACGTATTTGGAGAGCTTAATGAAGAAATTAAAGAGGTGGGAAGTGCAGTTGATAATATCCGTGGTGAAGTAGAACAGCTTAATCATTTAAAGGAATCTGTTCTTGGAGCTGTGGAAAGCCTTGCATCAATTGCCGAAGAGAATGCAGCAAGTACACAGGAAACTTCAGCATCCATGCAGGAACTTAGCAGCATTGTAAATGATTGCAGTAAGGATGTAAATCAAATTGTTACTATGTCTGAGACCTTAGCAGAAAATACAAATCGTTTTACCTTGAGATAGTAAAAAATCCACTCATGAGGATGTACATGAGTGGATTTTCTTTCTATGTTATTTACCGATTTCAGGAAGCAGATCAGCTTTTCTCATGGCAGGTCTTAATGCCATATATACAGCTACGGATACGATGGTTGATGTAACAGCATTAATGGAGGTTGCTGCAACATTCCATGCAAGAGTTAATTCAGCAGCAGGCTTACCAAGAATCAATAGCTTATAATAGTAACCTACTAATGGATCAAAGATGACATTGAATAAGAGCCCACCGATAGCTGCAAGGACTGTCCAAATAAATACATGCTTTGTATCATTTGAAGTAGATATTTTTCCAAGTTTATGTGCAATCAGACCTGTAATCAGACCGATGCAGAATTTTAAGATAAAGGTCTTAGGAGCATAAACAATATATACAGGGTCTAACAGGTCACCAATTGTCATACCAATTGCACCACCGATTCCACCATATACGCCACCAAGAAGCAGAGCACCAAGTACACATACAGCGTTTCCGAGATGGATGCTGGTTGCATCGCCACCGGGAAGTGTGATTTTAATTTGTAAGAAAGTAAATACAACATAGGATAATGCGGCCATGAGACCTGTTAATGCAATTTTGTAAACTTTATCATTTTTTTTCATAACGTTCACCTCATAATATGTATTAATCTATTTGTTAATTAGTATAGTCAAAACTGGTTATTTAGAAATGTACAATTTTAAAATTAATTTAAAGGACAGTTACAGGTGACATAAAATTTCATATTTATATTGATTTTTTACCATAAATAGGATTAAATATAGATAGAACCCTTAGATTTCGGGCGTATCAGACAAAAGGGTAAGGGGTTAAGGAAGGGGCCAGGAGAAGTATGAGCAATTATGATCAAATGAGTAACACAGAAGTAGCAATTATCCCAAAGGGAACAGTCATTAATGGAAATATAGAAATTTCAGGAAAACTTGAAATGTATGGAACGATCAATGGAGATATCAATTCTAATGATCGTGTAAATATATGTGGAGATGTAACCGGTAATATTAAGGCAAGGGATATCTATACAAAGGATTCTTTTATTGAGGGCAACATCAAATGCGATGCCGGTGCAGTAGTTCGTGAGAATACCGTAATTCTTGGTGATATCGATGCAGAAAGTCTGATGGTAGATGGTGCTATTCAGGGTAAGCTTGATATAAAGGGAATGGTAACAGTAGGTGACAAGGCAATTGTTGATAGTGATATTAAGGCAAAGTCCATTCAGGTAAGTAATGGTGCAGCACTTAACGGATATTGCTCTTTATGCTATGCAGATATTACACCAAAGAAATTTTTCCCGGAAGAGAGTGCACCGGTAAAGGAAACTAAGAAAACGAACAAAAAGAGTGCATCATAATGTATAATGAAATAAATAGCAAAATAAAGAACCTGTTGCATAGTATGTAACAGGTTCTTTGCGCATGGTGTGGTTGATGAAAGGTGGTTTATGCTATGGGAACTTATTGCAGGGGAACAAAAGAGGATTTGGATGAATTATTAGACTTGGCTAATATGGTGTTTAGCATGTCATCAGGAAGTGTTGATTTTGAGAGACTGTTACCAAAGGCTTATTCAACAGAGCGGAATATGCTTGCAGAACATCATCTGATAAAAGAGAATGACAGGATAAAGGCTTTGATTGATGTACTGCCAATAGAGCTTAAAATGGGAGAGGAAAGCATAAAGGCCGGTTATGTCGGAACAGTCAGTGTCCATCCAAAGGCTAGGGGAAAGAAATATATGATTACCCTGATGGAAGAGATGGAGGCACAACAAAGGATAGATGGTACCGATATTCTGATCCTGGATGGAAACCGCCATCGTTATCAGCATTATGGCTTTGAAAGAGCCGGTTTGAAATACTGCTTTAATATTACCGGTGACAGCATCAGGCATTGCTGTAATGCAAAAGGACATAAGGAAAAGGAATATTCCTTTGAGCTTATTCACCAAGAGGATGAAGAAAGAATCAATGCGGCGTTTGCACTGTATCAGAAACGAAAAGTAACGGCAAGAAAGAGGGAGGACTTTTATCTATGTCTTAGAAGCTGGGAAGCAGATACCTACGCCGTTTTGGCTGCCGGAAAATGCATTGGCTATTTGAATGTATCTGCAGACGAGGGGAATGTATTTGAAGCGGAGCTTGAGGAGATAAATGAACTTCCTTTTGTCATCAGGTCTTTTATGACAGAGTTTGGTATTGACGAGCTTGGAATGAATATAGGAATGGATGAAGTCGCAAAGCTGGAAATATTAGATCGCATGAGTGATTATTATACAGTAAATACCTCTCATTTGATTAAGATTTTAAATTATGAAAAGGTATTGCATTTTTTATTCGCATGGAAACTGACAGCTTTGGAAGATACTCACGGCATACAGGAGGGAAGCTTTGTGATTGGAGTGCGTCCGGAAAGGAAGGACAGACAGAATAATTATGCTTTGAAATATAAACAGGGCAAAGTGCTTGTAGAAAAAACAGACTTGGAAGCAGATGTGGTTCTGGAAGAAAAAGAACTGGTAAAGACGTTAACAACAAGCTATTACTTTCATGTCGTGCAAAAACCGGACAGTCCGTTTCAGAATGCCCCAAAGGGCTGGTTCCCATTGCCCTTCTTCCTGCCGGAGGGGGATGCCTTTTAAGGAACTTTGGTTCGCACATCGGCTAAAGTTTTGTTGGAAAATGCCGATATATACTATAACCCGTTTTGGCAACATCAGGAATGGGATAAAGTACAGATTTGCATAGAATACCGGATAAAGGGAATTATTCGGAAAAAGTCACACGGAGGTGGCAATTATGTACAGCAGGAAGCCGATGGAACGGAATCTGCTGCACAGGCTTTCCCATATTACTGACATCCAAAAACAGACAGTGCTTCAGAGTAGGGACATAAAGGATGCCCGAATGGAGAGCATGTCAATGCAGCAGGCAATTGCATTTTATATGCAAGGTATCATGGCAGAGGGAATTCCACAGCCAAAGCAGAAAAAACGGGTGTCCGGCCGCAGGGAACAGGCTGAGGAAGAAGGACATCAGGCAATGGCAATTATGGAAGTGTGCCGGATTTCCAACCAAAGAAAAGAGGATGCGAAGGATCGCACCAAAGAAGACAGAGACAGACAAAGAAGGTCACCGGGTGTACCGATGGGCAATGTACCGGATATGGAAGAAGAAATTATTCTGCCACAGACATCCTATGATATGCTGGATGTAAATCGTTGTGCAGGCTTTCTTTTATATTCCTATGATAAGCATGGTACACATAGCATACTGGGAGAAGATAATAAGCCGGGAGGCTATGGTGGGCGGATAACGAATGGTGAATTTGGAAGAAAAGCATAAAATAGGCTTGCTAAAATTTACCCTTTTGCGCTATAATTACCTCATTAAGAGGTGGTTGTCCGTTATGACGAGAATAAAACCGGAAAAATCCGGAAATATAAGAAAGTATTATATTTGCATTATGATGAGCGTTTGAGAAATCAGACGCTCTTTTTATATCTTTGTTAAAACTGTAACTATGTGGAAAGGCAGGGAATAGCATGGAAGAAAAGTTAGAATATACACCAATGATTTCGGAGGAGAAGCTCAAATATTTACGTCTGCTCTCAGAAAAGTATCCGTCAATACCGTCTGTATGCAGGGAAATCATTAATTTGAAAGCAATTTTGAATCTACCAAAGGGTACAGAGCATTTTATGAGTGATCTGCATGGAGAATACGAAGCATTTTCCCATATACTGAATAATGCGGCAGGTGTCATCAAGGAAAAGGTAGATATGATTTTTGTGACACGACTGTCACCAAGAGAACGACAGGAAATCTGTACGTTGGTTTATTATCCGGTGGAAAAACTGCAACGATTAAAGGAGCAGCATGTTGTAACACCATATTGGTATAAAATCACGTTAAAGAATCTGATTGAGCTTGCCAAGCTGTTATCATCAAAATATACTCGTTCTAAAGTTCGAAAGGCGTTACCGGAGGAATTCAGTTATATTATTGATGAACTTTTGCATGCGCAGCCGGATGAAGATAATAATCAGTATATCTATCATGAAAAGATTATTGATACGATTATTGACATTGGAAGTGCTGATGCCTTTATCGAAGCGCTTGCCAAACTGATCAAGCGTCTGGCAGTGGATCATCTGCATATTGTAGGAGATATTTTTGACAGGGGAAGCAGCGCAGACCATATTATTGAGCTCCTGATGCAGTATCATTCCCTTGATATTGAGTGGGGAAATCATGATATTCTATGGATGGGAGCTGCATGCGGAAGTGAGGCTTGTATCGCCAATGTCCTGCGTAACAATATCAAATATAATAATATTGAGATTCTGGAGAATGCTTATGCGATCAGTCTTAGATCCCTGACTCTTTTTGCAGAGAAAACATATCCGATGCTGTCACCAATGAAGGCAGCGCTGAAAGCGATATCCGTAATTCTTTTTAAGCTGGAAGGGCAGATTATCATGCGTCATCCGGAATATGAGATGGTAGACAGGCTTTTACTTGATAAGATGGATTTAGAGAAGGGAAGCGTCCGTATTGGAGATAAGGAATATGCTTTAAATGATACCTATTTTCCGACTTTGCAGGAGGGTGACCGATATCTTCTGACGAAGGAAGAGGAGCAGGTCATGAAAGATTTGAAATCTGCCTTCTGCAATAGCCAGGTGCTCCGCACTCATGTGGAATTCCTTTATGAAAAAGGCAGTATTTATCGATGCTACAATGGAAATCTTTTATTTCATGGGTGCATCCCATTGGATGAAAACGGAGATTTTGACGGTATGAAAATAGGGGATCGGGTATATCGTGGCAGAGAATATATGGATTATGCGCAAAGGACAGCGCGCCTTGCTTATTTTGAGCAGAACGAGTCACGCCTTGATTTCATGTGGTATCTCTGGTGTGGTAAAAAATCACCATTATCAGGAAGAAATATCAAGACCTTTGAGCGTACTTTTATTAAGGATAAGACAGCATGGGAAGAGGAGAAGAATCCTTATTACCGCTTTTACCAGCAGGAGGAAGTATGTGCAAGAATATTAAATGCCTTTGGACTTCATTCTCCCATGTCTCATATTATTAACGGTCATACACCGATTAAGGTGGCAGACGGGGAGTCTCCCGTTAAGGCTAACAACAGGCTGGTTGTGATTGATGGAGGCTTTTGTAAGGCTTATCAAAAGACAACAGGAATTGCGGGTTATACCTTAATTTATAATTCCCATGGAATGAGACTAAAAGCTCATCAGCCATTTGAAAGTATTGAGAAAGTATTGGAGGAGAATAAGGATATTGAATCCACCTCGAATTTCTTTGAAATGGAGCCTGAGCGTGTTATGATTAAGGATACCGATAATGGAAAGACGATTTTAGAGACGATTCGTGATCTGGAGCTGTTACTTGCAGCTTATCGAAGAGGTACGATTCAGAGCTTCTCTAAAGTATAATTCTTTTGTAAAAAGTAGTAGATTTTTGGTATTACATCGTTGTATAATACACTGATGTGAGTTGGAAAACGTGCGCTTTGCCGCACGTATAGTGCTTTTGTACAGCATGGAAGCAGAAAGGAATTATCATTATGCCAGTTAAGTATGTATTTGTTACAGGTGGTGTTGTTTCCGGTTTGGGAAAAGGAATTACAGCCGCTTCTCTTGGGCGTCTTCTGAAGGCACGCGGATACAAAGTGACCATGCAGAAGTTTGATCCTTATATTAATATTGACCCGGGTACCATGAACCCTATTCAGCATGGTGAGGTTTTTGTTACGGATGATGGAGCAGAGACAGACCTCGATCTTGGCCATTATGAAAGATTTATTGATGAAAGTCTTAATAAGAATTCAAATGTAACTACCGGTAAGGTATATTGGTCCGTTCTTCAAAAGGAAAGACGTGGTGACTATGGTGGAGGAACTGTTCAGGTTATTCCACATATTACGAATGAGATTAAAAGTCGTTTTTACCGAAATTTCACAGATTCTGATATGCATATTGCTATCATTGAGGTTGGTGGAACCGTAGGAGATATCGAAAGCCAGCCTTTCCTGGAGTCCATCCGTCAGTTCCAGCATGAGGTTGGTCATGAGAATGCTATTTTATTACATGTTACATTAATTCCGTATTTAAGCGCTTCCCAGGAAATGAAGACGAAGCCGACACAGGCTAGTGTTAAGGAATTGCAGGGAATGGGTATCCAACCGGATATTATCGTATGCCGTAGTGAGCATCCGATGGATCAGGGCATTAAGGATAAGATTGCTCTCTTCTGCAATGTTCCAAATTCTCACGTATTACAGAATCTTGATGTAAAGTATTTATATGAGGCACCTCTTGCCATGGAGAAAGAGCATTTAGCCGAGGTTGCATGTGAATGTCTGCATCTGGAATGTCCGGAACCTGATTTGGCAGAGTGGAAGAAGATGGTGGATGACCTTTACAGCCCTACTCAGGAGGTTGAAATAGCACTTGTTGGTAAGTACACACAGCTGCATGATGCTTACATCAGTGTGGTTGAGGCATTGAAGCATGGTGGTATTCCACAGCATTCTACCGTACAGATCAGATGGGTAGATTCTGAGCAGGTTAATCAGGATAACGTAGAAGAGATTCTGAAGGGAGTAGATGGTGTTCTTGTACCGGGTGGATTTGGTGACCGTGGTATTGAAGGTATGATTGATGCCATTCATTATGCAAGAGTAAATAACATTCCATTCCTTGGTATTTGTCTTGGCATGCAGCTATCTATCGTTGAATATGCAAGAAATGTTGTTGGTTTTGGTGATGCTCACAGCATTGAGTTGAATCCGAATACGACACATCCCGTCATTGCTTTAATGCCGGATCAGAATGGCGTAGAGGATATCGGTGGAACTTTAAGACTCGGTTCATACCCGTGTGTTCTTGATAAGAATTCCAAGGCATATAAGCTATATGGTGAGGAAACCATTCATGAGCGTCACAGACATCGTTATGAAGTAAATAACGATTACCGTATGCCTTTAGCGGATAACGGTATGTTGCTTTCCGGTTTTTCTCCGGATGGTCGTATTGTAGAGATGATTGAAGTTCCGGCACATCCATTTTTTGTCGCAACACAGGCACATCCGGAACTAAAGAGCCGTCCAAACAGACCGCATCCACTTTTCAGGGGACTCATTGAAGCAGCTATTGCATATAAGAATAATAAACTTAATTAAGGATAAAATAAAGTAACCAGAAAGGTACATTTGATGTATGAAAACAGGATTTGATAATGAAAAGTATTTAAAAATACAGTCAGAATATATTAAGGAAAGAATCAATAAATTTGGAGATAAGCTGTATTTGGAATTTGGTGGAAAGCTTTTTGATGATTTTCATGCATCAAGAGTATTACCCGGTTTTGCACCGGATAGTAAGCTGAAGATGCTGCTGCAGCTATCAGAGCAGGCTGAGATTGTCATTGTAATCGGTTCTGATGCTATTGAGAAGAATAAAAAGAGAGAAGATCTTGGAATTACTTATGATAAAGATGTATTAAGACTGATTGAAGAATACAGAAGCTGCGGGTTATATGTTGGAAGTGTTGTCGTTACTATGTATTCCGGTCAGCCTGCGGCAGATGCTTTCAAGGAAAAGCTGGAAAAGAAGGGAATCAAGGTATATCGTCATTATGCCATTGAAGGATATCCGACGAACGTTTCCCATATCGTAAGTGATGACGGCTTTGGTAAAAATGATTATGTAGAGACATCAAGACCATTAGTTGTTATTACGGCACCGGGACCCGGAAGCGGAAAGATGGCAACCTGTCTGTCACAGCTTTATCATGAGAATAAGAGAGGAATAAAGGCAGGTTATGCCAAGTTCGAGACATTTCCTATCTGGAACATTCCATTAAAGCATCCTGTGAATCTTGCTTATGAAGCAGCAACGGCAGACTTAAATGACTTGAATATGATTGATCCGTTCCATTTGGAAGCATATGGTGTTACTACCGTTAATTACAATAGGGACATTGAGATTTTCCCTGTATTGAATGCTGTATTTGAAGAGATTTATGGAGAGAATCCATATAAGTCACCAACAGATATGGGCGTCAATATGGCAGGAAACTGTATTTTTGATGATGAGGCTGTCTGTGAAGCGTCCTGCATGGAAATCATCAGAAGATATTATAAGGCGCTGAATGCTTTGTCTCTTGGCGAACCGGTAGAGAATGAAGTATATAAGCTTGAACTTTTGATGAAGCAGGCAAAGATTACGACGAATGACAGAAAAGTTACGGTTGCGGCAAAGGAACGTGCTGTCAGCCTTGGTGTACCGACAGCCGCCATTGAGCTTGAAGACGGAACGATTATCACTTCAAAGACAACGGAGCTGTTAGGCGCTTCGGCAGCATTATTGTTAAATGCATTGAAGCATTTGGGAGGAATTCCTCATGACGTTCATTTGATCGCACCGAATGCATTTGAGCCAATTCAGGATTTGAAAACCACTTATCTTGGAAGTAAGAATCCAAGACTGCATTCCGATGAGGTTTTGATTGCGCTTGCCTTGTCTGCATTGGAGGATGAAAATGCAAGAATCGCAATGGAACAGCTGCCAAAGCTTTCCGGCTGTCAGGTTCATACCTCTGATATGCTGACAGATGTTGATATCAAGACTTTTAAGAAACTGAAGGTTGATTTGACAAGTGAACCTGTAATTACGAATGGAAAATAAGAAGATATGGTAAAATTTATAAATTGTTAATACTTCCTATTTTTATTTCAGAAAGAAAATGTTGATTTATAAACCTTCACTCTCTATAATTATAAATAAGATGTAACGATAAAGGTTCAGAATTGTTACAATAAGATATTCCATTTAGGGAATACTGATAAGAGCAGTTTAAATAGTTACGAAAATATACTGTCAGTAGCAGAATAAAGATAATATGTAACTATGAAGGTACTGAATAGTTACGATAATATTTATAGTGCGCAGACAATAGAGAGGCATGGTTATTTAATTATGGATAATAATCAAATTAACAATTACGACAACAATTCGGGTAGAAACCCGAATGGGCAAAATGGCAATGGAGGAAATAATAACGGAAACAATCAGGATCCTAAGAAACAGAATTTGCTGATTCTTCTTATTGCAGCATTGGTTTCTTTGCTATGTATAAGCTATTTTATGAAGGCAGTCACGGGAGCAACTAACCGCGAGATTACCTATAACGAGTTCGTTTCCATGATTCAAGAGGGGAAAATCGAGAGTGTGGAGATTGATTCTAACCAGATTGTAATTTATCCAAAGGCAAAGGAAACAAATTCTTTCTTTTATACGCAGCCGGTTATCACATATTATACCGGTAAGCTTGAAGATGATGATACGCT
Organism: Lachnospiraceae bacterium; assembly: GCA_022788085.1. Taxonomy (GTDB): domain Bacteria; phylum Bacillota; class Clostridia; order Lachnospirales; family Lachnospiraceae; genus COE1. The sequence continues at coordinate 19,789 of JALEWA010000006.1, forward strand.
GACACAGCGATTGCTTGATGCAGGAGTTGAGGTAAAAGGTTCTGTACCGGATGGTTCCGGAATTATTATAACGATTTTGTCTTATATTTTACCGATTCTTCTGATGTGGGGACTGTTGAGTCTGTTACTTAAGAAGATGACCGGTGGTGGCGGAGCCTTCGGCATGGGTAAAAGTAATGCGAAGGTCTATGTACAGAAGGAAACAGGAATTACCTTTAAGGATGTGGCAGGTGAGGATGAGGCAAAGGAATCACTGCAGGAAGTAGTTGATTTTCTGCACAATCCCGGAAAATATTCTAAGATTGGTGCAAGGCTTCCAAAGGGTGCCCTCTTAGTAGGACCTCCAGGAACAGGTAAAACATTACTTGCCAAGGCTGTTGCAGGTGAAGCTCATGTGCCGTTTTTCTCATTGGCAGGATCTGATTTTATTGAGTTGTATGTAGGTGTTGGTGCTTCCAGAGTAAGAGATTTATTCAAGGAAGCGGAGAAGAATGCACCATGCATCATTTTTATTGATGAGATTGATGCCATTGGTAGAAGCCGTGATTCGAAGTATGGCGGTGGAAATGAAGAACGTGAACAGACTTTGAATCAGCTTCTTTCTGAGATGGATGGTTTTGATGGTAAGAAGGGTATTATTATTCTTGCTGCAACAAACAGACCTGAGATTCTTGACAAAGCATTGCTTAGACCGGGACGTTTTGACAGAAGAATTATTGTTGACAAGCCTGACTTAAAGGGACGTGTTGACATTCTGAAGGTTCATGCCAAGGATGTATTGATGGATGAAACCGTAGATTTAGATGCCATCGCATTAGCAACCAGCGGTGCGGTAGGTTCCGACCTTGCTAATATGATTAACGAAGCTGCCATTAATGCTGTTAAGGAAGGCAGAGAGTTCGTAAGCCAGAAGGATTTATTCAATGCTGTTGAAGTAGTTCTCGTTGGTAAGGAGAAAAAGGACCGAATCATGAGTAAGAAGGAGCGAGAAATCGTATCATATCATGAGGTTGGTCATGCATTGATCAGTGCATTGCAGAAAAATTCAGAACCGGTACAGAAGATTACGATTGTACCCAGAACGATGGGTGCTTTAGGATATGTTATGCATGTACCTGAGGATGAGAAGTACCTGAATACACAGGCAGAACTTCACGATATGATTGTTGGACTTCTTGGCGGACGTGCAGCAGAGGAAATCATGTTTGATACAGTTACAACCGGTGCATCCAATGATATCGAGAAGGCAACAAGTATTGCCCGTTCTATGGTAACAAGATATGGTATGAGCAAGAAGTTTGGCTTAATCGGACTGGAAACAGTAGAAAGCCAGTATCTTGATGGCAGAAGTGCCTTGAACTGTGCAGATAATACGGCTTCTGAAATAGATACAGAGGTTATGCAGATCTTGAAGGATGCATATGAGGAAGCATTAGGGATGTTGCGTGAAAACCGTGATGCCATGGATAAGATTGCTGCATATCTGATTGAAAAAGAAACCATTACCGGTAAAGAATTCATGAAGATATTCCGTGAGGTAAAGGGAATCCCTGAACCGGAGGAAGAGAAGAAGGATTCTGCATCTAAGGAAAAACCTGTGGAAACAGCAAAGAAAGAGGAAGAGGCTGCAAAGAAGGAGAGTGTATCTGAGGATGTATCTACAGAAGAAAAAACAGTAGATATCAAGATGCATGAAGAAATTAATGCATACGTACCAACACCGGAGGAGATACGTAATAACATGCAGATACAGCAAAGTGCACCCCCCATGCAGCAGGAACAGCCACAGTCACAGGATGTTCCACAAACTGAAGAATCGGAACAGAAAGAGGAGAATCCTGAAGTTTCCAGGTTCGGTTCAGCGTGGGATCAGAATGTGAATGGAAGAGAATAAGAATTTGATAAGGGTACGCATCAGCGTACCCTTTTTTGAACATACCGTATAAGGAGGAGAAGTATGTCAGAACAGATAAATAATACAGATATCGAAAATATGTTAAAACTTCTGGATGGTTTTGCCATGTCGGAAGAGAGCAGATTGAAAGTAACAGCAAGCGAGGAACTGCCACAGGGAGAAGCAAAGAAGCAGTACCACCATGGGCGCTGTGATATAGGAAGCCCGTGGGCTAAAGGAACAGCCTTTGACGTATTGGAGGATTAGTATGTCATACGATTTTGATGTGAAGGAGGAGCTGAAAAAGCTTCCGAATAAACCGGGTGTTTATATTATGCATGATAGCGATGATACGATTCTGTATGTGGGAAAGGCTATTAATCTGCATAATCGTGTTCGCTCTTATTTCAAGGAAAATATCGGGCGTGGTCCGCAGATTGATAAAATGGTATCGTTAATCGCAAGATTTGAATATATTGTCACGGATTCTGAGCTGGAGGCGTTGGTTCTTGAGAATAATCTGATTAAGGAACATCGACCAAAGTATAATACCATGCTCAAGGATGATAAGACATATCCATATATTAAGGTCACAACAGGGGATGCTTATCCAAGGTTACAGCTTGTGCGCCAGATGAAAAAGGATAAGGCACGGTATTTCGGCCCATATATGGGTGGAAATGTAAAGGAAACGATAGATTTTCTAAATAAGCTCTATAAACTACGAACCTGTAATAGAAAGCTTCCTGCTGACATTGGAAAGGAAAGACCATGTCTGAATCATCATATTGACCAATGCTGTGCACCATGTCAGGGATTGGTTTCCGAAGAGGAATATGGAAAGCGTATTGAACAGGTAATTGATTTCCTGAATGGCAAATATCAGCCTATTATTAAGGAATTAAGAGAGAAAATGCTTGCGGCTTCTGAAAAGATGGAATACGAGGAAGCCATGAAATATCGTGACCTGATTGAAACGGTTAAAAAGCTTGGAGAAACACAGAAGATTTCAGATAATATAGGAGAGGATAAGGATATCATAGCACTTGCCATTGATGGCAATGAAACGGTAGTACAGATTTTCTTCCTCAGAAATGGTAAGTTGATTGGAAGAGAACACTTCTATATGACGCAGATAGAGGAGCCTGTGGCAGATAAGATTCTGACCAGCTTTGTAAAACAGTTTTATGCAGGTACACCGTTTATCCCAAGAGAGATTATGCTGCAGGAACCGATTGAAGATATGGAGCTGGTAGAGAGCTGGCTTACTAATAAAAAGGGAGCCAGGGTGCGTTTAAGAGTGCCATTAAAAGGCTCTAAGGAAAAGCTTGTGGAACTTGCAGCAAAGAATGCAGCACTTGTCTTAAGTCAGGACAGAGAACGAATTCGAAGAGAAGAGGGCAGAACGATTGGGGCTGTGAAGGAAATCGAAGAGCTGCTGGGGCTTCATGGACTGAATCGAATGGAAGCATTTGATATTTCGAATACCAGCGGTTTTGCTAATGTCGGTTCTATGGTAGTCTATGAAAAAGGAAAGCCAAAGAGAAGTGATTACCGAAAGTTTCGCATGAAGACGGTTGCCGGACCGGATGATTATGCCTGCATGCAGGAGGTACTTACAAGAAGATTCAGACACGGACTTGATGAACAACAGGAAATGCAGGAAAATGATATGGATGAAAGCTTTGGCAGCTTCACAAAGTTTCCTGATTTGTTGTTGATGGATGGTGGCAGGGGACAGGTCAACATTGCACTACAGGTACTTGATGAGCTTGGCCTTTCGATTCCTGTCTGTGGTATGGTCAAGGATGACAACCATAGAACAAGAGGCCTGTATTTTAACAATAAAGAGCTTCCAATCGACCGTAATTCCGAAGGCTTTAAGCTGATTACCAGAATTCAGGATGAAGCGCACCGCTTTGCAATCACCTATCATCGCTCCCTGCGTAGTAAGGCACAGGTTCATTCCGTCCTTGACGAGATTCCCGGTATCGGACCAAGCAGGAGACGTGCATTAATGAAGTACTTTAAGTCCATTGAGGAGATGAAGCAGGCAGATGCTGCTACGATTGCAGAGGTTCCCGGAATACCAATGTCTGTGGCTGAGGAAATCCATACCTTCTTTCGCCAGCATAAAAATGATACTACACAGTCATGAAAAGCTGGAAACGGTATACTTTCTATGATATAATTTAGAAAAAGTACCCTACAGAGAGGAAGGTCCATAGATATGCCAAGTGTTAGCATCGAGAAATTGATTGAGAAATTGAACTTGAAGAATCTGACTCCGGAAGTGGATATTACAATCAAAAAAATTACACAGCCGGATATTAACAGACCAGCATTACAGCTGGCAGGTTATTTTGAGCATTACGAAGAGACAAGACCTCAGATTATTGGTTTTGTAGAATACTCCTATATGGAGCATATGGAAGATGAGAAGAAGGAAGAAGTATATCCAAGAGTATTATCTGATAAAACTCCTTGTGTTGTTTTCTGCAGGGATTTAAAGCCGGATGAGCTTTTTATCAGGACAGCAATTGAGAATAATGTTGCAATATTGTCTACTGATATGTCTACTTCAGCATTTATGTCAGAGATTATCCGATGGCTGAATGTAAAGCTTGCACCTTGCATTTCCGTACATGGTGTATTGGTTGACGTATATGGTGAAGGTGTGCTGATTACAGGTGAAAGTGGTATCGGTAAGAGCGAGGCTGCTTTGGAGCTGATCAAGAGAGGCCATCGTCTTGTTTCGGATGACGTAGTAGAGATTCGTAAGGTCAGTGATGAGACTCTGGTGGGTACAGCACCGGATATCACAAGGCACTTTATTGAGCTTCGTGGTATTGGTATCATTGATGTTAAGACACTGTTTGGTGTTTCCAGCGTTATGGATACAACGAATATCAATCTTGTAATTCGTTTGGAGGATTGGGATAAGGAAAAGAAATATGACAGACTTGGTCTTGAAGAGAACTATACGGAATATCTTGGTAATAAGGTAGTATGTCATAATATTCCAATCAGACCTGGTCGTAACCTTGCGGTTATTTGTGAGTCTGCAGCGGTTAACCACCGTCAGAAGAAAATGGGCTATAATGCAGCACAGGAGCTGTATCAACGTGTACAGAATTCACTTACAAGAAGAAGAGAAGAAGAGGATGAGGAGTAAAGTATGAATCAGTATTGTTTTGGTGTTGATCTTGGAGGAACTACAGTAAAAATCGGTCTTTTTGATCCGGAAGGAACCGTGTTGGAGAAATGGGAGATCCCAACCAGAAAGGATGATAACGGTAATAATATCCTGCCTGATATCGCAGCAGCAATTCTTGGAAAAATGGAAGAAATGAATATTTCCAAAGAAGCAGTTATCGGTGTAGGTATTGGCGTACCAGGTCCTGTAGATGATGAAGGTGTCGTATACAAGGCAGTTAATCTTGGCTGGGGGATTATGAATATCAATGATGTACTTGGTGGTCTTTTGCAGCTTCCTGTTAAGGCCGGAAATGATGCAAATGTAGCTGCTTTAGGAGAAATGTGGTGCGGTGGCGGAAAAGGCTATCATAACATGGTGCTTGTAACACTTGGAACAGGTGTTGGCGGCGGAATCATTGTGAATGACAGGATTTTGACGGGTTCAACAGGAGCAGGTGGAGAAATTGGTCATATCCATATGGAGGACAATGAGCCGGAGGCGTGTGGTTGTGGAAATCATGGATGTCTCGAGCAGTATGCATCCGCAACAGGTATTGTAAGACTGGCAACCAGAAAGCTTGCAGCAACCTCAGAAGACAGTGTACTCCGTAAAGAGGATGTAACAGCTAAGGCTGTATTTGATGCAGTGAAGGCTGGTGACAGTGTAGCATGTGAAATCGCAGAGGAATTTGGTTTATACCTTGGAAAAGGCTTAGCAGCTGTTGCAGGTGTTGTAAATCCGGAAGCTTTTGTGATCGGGGGCGGTGTATCAAAGGCAGGAGATATTCTTCTTGATTACGTACAGAAGAATTATATGAAATATGTGTTCCATGGTTCTAAAGATGCTGCATTCAAGCTTGCAACGCTTGGAAATGATGCAGGTATCTATGGAGCAGCTAAATTAGTTTTAAATAAATAAGTAATAGGTGATAATTTGAGACAGGGATTGATTCAGAAGATTAGTCAATACATTCCCGAAAACCGTATACTTAGACAGGAGCCGATGAGATTACATACTACCTTTCGCGTAGGCGGTCCTGCGGCACTATTTTTAGAATTACAATCAGAGCAGGAGTTCAGAGATATTCTGACCCTACTTCATGCTGAAGAGGAAGATTACTTTACCGTTGGAAATGGTAGTAATCTTCTTATTAGTGATACGGGCTATAACGGAGTTATTCTGCATCCGTCAAAGAATTTTGGCGATGTCAGGGTAGAAGGAGAAAGACTCATTTGTGAGTCGGGGGCAACACTTGCAGCGATTGCACGAACCGCATTAGAACAGGAACTTACCGGATTTGAATTTGCAGCAGGAATTCCGGGAAGTCTTGGCGGGGCAATCGTTATGAATGCAGGAGCATATGATGGTGAGATGAAACAAGTTGTTGAGACTGTGAAACTTATCACACCGGAAGGCGAGATTATCACAAAGGATAGTGAAGAGATGGAATTCTCTTATCGTCATAGTATTTTAAAGGAAAAGCCATATCTTGTTTTAAGTGTTACCATAAAGCTGCGTAAGGGTGAAAAGGAACAAATCAAGGCAAGAATGGAGGAGCTGGCTCAAAAAAGAAGAGAGAAGCAGCCTCTGGAATATCCAAGTGCAGGCTCAACCTTTAAGCGGCCGGAAGGAGATTTTGCTGCAAAGCTGATACAGGATGCGGGACTGCGTGGATTGATGGTAGGTGGAGCTCAGGTATCTGAGAAGCACTGTGGTTTTGTGATTAATAAGGATCAGGCAACAGCTAAGGATATTTATGAACTGATGAAAAGGGTGCAGGAACAGATAAAAGAAAAATACGGTGTCATGCTTGAGCCGGAGGTTATCTGTCTGGGGGATTTCCAATAGGGAGGATGTTTTAGTTACTTACGTTTACACAGAAAGGCAGGAAATAATAACATGAGATTCGTGATTGTAACCGGTATGAGTGGCGGTGGAAAGAGTACAGCGATGAAAATGCTGGAGGATGCAGGCTTTTATTGTGCAGACAATATGCCGGTAGCTCTGATTGACAAATTTGCGGAGCTGCTTGCCATGCCAAACAGTGGGATACAAAAAGCGGCTCTGGGACTTGATGTCAGGGCAGACCAGTCCTTTGAGGATGTAAAGAAAATTATTACCAGCCTGCAGGCATCACAGTATTCGGTAGAAGTTTTGTTTTTAGAGGCTTCTGACCAGATTCTGCTAAAGAGATATAAGGAGAGTAGAAGAGTACATCCTTTGTCCGTAGATGGAGATTTGATGCAGGGTATCACAAGGGAACGTAATCTGCTTGCAAGTATCCGCGAGACTGCGGATTATGTCATTGATACCTCCAATCTGCTTACAAGAGAACTGAAAGCAGAGTTGGATAGAATTTTTGTAAAGAATGAGAAATATAACAGTCTCATGATCAATATTATGTCTTTTGGCTTTAAGCATGGTATTCCACAGGATGCTGACCTTGTATTTGATGTAAGATTTTTGCCAAATCCATTTTATATCGATGAGCTTAAGCATAAGACAGGTCTTGACAAAGAAGTACAGGATTATGTTATGGCATATCCGGAGGCACATGAATTTCTGGATAAGTTGTCTGATATGATAAGTTTTTTGATACCGAATTATGTAAAAGAAGGAAAGTATCAGCTTGTGGTAGCGATTGGATGTACAGGTGGGCAGCATAGAAGTGTTACACTGGCAGGAGAACTGTTTAATCGTTTCCGCGACCAGGGTGAGTATGGACTGACATTACGCCATCGTGATGTGAAGGCATGAAAGGACATGGTTACTTAATATGTCATTTTCGGGAGAGGTTAAGGAAGAACTTGTAAAACAGATGGCTTCGGCAAGACATTGCCAACTTGCAGAGCTTGCTGTTATTTTGGAATATACGAATGCAGTACGGGAAAAAGAGGATGGTTCCTTTGCTTTGGAGATACAGCAGGAAACGCCATATGTTGCAAGAAAATGCTTCGCATTATTGAAGAAAACACTTAATATAGAAACCATAAAAGAAGAGGATGCAGAAGCTTCCAATCATTTTCATTATGAAAATACGGATCAGTTACCCAGGATACTACAGGCTGTGAAATACGTACCGGGTGAAGAGCGAGTTGTAAATGCAATGGTTATGAAGAGCCTGTGTTGTAAGCGGGCTTTTCTGCGAGGGGCGTTTTTGAGTATCGGTTCTATGAGTAATCCGGAAAAAGGGTACCATTTAGAATTTGTTTGTGAAAATGAAAAACAGGCAAAGCAGGTTCAGGATACGTTGGCTGTTTTTGATGTAGAAGCAAAGATAGTAGCCAGAAAACGCTATCAGGTGGTATATCTTAAGGAGAGTGAGGGCATCGTAGAACTGTTGAATATCATGGGGGCCCATATATCACTGATGAATCTGGAAAATCTTCGTATCTTAAAGGATATGCGGAATTCCATAAACAGAAGGGTTAATTGTGAAGCTGCCAATATCACGAAAACTGTGAATGCGGCTACAAAACAGATAGATGATATCTTATATATCAGGGATCATTACGGTTTTAGCAACCTATCGGATAATCTTCGGGAGATTGCAGAGGTCAGACTTGATTATCCTGATGCAACCTTAAAGGAACTGGGAGAGTATCTGGAACCTAAGGTTGGAAAGTCAGGTGTTAATCATAGGTTGAGAAAGCTTAGTGAATTGGCTGATAGATTGCGAACATAAAATGGGAGGAAAAGAAAATGATTCAAAAACAGATGACAGTCAGATTGGACAATTACCCGGATGCCAGACCAGTAGCGGAATTCGTACAGGTTGCCAGTCAGTTTGAAAGTGTAATTCATGTGGAAGTTGATGAGAAAAAGGTTAATGCAAAAAGCATCATGGGAATGATGAGTATTGGACTTGCAGATGGAGATGAGCTTATTGTTTCGGCAGATGGCTCTGATGAAAAAAAAGCAATAGAAGAGATTGAGAGATTTTTAAATGGACAAGATGCTTAAGAAAGCCTTATTTATCGTTAATCCACATGCCGGAAAGGAACAAATCAAGTATCATTTGCTGTCTATTGTTGATATCTTGGTAAAGGCAGGCTATACAGTAACGGTATATACAACACAATGTCAGGGAGATGCCATAAGAGCCGTAAGAGAACGCGAGCGGGATTACGAGCTTGTTGTATGTAGTGGCGGTGATGGCACACTTGATGAGATTGTAACAGGAATGATACAGTCCGGCTTTCGAACAAAGATAGGGTATATTCCCGCAGGCAGTACCAATGATTTTGCAAATAGCTTAAAACTTCCATCAACCATGAATAAAGCTGCTAAGATTATAGCAGCAGGACATCCGTTTGCATGCGATATAGGTATCTTTAATCATGATGTATTTGTATATGTTGCTGCGTTTGGCATTTTTACAGAGGTTTCTTATGAAACGCCTCAGGAGATGAAAAATATGCTGGGGCACACAGCTTATCTTCTTGAAGGTATGAAGCAGATACAGAATATCAAGTCATACCATATGAAGGTAACATATGATGACAATGTGATTGAAGGTGAATTCATCTATGGTATGATTACGAATTCCTATTCCATAGGAGGCATCAGGAATATTACGGGCAAGGATGTTGCTTTGAATGACGGTTTATTTGAAGTAACGCTGATTAAACGTCCCAATAGTCTGATCGAGCTGAATAAGACGTTAGCAGCTTTAGTCAGCGATAAAATAGATGCGGAATGTATGTATTCCTTTAAAACTGCCTTCTTGAAAATAGAATCTGATCAGGAGGTTGCATGGACTCTGGATGGTGAATTCGGAGGAAAACATAAGAATGTAGAACTGACGAATAAGCAGGAAGCTGTGGATATAATTGTACAGGAGTAAGATAGAGGTTCGCTTTGAAAAAGCGAACCTCTTATGATTAAAAAATATTAAGCTTTATTTTCACTGCCAAGAACATTTTTAATTTTATGTTCAACAAGAGCCTTTACATTTGCACGACCTGCCTTGAGATATTCTCTTGGATCGAAGGCAGCAGGATTGTTATATAGAACCTCACGAACACCGGCTGTCATGGCAAGACGAAGATCAGAGTCAATATTAATCTTGCATACAGCGCTTCTTGCAGCCTGTCTTAACATATCCTCAGGGATACCGATTGCATCTTCCAGCTTACCACCGTTTTCCTGAATCATCTTAACATATTCCTGAGAAACGCTGGAAGCACCATGAAGAACAATTGGGAAGTTAGGAAGACGCTTGCTTACTTCATCAAGAATGTCAAAACGAAGCTGTGGCTTCTGACCTGGTTTGAACTTAAAAGCGCCATGGCTTGTTCCGATTGCAATTGCAAGGGAATCAACCCCTGTCTTACTTACAAATTCTTCAACCTCATCAGGGTGTGTATAGCTAGCATTTTCAGCAGATACATTTACATCATCTTCAATTCCTGCTAACTGACCAAGTTCTCCCTCTACAACAACGCCTTTGGCGTGCGCATAATCTACAACCTGCTTTGTGAGTTCAATATTATCCTGAAAGGAATGATGTGAACCATCAATCATAACAGATGTAAAGCCGCCATCAATACAGGACTTACAGATATCAAAGTCTGCTCCGTGGTCAAGATGAAGTGCAATGGGAATATCATTTTCAGCCAAAGCAGCTTCCACTAATTTTACCAGATAGGTATGATTCGCATACTTTCTTGCACCTGCGGAAACCTGCAAAATAACAGGAGAGTGAAGCTCTCCGGCTGCTTCAGTAATACCTTGTACGATTTCCATGTTGTTTACGTTGAATGCACCAAGTGCATATCCGCCGGCATAAGCCTTTGCGAACATGTCCTTAGTTGTTACTAATGCCATTTTAAAAACATCCTTTCTTTTACATAAAGATGAAATAATAAAGATAAGACTATAATATAATGTAAATTTATATTTTGCAATATTTTTCCTGAAGATTATGATATAATGAGAAAATGATGAGAAAATATGAGAAAATAATAAAAAATACTTGCGATATATGAAGATAACGAGTAAGATAACAACAAGGAGTATAAATAAGACTCTTATTTTTTATCGGAGTTCGGAAAACGTTTTCCAAAGCTTAAAATCTAAGTTTTTATAATTTTTAGTAGTGTTTGTTTGGTAGAAAGGGTATGGTAGAAATATGGAATTTGCAGCAGTATTTCACAGGGCGACAGATAATTATTGTTATGCACTGGATGAAAATCAGCTTATTATTAATTTGAAAACAGGATATGATGTAAAGGAAGTTAATATTGTTTATGGAGATCCCTTCGCAAATGGAATCTTAGGCGGTGGAGAGGAATGGACCGGCGATAAGTCAGGTATCCCGTATAAAAAGAAGCTTAAGAATCAAATTTGGTGGACTACTACAATTGTTCCCAGATATAAAAGATTAAAATATTATTTTGAACTGATTACGGAGACTGAGAAATGGTATTATTTTGAAGATGGTTTTGTCAGCGAGGAGCAGATGAATTTAAAAGGTCGAAGCAGACAGTGCTTTACCATGCCGTGGCTGAACCCAAGTGATGTGAACAAAACACCGTATTGGGTAAATGAGACTATCTGGTATCAGATATTCCCGGACCGTTTCTGCAATGGAAATCCGGCAATCAACCCGGATGGCTGTCTGGAATGGGGCAGCAAGGAAACGATAGGGCATAGAGATTTGTATGGTGGAGATTTGCAGGGAATCATCAATAAGCTTGATTATTTGAAGGAGCTCGGCATTACCGGAATTTATATGACGCCAATTAACGAATCGCCATCCAATCATAAATACGATACCACAGATTATGAAAGAATTGATCCGCACTTTGGTGACAAGCAGACGATGAAAGAGCTTGCTCAGCAAGCACATGAAAGAGGTATTCACATCATGTTGGATGCAGTTTTCAATCATAGCGGATATTTCTTTAAACCATGGCAGGATGTATTACAAAAGGGACCGGAATCTGAGTACTATGACTGGTTCATGATCAATGAATGGCCGCTAAAGTGGGAAGGAGGAGCTGCCAAAAAGGGACAGCTTTACACCTTCGCATTCTTCGATGGAATGCCAAAGCTCAATACAAATAACAGGAAGGTAAGGGATTATCTGATTGGCGTAGTATGTGACTGGGTAAGAACATATGACGTAGATGGTATCCGCCTTGATGTTGCAAACGAGGTTTCCCATACTTTCTGTAAGGAATTAAGAGCGCAATTAAAGGCAATCAAGCCGGATATTTATATCTTAGGTGAAATCTGGCATGATGCGATTGCATGGCTCCGCGGTGATGAATATGATGCAGTCATGAATTACCCGCTGGCAGGAAGCATGAAAGACTTCTTCATTGATAAGAGTCTTACGGGAGAAGACTTTGAATATATGATTAATCGCTGTTATACGAATTATATGCAGCAGACAAATGATGTTCTTTTCAACATGCTGGATTCCCATGATACCGTCCGGCTGCGTAATGTGGTTCAGAACATGGACGAATATCATGCATTGCTGACGTTATTATTTACTATGCCGGGTAGTGTTTGTATCTATTATGGAACAGAAATTGGCATGGAGGGCGGATTCGATCCGGATTGCAGAAGATGCATGCCCTGGAATGAAATAGAACAGGGAAAGTACGAAGAAAGCATGCAGTTTATCAAGGAATTGATTTCACTTAGAAAGAAAGAAAAGCTGATGCGGGAGCGTAATTTCCATTTTCCTGCTGAATATGAGAATCCAAGGGTTATCCAGTTCCAGAAGATAGGATGGAGCGAAGCACTGGAAATACTTGTTAACAGTAGTGATGAGGACATTGAGTTGAAGCATGCGAAATATGGCAAGATAATATTCTCACAGCATGTTGAAGGTGATACATTAAGAGCCGGAGGCGTATGCATCCGTTTCTTTGAGGATAAGAAGGTATTAAGCTGTTAATGCTTAGACAGAATTTGAGTAAGCAGTAATCATGAGTTAAAAATATAACGTTAAAAAAATGACAATTTTATTTACAAGTCAGAATGAAAAGGGTATAATGTAACGTATCAGCGGATGCTCAAGCGACGCAGTGCGGCATTTGAACAGAGCATGTAAAGGAAAACAAAGGTAACTGTGAATGTACTGAATAGTTACCAATATAGAATTAACGGAGGTTTCGAATTATGTTAGTTTCAGCTTCAGAAATGCTTAAAAAAGCAAAAGCAGGTCATTATGCAGTTGGCCAGTTCAATATCAACAATCTTGAGTGGACAAAGGCTATCCTTTTAACAGCACAGGAATTAAACAGCCCTGTAATCTTAGGTGTATCCGAAGGTGCTGGTAAGTATATGACAGGTTTTGAGACGGTAGCGGCTATGGTTAAGGCTATGGATGAGTCTCTTGGAATCACAGTTCCTGTTGCATTACATTTAGATCATGGTACATATGACGGATGCTATAAGTGCATCAAGGCTGGTTTCACTTCAATTATGTTTGATGGTTCTCACTATGCAATTGACGAGAATATCGAAAAGACTAAGGAATTAGTTGCTGTAGCTCATGCTATGGGAATGTCTATCGAAGCAGAAGTTGGTTCTATCGGTGGAGAAGAAGACGGTGTTGTAGGAATGGGCGAGTGTGCAGATCCTGCAGAGTGTAAGGCAATTGCTGATCTTGGTGTAGACATGCTTGCAGCAGGTATCGGTAACATTCATGGAAAGTATCCTGCAAACTGGGCTGGACTTAGCTTTGAAACATTAGATGCAATTCAGCAGAAGACAGGTGAAATGCCATTAGTTCTTCATGGTGGTACAGGTATCCCTGAAGATATGATTAAGAAAGCAATCTCTCTTGGTGTTGCAAAGATCAACGTTAACACAGAGTGCCAGTTATCCTTCGCAGCAGCTACACGTACTTATGTAGAAGCTGGAAAGGACTTAGAAGGTAAGGGATTCGATCCTCGTAAGCTTTTAGCTCCTGGCTTTGAAGCAATCAAGGCTACTGTTAAGGAGAAGATGGAACTTTTCGGTTCTGTTGGAAAGGCTGAATAATAATTCTCAGGAAATAAAAAAGGTTATGTCTTGCCGGACATAACCTTTTTTATTTCCTATATAGCTTTTTTCATTTCCTGTTTCAATTCATTGGCAAGCTTTTCTTCCTGCTCCTTCTGAATCGTATCAAAGGCGGACAACATGGGCTTTTCTGTAGAACCCTTAAAGGTTCTGGCCGTGTAGTTTTTTGTGATCTTAATTACCGTTCCGGAAAGTGTCAGTACACCGATTAAGTTCGGGATTGCCATTAAACCATTGAAGGTATCTGAGATATCCCATGCAAGACCAAGATTCATAGTTGCACCAAACAGAATGAATACAACGAATACGCACTTATAAATAATTGTTGATTTTGTACCAAAGAGGAATTCCCATGCTTTTGTTCCGTAATAGCTCCATCCCAGAGTCGTAGAAAAAGCAAAGAATAAAACCGCAATCGCGATAAAGATACCTCCTACATTTACACCACCAAAGTTGAATACAGAACCAAAGGCTTCACTGACGAGTGCAGTAGACTGTGCGCTTGTTAAGACTTCTCCTGTATGTAAATCAATAAGTCCGGAGGAAAGGATAGCGAAGGCAGTTAAGGTACATACTACAATGGTATCTGCAAATACTTCGAAAATTCCCCACATACCCTGCTTGACAGGCTCGACAACGTTAGAAGCAGAATGTACCATAACAGAGGAACCAAGACCTGCCTCATTGGAGAATACACCTCTCTTAAAGCCCCAGGTAGCAGCATTTTTTACTGCAATACCAATAGCGGCACCGCCAATAGCACGGAAACCGAAGGCAAAGGAGAAAATGGCACCAAATACCTCTCCAACCTTGGAAATATTAGCGATAAATACGATGAGAGCGCCAATAATATATACACATGCCATGAATGGAACAAACTTTTCTGTAACCTGGGCAATTCTCTTAATACCGCCAACGATAACAAGTCCGGCAACAATCATCAATATAAAGCCAACAATCAATGCATACAGATTCACAGACATGGAACCAAGTGCCACTGTTTTATCTAATGCCGGAATAGCGAATACGGAAGTAATATTGCTGGCAATGGTATTAACCTGGCTCATGTTTCCGATACCAAAGGATGCAGTAATACAGAATACAGAGAATAATACGGCAAGAACTTTACCAATCGTCTTGCAGCCTTTCTTGGAACCAAGTCCGTCACGTAAGTAATACATTGCACCGCCTGACCATTCACCGTGCGTATTTTTCTGACGGTAGAAGATACCAAGGACATTCTCGGAATAATTTGTCATCATGCCAAAAAAGGCAGATAACCACATCCAGAAGATGGCACCCGGACCACCGGAAGCAATAGCGGCAGCAACACCGGCAATATTACCGACACCGATGGTTGCGGCAAGCGCGGTACACAATGCCTGAAACTGCGAAATAGAAGCTTTTTCGTTTGCATTTGTTACATTACTTCCCTTTTTGAATACTCCGCCGATTGTCTGCGAACCAACATGACCGGCATGTGAAATCTGAAAAAATTTAGTTCGAATCGTAAGATAAATTCCGGTACCAATAATAAGTACCAGCATTGGTACGCCCCATACAACACTGTTGATTGAGCTATTGATTTTTGCAATTGTATCTAGCATAAATCCTCCTTTTTGTTCAGCAGAAGTTCATCTGCCATACCCTTATAAATTTACAAAGCTTTTGCATAAATATGTAAGCCTTCTGATAAAAAAAGAGAATATTCCCTTTGGTTGCAGTCCTTTCTGCATAATAATGGAATATTCTCTTATATAAATTTATACATGGTTTTCTGGAAAAATGCAACAAAAAATCCGCTTTCTACAACTTTTCTGTGTAGAATCACGGAAATTTCCAGTAAAATTCCCTATAAAAAGGGAGGATGCCAAGTAATCTAAAGACTACTTGGCATTATTATGAAAAAGTTATTATAAGTAATGCTATCACTTACTGTGCTTTGCTAATGTTGTTTTTCATTAACTTATGTACTTAGTATAATCAATCTTCGTGACTAAATCGTGTGTAGTTCTTGAACAATTTAAAAAAGAATTATGAACGAAATATGAATACCCTCATAAGAAAATTTATGAGGGTATCAGAAAAAATGACATAAAATATTAAATTAACAATTATTAAAAATTAGTATTTTTCCGGTTCAGCGTATTCTACACCAAAGCAATCGACGGTAACATTCTTCATCATCTGCTTATTTAATGGTCTGTCAGAATAATCGGTCTGTGTGGTGGCAATCCTGTTCACGATATCCATACCTTCGATTACCTTACCAAAAGCAGCATACTCTCCATCAAGATGTGGAGAATTCTTGTGCATGATAAAAAACTGGGAACCGGCGGAGTTTGGCATCATGCTTCTGGCCATGGATAATACACCTTCTGTATGCTTTAAATCATTTTTGAAGCCGTTATGAGAGAATTCACCTGCGATAGAGTAGCCTGGACCTCCCATGCCTGTTCCGTCAGGACATCCACCCTGAATCATGAAGCCATTGATGACTCTGTGGAAGATAAGCCCGTTATAGAAGCCCTTTTTAACAAGGCTGATAAAGTTATTTACCGTATTGGGAGCGATTTCAGGATAAAGCTCAGCTTTGATGATATCGCCATTTTCCATTTCGATTGTTACAACTGGATTCTGTGCCATAATAAAAATCTCCTTTTATATAAAATATTCTGTTTATAAGTTTACTTGAAAAACCGGTCTGCGTAAAGTAAAATGTTTAACAGTTCAGTAAGCAGCTTTAGCTACGGATTCGAGGTGCCGGATGAACTGTTAATAACAGAATCAAAGGAGATAAATATGCATAATTTGGCTATTTATTTTTCATGTAGTGTGAGAAAAAAAGAAATAGATATGCTGGTGTCTAAAATGAAGCAGTACGATTTACAGGTAATTGTAATCGATTTGCCGGATGACTATTGTTTGCATGAAATGGGGGATGTGATTGCCCTTACGGATGATGCGTCTTTTGCAGGAGAGTGCAGTAACAGAGGAATTCCTTATTTATTTTTATTGTATGAGAAGAATAAGCAGGAAAGTCTGCCATCCGGTACATATTGTGTGGAAAATCTTGTGGATGTAAGTTATGATTACCTTGATAAGGTGTACCGCCGTGCAAAGGGCTTGCCATGGAATATCCTTACTACAGACAGACTACAGATCCGGGAGATTACACCGGAAGATGTGCCGCGTTTGTATGAGCTTTATGAAGAAGAATCTATTACCAGATATATGGAGCCGTTGTTCCCGGATCAGCAGCAGGAGATAGATTATACAAAAGATTATATTAAGAATGTGTACCATTTTTATGGTTATGGCATGTGGCTCATTATCCTTAAGGAAAGCGGTGAGATTATCGGCAGGGCAGGACTTGAGTATAAAGAAGGCTTTGAGGGGCTTGAGCTAGGGTTTATGTTAGGTAAGGATTATCAGCACAAGGGATATGCCTATGAGTCGTGTAAGGCTATTCTTGATTATGCATGTGAGGAGCTGGAACAGACAAGCTTTCGTGCAATCGTGCACCGGAATAATGAACCTTCCAGGCATTTATGTGAAAAACTTGGTTTTCAAAAGAAAGAATCGACAGAAGAAACTCAATATTTGGAATATCGCATGAATAGAGCGTTATAGAGGATGAAAAGAGTGCTCGAACGTTCAAATTAACCAAAATATTGATTGAAAAATAAAAAAAATATAAATAAGCTGTTGACAAAGTATAAAAAGGTTGTTAATATATCACCTATAAAGCAAAGGCGCTATGGAATACCCATAGTGTCTTTTTATTATTAAGAAAGTATGGAAAACGGAGCAAAGAAGCTTTTGGAAACAGGCTATTTGTCTCCGTTTTTTGTATGAAGAGGAGGAAAAAAGTATGACAGAAGAGATTTTGGGCGCCATTAATGGTGAAGTATTTGGCGTATGGTTTCTGATTGGTGCTGCATTAGTATTCTGGATGCAGGCAGGTTTCGCGATGGTAGAGGCAGGATTTACCAGAGCAAAGAATACAGGAAACATTATTATGAAGAATTTAATGGATTTCTGTATTGGTACATGTACCTTTATTTTAATTGGTTTCAGTTTATTGCTTGGCGAGGATTTATTTGGTTTTATCGGAAAACCCGGATTTGATATTTTCACAAGCTATGCAGATTTTGATTGGTCTAACTTTGTATTCAACTTAGTATTCTGTGCAACCACAGCAACAATTGTTTCCGGTGCTATGGCTGAAAGAACAAAGTTCCTTTCTTACTGTGTATATTCCGGTGTCATTTCTGCTTTGATTTATCCGATTGAAGCACATTGGATTTGGGGCGGCGGCTGGCTTTCTCAAATGGGATTCCATGATTTTGCCGGTTCCTGTGCAATTCATATGGTAGGTGGTATCTCAGCCCTGATTGGTGCTAAGATTCTTGGACCTCGTATCGGTAAGTTTACAAAGGATAAGCAGGGAAATATTACAAAGGTCAATGCATTCCCCGGACATAACCTCACAATCGGTGCACTTGGTGTATTTATTCTGTGGCTTGGCTGGTATGGTTTTAACGGTGCAGCATGTACCACAGTAGAACAGCTTGGTTCTGTATTTGTAACAACAACAATCGCTCCTGCAATCGCAACGGTTGTATGTATGATTTTCACATGGATTAAGTATGGTAAGCCTGATATTTCCATGTGTCTGAATGCTTCTCTTGCAGGCTTGGTAGCAATCACAGCTCCTTGTGATGTTACAGATGCATTTGGCGCTATCGTGATTGGTGCTGTTGCAGGTTTACTCGTTGTATTTGGTGTATGGTTCCTTGATTACAAGCTTCGTATAGACGATCCTGTTGGTGCTGTTGCTGTTCACTGCTTAAACGGTATCTGGGGTACTGTTGCAGTTGGTTTATTTGCTACAACTTCTGCCCCTGGAAATGATACTCTTACCGGTCTTTTCTACGGTGGTGGTTTTGGTTTATTAGGCACACAGTTAATTGGTATGTTTAGCGTTATCCTTTGGACTGTAGTGACCATTACGATTACTTTCCTGGTAATCAAAGCAATTTTTGGACTTCGTGTAAGTGAAGAAGAAGAAATTGTTGGTCTTGACGCAACAGAACATGGACTCCCATCTGCTTATGCAGGATTTAGTATGATGGATATTTCCAATACTATGATTATGGAAGAAAATGAGAATACTCAGCTTGGTACAGACGAGTACGAGAGTGCTTCCGAGGCACAGAAGAATGCAGCAGTCAAGGTTGCAGCAGCACCGGTTGCATCTGCATCAGGAATTTACAAGGTTGTTATTATTGCAAGGCTTTCAAGATACGATGTATTGCGTAAGGCATTAAATGATATCGGTGTAACCGGTATGACAGTGACTCAGGTAATGGGCTGTGGTATACAGAAGGGTGCCGGTGAAAAGTATCGTGGTGCTGAAGTGGATGCAACCTTATTACCTAAGGTTAAGGTTGAAGTAGTCGTTGCAAACATTCCTGTTGATACTGTAATCGAAACAGCAAAGAAGACTCTTTACACAGGTCACATCGGAGATGGTAAGATCTTTGTATACGCAGTTGATAAGGTTGTTAAGATTCGTACAAGTGAAGAAAATTTTGAAGCATTACAGGATGTTGAGTAATGTAACATACATAAAAAGGATGCGGTTTGCTAACGAACCGCATCCTTTTTTTTATATGATTGTTTCAATGGAAACATTTTTCTGATTTCTTAGGTTCATAATTCCCTGATAATATTCTTCCTGTAAGTTGATGATTTCATCTTCGGTAGTTCGAATAACCGGTCTTGAATAGCTGTCACGGTTTATGAAAATAACATCACCTTCCATGCCGTTTGTCAGAGTAACACGATGGTTCAGATAAGAATTGGCGACATTTTCAAGGAAAGTAAGAATATATTTCAACTCATATTTCTGAATGCCCTCATCTTCAAAGGATTTAATTACAGAAAAAGGACACATTGCTTTGCGGTAAACACGCTCGCTTGTCATGGCATCGAAGATATCTGCAATCGTAACGATTTTAGCATATTTATCGATTTCAGGTCCGGTCAGTCCATAAGGATAGCCACTTCCATCACATTTTTCATGATGCATCAGTGCGGCATTTTTTACATGTAGAGGAATGTTTTCGTATTTACTCAATAAATGAAAGCCCTCGGTGGTATGTGTTTTAATGATAGTAAATTCTTCCTCAGTCAGTTTTCCCGGTTTTCTTAATACTCCGCTTGGCAACAGGAATTTGCCCACATCATGAAAGAGCCCACAGGCAGTAGCCATCTGCTGCTCCTCTTCAGAGAAATGTAACCATTTTGCAAGTACATTAGAAATAAGTGCAACATCAATACTATGTGCATACACAGAGTCATCAATGTTTCGCATATTAAGAAGCATGTCAAAAACACTGATGCTTGTTCGACCTTGTTTCATGATTTGCATGGTTTCTGACAATAATTCATTTACAAAAAGTGGTTGATTATGGTATAA
This sequence comes from Lachnospiraceae bacterium, assembly GCA_022788085.1. Lineage (GTDB taxonomy): Bacteria > Bacillota > Clostridia > Lachnospirales > Lachnospiraceae > COE1. The sequence goes on from JALEWA010000006.1 coordinate 40,396, forward strand.
GGATTTCATAAGGCTGTTGCGAAAATGCTCGGCACACTGATTGAAATCCTGACTAAACTGAAGAAACTGTTCACTGTTTCGTATACGTTCCTTGTTAGAAGGTTCTGAAAGGGCAGAATTATCCGAAAAAGCAACAGGCATAGGCTTTGATAATTCGTCTATGACTTCTTCGTTAATCCAAACGTAATAAACGGAATAACCTTCCAAACGCGATATGATGTTTTCAGTTAGAATAACATTCCTGGGGACAAGCAGCTGGCGATCATAGGTAAGAACGTCTTCAGCAGTTACCATGCCGGGAATCAGCTTGGAGATAGGTATCTGTTTCATGAGCCTTCACCTTTCTAAAAATAAAGAATCTATATTAAGTTTAAACGCTAATATGGCAAAAGTCAACAAAAAGGAGAATATTGAATGAAAAAATACACTAAAATACAAAAGATATCAGATAATAAGTTTCTGAATCTTTTTCACATGAATGCGTTGACAGATCAGGGAAGACCATTTGATTATTATTTTGTTTCAAGAAGAAAAGAAGATAAGCTAAAGCTTTATACAAAGGATATACAGGCTGAAGGAGTTGTTATTTATCCTATCTGTAAGGAAGAACCGGATAAAATTGTAATGATTCGCCAGTACCGTTACCCGCTGGATGATTATTTATATGAGCTTCCTGCAGGACTGATTGATTGTGGTGAAACTCCTTCAGAGGCGGCTGTTCGGGAAATGAAGGAAGAAACGGGAATGGATTTTACGGTTTATGAAGACGGAAATGCAGCTTACAGAAGACCGTTTTTTATGGGGGCAGGATTCACGGATGAAAGCTGCAATGCAGTATTTGGCTATGCAAGTGGAACAATTGGCAGAGAACAGATGGAGGATACGGAAAGTATTCAGGTGATTGTTGTTGACAGAAAAGAGGCAGAAAGAATACTGGCTGAGGAAAAAGTATCATTACGTGCTGCTTATCTTCTGATGCAATTCATACATGCAGATGCATATAATCCTTTTTCTTTTTTAGGTTAAGAATGTAAAGAAAATGTTAAATAAACGCACACTGTATTGACAAAAACAGTGTGCGTTTATTATATTATTTATATAATACGAGGGAAAGTGTAAAGATAAGGAGGAAGCTACATGAAAAAGGTAACGATTCAGGACATTGCCAAAGAAATGGGGCTAAGCAGAAATACGGTTGCAAAGGCTTTGAGTAATGGTGTTGTCGCTCCGGAAACAAGAAATGCTGTGATACAAAAGGCGTGGCAGATGGGGTATGCAAAGCTGGATGAGAATATACAGCAGGATTTGGAAATGCAGTTTAAGAAGGAACAAAGTGGTACGATTCTTGTCCTGTTTAATCGTTCTCAATCCGTATTCTGGAATCGAACCCTGGTTGGAATCAGTGATGCGGTGAAAGAAGAAGGATATCGCATGCAGTTATATATCGTTGATGAACAGGATGAGGATGGTGATGAAGTTCTTGCCCAGTTAGCAGATGATGTGAAGGGAATTATCTTTTTATGCGTATTTCCTATCCGTTTTGTTAGAGGTGTAAGCAGAGCAGGACTTCCTATGACTTTTTTCAATACACCTGTTAATGCACAGGATTATATTCAACTGGGTGATGTTTACAACCTGGAAGGTTTTTATTCTATGAACAGACTTACCAGTTATTGCATAGAAGAGAAAGGGTGCAGGGATTTTGCATTTATTGGTTTTGCAGAAGGCTCCCGTGTTGTACAGGCAAGATTTTTGGGATTCCTGGGGGCATGTGATCAACACAATATTCGCCCGGATGAAGGAATGCTTTTTACAAGACCGTCTAATCATACATATTTTAGCTATAGTATGGTAGAGGAGGTTATCCGGAGAATGACTTTCATGCCGGATGCTATTGTATGCGAAAATGATGATATAGCAAAGTATACAGCGCTGGCACTGCTGCAGAAGGATCCTGAGCTTGCAAGAAGAATGGTCATTACCGGTTTTGACAATACCATAGAAGAGGATTTCTTTAAAAAGGATATTCTTACGGTTGATGTTAAGATAGAAGAACTTGGAAGACGACTGGTTAAGTCTGTTATTGATCGTGTAAGGGATCCGAGGCTTGGTATCATATTCGCTACGCTGACAACATACCCAAAACTTATCTAAAGGAGAGAGATAATGAGCATTACATATTTTGAAAATGAGAGAATTTTTAAGTTGGACACCCCAAATACAAGTTATATTATGGGGATTGTGGATGAGGAGAATTTCCTTGGACATGTATACTACGGAAAACGCATGGAGGATTATCATGTTGATTATCTGATGAGAACGCAGGAACCGCCATTTGTGCCGAGTAAGAACAATCGGGAAAGATGTTCCTTCTATGATACTTTTCCATTTGAATATCCAACAGCAGGTCTTGGGGATTATAGGGAAAGCTGTCTTTCCATCAGGACAGAGGGAGGACATTGTGGGTGTTCCTTTTCTTATGTATCACATAGAATCTTAGAGGGAAAGCCTTCTCTTACCGGATTACCGGCAACCTTCGGGGATAAGGATTCCTGTATGACACTGGAGATTACCGGTGAAGATAAGCATGCAGGAATGCGGGTAAAGCTCTATTACACAGCTTTTTCAGATACGGATGTTATTACGAGAAGTGTAAAGATTGAAAATATGGGAGAAAAGCCTTTTTATCTGACAAAGGTATTTTCTGCCTGTCTTGACATGGATAATCAGGATTTTGACATGATTTCTTTACATGGAAGCTGGGCAAGAGAACGTCATATCCAAAGAAAGACTTTAGGCTATGGTATTCAGAACGTCAGCTCCTTTAGAGGGGAGTCCAGTCATCAGGATCATCCGTTTCTTGCACTGGTAACAAAAAACACAACCCAGGAGACAGGAGAGGTATACGCAATGAATTTTGTGTATTCCGGTAATTTCCGCGCACAGGCTGAGGTTTCTCAGTTTGATGGTGTTCGTATGTCTATGGGAATTCATCCGGAAAACTTCTGCTGGAAACTCATGCCGGGCGAAGAATTCCAGGCACCGGAAGTAGTTCTTGTATATTCCGACAAAGGACTTGATGGTATGACAACTTCTTTCCATCACTTGTATAAGAATCATCTGATTCGCGGTGAATACAAGGATAAAAAGCGTCCAATCTTAATTAATAATTGGGAAGCCACCTATTTTGATTTTACAACAGAGAAGCTGCTTGCTATTGCACGAGAGGCATCCTCTCTTGGCATTGAAATGCTGGTTATGGATGATGGCTGGTTTGGCAAGAGAAGCAGTGATAACTGTGCATTAGGTGATTGGGTAGTTAATGAAGAGAAGTTACCGGGTGGTTTGAAATATCTTGTAGATGAGGTAAATAAGCTCGGCATGAAATTTGGAATCTGGTTCGAGCCGGAGATGATTTCACCGGATTCTGATTTGTATAGAAGCCACCCTGACTGGGCGATTGCAATTCCGGGACGTGTGGCAACAGAGTCAAGACAGCAGTATGTTCTTGATTTGTCGCGCAAAGAGGTTGTGGATTATGTATATGAATGCGTAGCAGGCATCCTTAGAAGTGCAAATATTGAATATGTGAAGTGGGATATGAACAGACAGCTTACTGACCTTGGGAGCTATGAACTTCCGGAAGACAGACAGGGAGAACTGTATCATAGATATGTTCTCGCCGTATATGAATTGCAGGACAGACTGACGAAGGAGTTTCCACATCTGTTATTGGAGAACTGTTCCGGCGGTGGAGCACGTTTTGATCCCGGCATGCTGTATTTCAGCCCTCAAATTTGGTGCTCTGATGATACGGATGCGATTGAAAGACTGGAGATTCAGGAAGGAACAGCACTTATATATCCACTCTCTACGATGGGGGCACATGTTTCTGACTGCCCAAATCATACCGTGGGACGAGTTACGCCATTTGAGACAAGAGGAATTGTAGCACTTGCCGGAACTTTTGGTTATGAGCTTGATGTGACAAAGATTCCCAAGGAGGATCGTGATATGATTCCCGAACAGGTCGCAATGTATCACAAATATAATGACCTGGTTCGAAGGGGGGATTATTATCGAATTGCATCCTATTCGCAGAATCATAAATTTGACTGTTGGGAAATTGTAAGTGAGGATAAAGGAGAAGCACTTGTTACTTTTGTACAGGTACTTAATCGGGCTAATTTTAAGTCCAGAAGGATTCGCCTGAAGGGACTTGACCCCAGGAAACAGTACCGTGTGGAAGGAACCGAAGAGTGTTACAGCGGAGAGGCATTAATGTACGCAGGAATGCATATTTCAAACCCATGGGGTGATTTTAAAGCGCAGCTGATTCATCTTTACAGTGTATAACTGTAAAATCTCTTTGACAAATTGATTCATTTAAATTATAGTATTATTAAGCTAAAAAAGGTTAAAGAAAAGAGAAATTAACAAAGGAGAGGGGAAATGGTTAAGTCAGTTAAGCTTGCTGATATTGCAGCAGAGTTAAATGTAAGTATTGTAACAGTTTCCAAAGCACTATCCGGTCAGAAGGGTGTAAGTGAGGAACTGAGACAGAAAATAAAGGATTTAGCAGATGAAATGGGTTATATTCCGGTTCATGCTGCACAGAAGAACAGAAGTAAATCTTATACAATAGGTGTGATCAGCCTTGAGAGTTATTTTGCCAAATTTGCTTCCTTCTACTGGAAGATGTATCAGGAAGTAGCAACAAAAGCGGTAAAGAAGAACTGCTTTACCATGCTTGAGGTAATCAGCACTGCTGCAGAGGAGGCATTAGAGCCTCCTAAGCTTATGCAGGAGGATAGAGCTGATGGTATTATCATTATTGGTAAGCCTAAGAAGGAGTATCTTAAGATGCTTTATCAGTATAGAAGAACTCCTATGGTATTTCTCGACTTTTATGATGATGAGCAGACATGTGATTCTGTCGTTTCATCCGGTTATATCGGAAGCTATCAGATAACACACTATCTGATTGAGAAAGGGCATAAGAGAATTGGTTATGTTGGAACACTCAAGTATACGGAAAGCATTACGGATCGTTACTTCGGTTACTGTAAGGCTCTGTTGGAAAGTAATATCGAAGTGAGAAAGGACTGGATTATTCCTGACCGTGATATTGCAGATGGTATTATCGGTATGGAATATACCTTCCAGCTTCCTCATGATATGCCTACCGCATTTGTGTGCAACAATGATGTAACGGCATATGCGTTGATTCAGACGTTGGAGAAGGCAGGCTATCGTGTGCCTGAGGATGTATCAATCGTAGGCTATGATAATTACCTGTATCCTGAATTTGGCGACTCTAAGATTACGACCTATGCCGTTGATATGGGTGAGATGTCGAGAATTGCCATTCACTGCCTGATCAAAAAGATTGAAAATATAACATATAACGAGAGCATTCATACTGTTCCCGGACGAATCATTATCCGGGATACGGTAAAAGAAATGGGATGATTTAGTGAATCATGGGTGTCTCCTTGCGGTATTTTAGCGGGGTGACACCCGTTTTTTCTTTGAAAAGCCTGATAAAATGGTTCGTATTCTCGATACCAATCTGCATGCCGATATCGCATATCTTTTCATCTGTATTCAGAAGCAATTCTTTGGCACGTTCAATTCTCACATGATTCAGATATTGTAAAGGGGTATCCTGAAAGTAGGCTGAGAATTCCCTACATAACCGGTATTTGTTCACACGGTATTTGTGCGCAGCATTATCCAGCGAAAAAGGTTCGCTGTAAGCTGTATCAAAATTCATTTTCATATCCAGAAGATACGTTGGGATATGAAAGTCTTTGCTGTTTTCCTTTTTTCTGATTAAGTAAAGCTCTGTATAGAGCTGCACAAGGCTTCTTGCACGAAGCATGGCATGCAGTTCGTCATCCTGCGCTTCATGTAGAAGCTGATTCCATATAGAAAGTAATTCTGTATTAGATCCTGGCGAAAAAAGGCAGTTGTGATTCGGACAGGCTTTTTTGTAATAATAGGTTGTTGTGGGGGCTGTTACAAAACAGATTGTATATTCCCATAGACTGTGAGGGCAGCTGATCCGATGCGTAAGGCTGCAGTCTAAAAAGGCAAAAGAGTTTGGAGTAAGGGAATAAATCTGCCCGTTATATTCCAATTGCCCGGTTCCTTTCGTAGTCAGAATCATGCAGAAGACATTCAGGTTACTGATGGAATAGGAAAACGGGGCAGATACAGATATCTGTCGATAACAAAGCAGATCAGGAAGATCCGGTGAAAGGCTGTGATTCTCAGAGCAGGGATTGGAAAAGTAATCAGCAAGTGAAAAATGATTGCCTGTTTCAGAAGAAATTAAATGAGAGAAAAAATCTGCAGCAAGTGTTTTGGCTGTCATGGCATGACTCCTTTCGAAAGTACGGAATAATTACATTACTTTTATTATAATGGATTGCATGAAAATAGCAAGAAAAGAAGATAAAATGAAATATTGAATGATAAACGACGAAAATAGACGAATAGAATTAAATAATCAAAATAATAACAAACTAAAAATAGCTAAAAAGCAAGAGAAGATATAAAAGCGTTAGTTAAAAGTTACAAATAAAGAATAAATAAATTGTAAAAAAAGAAGAAATAGCATAAAAATGCAATAATTGCATATGTTTAGCAATATTAAGTGATGACTAAATGCGATTTTTGATTTAAAGTTATTTTAAGTTAACAAACAAGTTAACAAGTAGTAAAACATAGTTTAACGGGAGGTTAAAAACATGAAATTCAAGAAAGCAATGGCACTTGGAATGGCAGCCGTAATGACAATGTCTTTAGCAGCATGCGGCAGCAGCGAAACAGCAGAAACAAAGACCGAAGCTAAGACAGATGCAGCAGAGACAAAGACAGATGCAACAACAGAAACAAAGACGGATGCAGCAGAGAATGCAGATGCAGCTTCAGGAGAACTTACCTATGCATCCATTAAGTTAGGAGAAGATTATACAGACTTAACAACAACAATTAAGTTCATGCATCATAAGACAGACCGTGAGCAGGACGGAACAATGGCTAACTTAATTGCAGAGTTCAACAAGGTATATCCAAACATTACCGTTGAAACAGAAGGAATCACAGATTATGCAGAAACAGCACTTCTTAAGCTTCCTACCGGTGACTGGGGAGATATAATGTTCATCCCTACCGTAGATGCTAAGGATCTTCCTACATACTTCCTTCCTTATGGAACAGTAGAAGAAATGTCACAGTATGTGAACTTCGCTGATAACTGGAAGAATGACGGAAACTGCTACGGTATCGGATATATGGGAAATGCACAGGGACTTCTTTACAACAAGGCAGTATTTGAAGCAGCAGGTATAACAGAGCTTCCTAAGACTCCGGACGAGTTCATCGCAGCTTTACAGGCAATCAAGGATAACACAGATGCTATTCCTCTTTACACAAACTATGCAGCAGGCTGGACCATGGGTGGTCAGTGGGATTCATACCTTGGAGCAATCACAACAGGTGATGAGACATGGTTAAATCAGAAATTCGTTCATACAGCAGATCCTTTCAAGGATAACGGTGACGGAACAGGTGCATATGCATTATATAAGATTCTTTATGATGCAGTTGCAAATGATTTAATTGAGGATGACTACACAACAACAGACTGGGAAGGCTGCAAGGGCATGATTAACAGAGGCGAGATCGGAACAATGGTTCTTGGTTCCTGGGCAGTAGCACAGATGAAGGCAGCAGGAGATAATGCCGATGATATCGCATATATGCCATTCCCTATCACGGTTAATGGTAAGCAGTATGCAACAGCAGGTCCTGACTATGGTTATGGTATCAACGTAAATTCTTCTGACGATAACAAGGCAGCAGCTATGGTTTTTGTTAAGTGGATGGTTGAAGAGTCCGGCTGGTGTGATTTAGAAGGTGGATATCCTATTTCCAAGACTGCTCCAACATCTTTCGCATTTGACGGTGTAGAGGTAGTCAGCAACGTAACTTCTCTTGACGGTGAAGAAGATCTTATGAACGAAATGAACGCAGAGTCAGAGCTTAACTTCAACAATGGTGGAGACAGCAGAGTTCAGAAGATCGTAGAAGCAGCAGATGCAGGAACACCATATGATGATCTGGTTGCTGAGTGGACACAGGCATGGAACGATGCACAGGATTCCTTAGGAATTGAAGTAAAATACTAATTTTATTACAGCATAAGGGGAAGGCCCTTAAGAAATTATGGAATATTCCCCATATCATGAGCCGGGGAGCAAACGCTTTCCGGCTCATAGTGGTTAAAGATTATGAAAAGATTTATGAGAAAAGGAGGAGATTGTGTTATGGCATCATCTCAGATGGCAGCAAAGCCAAAGAAACCGTTCAATCTTCGTAAGTGGATAAGGAGCAGACAGGGACAGCAGGCAATTGTCATTGTTTCCTTTATGATTATTCCTTTGGCATTGCTCCTTGTATTTACTTACCTTCCATTTGCAGAGATGTTCAAGTTCAGCTTCTACAAAATGAAATATGTAGGAGAAAGACAGTTTGTAGGTTTTAAGAATTATATTGATGTATTTAAGAGGGATGATCTTTTTAATTCCTTAAAGCTATCCTTTTATTATATGGGCGGTGCAGTAATACAGCTTGCACTTGCATTATATCTTGCCGCAATACTTAGCTTCAAGGTTAAGGGTGGAGACTTCTTTAAGGGATGTATGTTCTTCCCATATCTCATCAATGGTATTGCGATTGGTTTCATTTTTAAGTTTTTCTATACCAGAGGATTCGTATTCGATACGGTTCTTCAGTGGCTTGGATTTGATTTGGAAAATCTTCCGTACTGGCTGAAAGACACAAGCATTAACAACGTTTCGTTGGTTGCAACAAGTGTATGGAAGTACTTTGGTAATAACATGGTACTTTTCGTTGGTGCAATGATGTCAGTGGATGCTGAGTTATATGAAGCAGCAATGCTGGACGGTGCAAATAAATGGCAGCAGTTTAAGTATATTATGCTTCCAAGTATTAAAACAATTGTTATGTTGAACCTGATTATGTCCATTACCGGTTCCTTAAGTGCTTTCGAGCCACCATTTGTTATCATGTCCGGTGGTGCGAATGGTACCGCAACATACTTTGTAAAGATGCATGAGGTAGCACATACAAGCCAGAAGGTCGGTCTTGCATCTGCAATGGCAATCGTATTGTTGCTGATTATCTTTGCAGCAACGGTTCTTCAGAAGCTCTTCTTTAAGTATGTATTCAAGGATTCAGAGGATGAAGATGTAACGGCAGCAAAGAGAAGAGAGAAGAAGCTTGCCAAAGCAAGAGCAAAGGAGGCAGGAAAATAATGACATTAGTACAGAAAATAAAACATTATGGATGGATTTTCATCGAATATTTTTCACTTATTTTCTTTTCCATTTTTGCCCTGTTACCGGTAGTATCCTGTGTGATCACGGCATTTAAGACAAAGGAAGAATATGAGAATACAAATGTTATGACACTTCCGGAAAGCTGGTTAAATTTCGATAACTTTATTCAGGTTTGGAATGATGCCAACATGGGAAGAGCATTCCTGAATTCAGCCATTGTGCTGGTATGTGTTGTATTTGGTTCTGTCATGGTAGGTTCCATGCTTGCTTATGTACTTAACAGATTTAAGTTCCCGGGAAATGGACTGATTCGTAACCTGTTCCTCTTTGCAACGCTCCTTCCTGGTATTGCAATGCAGGTAGCCACCTATCAGTTAATGTATTCACTTGGTTTTATCTATCATTTATATGGATATATCATTCTTTCCATGGGTACGGATGTTATTTCAATCTACATATTCATACAGTTCTTTGAGAATATTTCGGTATCTCTGGATGAGTCAGCTTATATGGATGGAGCTTCCTACTTTACGATCTTCTTCAAGATTCTGTTTCCACTCCTGAAGCCGGCAATTGTCACGGTTATGATTCTTAAGGGTGTTGGTACCTATAATGAATACTATAATGCAAGCTTGTATTTGTCAGGCAAGAATCAATTGACGGTATCTATGGCACTGTATACCTTTGTGGGACCGCTTGGAAGCCAGTTTAACTTAATCTGTGCGGGCGCTATTATGAGTTTGATTCCTGCATTTATTGTATTCCTTGTTTTCCAGAAACAAATCTATAGTGGCTTGACCGCAGGTGCCGTTAAGGGTTAAAATTAACTTATAAATTTAGCTAAAAATTTTGAAAGGCATGGTTAAGAATTATGATGAAGGAAGAAATAAGAGAGCATCTGACAAATGACATCATTCCCTTCTGGAAGAGCTTAAGAGACGATGAAAATGGCGGCTATTATGGCTGGATGGACTATGAGCATAAGGTTGATAAAAAAGCTGTTAAGGGCTGTATCCTTAACAGCCGTATCACCTGGTTCTTTGCCAATGCTTATACTCTTTTGAAGGATGAGTCCTTACTGGATGAGGCAAGACACGGATTTACATTTTTAAAGGAACATTGTTGGGATAAGGTAAACGGAGGTGTTTTCTGGTCTGTAAAATATGACGGAACACCGGAGGAAACCTTAAAGCACACATACAATCAGGCGTTTTCCATTTATGCGCTTTCTTCTTATTATGAAGCAAGTGGAGATAAGGAAGCACTCGATATGGCATATACACTGTACGAGCTGATTGAGACGAAGATGCGTGATGAGCTTGGATATAAGGAAGCCTTTGATGAAAGCTTTCATGAGATTGATAATGAGAAGCTTTCAGAAAACGGAGTCATGGCATCTAAGACAATGAATACTCTGCTTCATGTATTTGAAGCATATACAGAACTATATCGTGTGGACCATAATCCGGAAGTAAAAGAACATATTATGTGGATGATGGACTTGATTGCAGAAAAGATATACAATCCGAAGCTTCACAGACAGGAAGTATTCTTTGATGAGAAGTGGAACAGCATTATTGATCTTCATTCCTATGGCCATGACATTGAAACAGCATGGCTCGTAGACAGAAGTGTTGAGGTAATCGGAGAGAAGAAATACGAAGAGAAGATGACACCAATTACTTTGGATTTGGTGAGACAGGTATATAAGCTTGCCTTTAACGGAGAGTCCTTAAGCAATGAATGCGAAAAAGGCGTAGATGATACAAACCGTGTATGGTGGGTACAGGCTGAAACAGTAGTCGGACTCATCAATGCTGCCGAGAAGTGCGGCAAGGATACACCGGAAGGAAAGAAATACCTGATTTCTGCCCAGGCTGAATGGGAATTTATCAAGAAAAATGTCATTGATCAGAGAGAGGGCTTCCCGGCAGGAAGAGAATGGTATTGGCTTGTGGATGAAAAGGGAAAACCTTTTACAGACAAACCAATTGTGGAACCATGGAAATGCCCTTATCACAATGGCAGAATGTGCTTTGAAGTGATAAAGAGACTTTAAAAATAAGATGGAGGAAGTAAGATGTTTCATAAGAAATGTGAAGAAATCATGCAGCGTTACGAGGCTGTTGTAACTCGTAAAAATGAAAAATCTGATTTCTATAATGGAATCTATGATCGTTATAAATATCCTGTATTAACAAGAGATCATATCCCGCCATTCTGGAAATATGATATGAATCCGGAAACAAATCCGTATTTTATGGAAAGATTAGGCGTAAATGCGGTATTTAATTCCGGTGCGATTGAGTTAAATGGTAAATTTTATCTGGTAGCAAGGGTAGAAGGAAATGACAGAAAGTCCTTCTTTGCGGTAGCAGAGAGTGATAATGGTATCGATGGTTTCCGCTTCTGGGATTATCCTGTTCTTTTGGATGATGTATGTCCGAATGAAACAAATGTATATGATATGCGTCTTACCAAACATGAGGATGGCTATATCTATGGTGTGTTCTGCTCAGAAAGTAAGGATACAAGCGTAAATGATCTGTCTGCAGCAGTTGCGGCAGCAGGTATTGTAAGAACAAAAGATTTAAAGACATGGGAAAGACTGGAGAACTTAAAAACCTTGAATTCTCCACAACAGAGAAATGTAGTTCTTCATCCTGAATTCGTAAATGGTAAATATGCTTTCTATACAAGACCAATGGATGATTTCATTGATACAGGAAGTGGCGGAGGAATTGGTTTCGGTCTGTGTGATGATATTACACATGCTGTGATTGATGAAGAAATCATCACAAGCAAGAGAAAGTATCATACCATCACAGAAGCAAAGAATGGTGCAGGAGCTGTTCCGATTAAGACACCAAAGGGATGGATACATATTGCGCATGGTGTTCGTAATACAGCAGCAGGACTTCGTTATGTTGTATATGCATTTGCAACAAGTTTGGAAGATCCTACGAAAGTAATAGCAGAACCGGGTGGATTTCTGATTGCACCTCTTGGCAGTGAAAGAGTTGGTGATGTTTCCAATGTAGTATTTACAAATGGTGCGATTGCAAGAGACAATGGTGACGTATATATCTATTATGCTTCCAGTGATACAAGACTTCATGTAGCAACAACAACGATTGATAAGCTGATGGATTATGTGTTCAACACACCGGAAGATCCATTGAGAAGTGTAAAATGCGTAGAGCAGAGATGCGATTTTATTCGTAAAAACTTGGAATATATGGGGAAATAAGAGTCATGAGTAAGTATCTTATTGATAATCATTTGGGAATCTTAAATTGTGGTAACTGGTATCGTATTAAGCAGGTCATGAGGAAAGCTGCAAAGGGAGAGAACATTACCGTAGGCTTTCTTGGGGGGTCCATTACGCAGGGATGTTTGTCTTCCACTCCTGAGACCTGTTATGCATATCTGGTATATGAGTGGTGGCGACAGAAATTCCCTAATGCCGATGTAAAGTATGTGAATGCCGGAATCGGTGGAACAACATCTCAATTTGGGGTGGCAAGAGTTGACAGTGACCTTCTTGCTCATCACATTGATTTTACCATTGTAGAATTCAGTGTAAATGATGATAATACGAACCACTTCATGGAGACCTATGAGGGATTGATCAGACATATATATGGCAGTGCCGATAAACCTGCCATGCTGATTGTCAATAATGTACGATATGATGATGGTGTGAATGCACAGGAGAAGCACAATGCAATAGGAGAAGCCTATCAGATTCCATGCGTCAGCATGAAGCCTACCATTTATGCTAAGGTTCTCGATGGAACGTTTACGAGTCGTGATGTGACAGAAGATGATCTGCATCCAAATGACGAAGGGCATTCTTTGGTAGCAGGTGTCATCATTCACTTTCTGGATCTGGTATATCAGAATCTGGAGCATGACAGGGAAGAGGAAACACCAATGCCAAAGCCTTTGACTGCTAATGCATATGAGCATTCCGTCCGTTATCAGAATAATAACAGCAACCCTTTCAATCATGGATTTACGGCAGATTTTACTCCACAGAAGAATATTCGTGAGATATTTAGAAAGGGGTGGACTTCTTCGCAGAAGGGAGCAACACTTACCTTTGAGATACAGGGAAGCTGTATTGCAGTGCAGTATCGTAAATCAGTCGTGCAGCCTACACCGATTGCAAGAGCTATTGTAGATGATGATGTGGAGCATGCTGTTATCCTGGATGGTAATTTTGAAGAAACATGGGGAGACAGTCTTCATATCGACACGGTTGCAGAGCACCTTCCGTGTGGAAAGCACAAGGTTGAGATTGAGATCATAGAAACACATGAGGAAGATAATGTGCCATTTTATCTGGTGTCCGTTATCGGTTCCTATTAAGTGAAATTTAATTTAAAAGTAAGAAAGGATAGAGAATATGAGTAAAGTAAAGATTTTTAGCCAGCCGGTACCAAATATGCCATGGCAGGAAAGACCTGAGAAATTAATGGGAGCACCAATCTGGAGATACAACGAGAACCCGATTATCGGAAGAAATCCGGTCAAGGGTGTAGCAAGAATCTTCAATAGTGCCGTAATGCCATATGGCGATGAATTTATCGGTGTATTCCGTGGTGAACAGACAAATGGTATTCCATATATTTATATGGGAAGAAGTAAGGATGCCATTCATTGGGATTTTGAAGAGAATAAGATTAACTTCGTAGATGAAGAAGGTAAGCCATTTATGCCTGTTTATGCTTATGATCCTCGTCTTGTTAAGGTAGAAGATACCTATTACATTATCTGGTGTGGAGACTTCTACGGAGCAGCAATTGGTATGGCTAAGACAACAGATTTCAAGACCTTTACAAGAATTGAGAATCCGTTCCTGCCATTTAACAGAAATGCTGTATTATTCCCCAGAAAGATCAATGGTAATTTCGTAATGTTAAGCCGCCCTTCAGACAGTGGCCATACACCATTTGGTGATATCTTTGTCAGCGAGAGCCCTGACCTTACCTACTGGGGTAAGCACAGACACGTTATGGGAAAAGGAAATGAGTGGTGGCAGTCCTTAAAGATTGGCGGCGGTGCTGCTCCAATCGAAACAAGTGAAGGATGGTTATTATTCTATCATGGTGTAAGTGGAACCTGTAACGGATATGTATACTCTATTGGTGGAGCAATTCTTGATATTGATAATCCTTCTATCGTTAAGTATAGATGTGAGAACTTCCTGTTGACACCGGAAGAGTGGTATGAGGAGAGAGGTTTTGTTCCTAATGTATGCTTCCCATGTGCAACCATCCATGACCCTGAGACAGGAAGAATTGCTGTATACTATGGTGCTGCTGACAGCTACGTAGGACTTGCATTCACAGAGATTGATGATATTGTGGATTATATTAAGACAAACAGCAAGCTTACAGATTCCGATAAGGAAATTGGTAGAAGATAGTATCGTGATGTAACAAAAGGCTGTGGATTGATTCTGATCCATGGTCTTTTGTTGTGATAACCAGAGTATACAAGAGGGGTATTGTTATGACAGAAACAGCAGTAAAAGATATAAAGGAACTAAAGGTACATGGAAGAACAACTATATGCAGGGAGCCATTAACGCTATTCTGGACAGCAAGCGGTTTTGAATGTAACGTATCCGGTTCGGAGCTTTGGGTTGAAGTAGAGGTTACCTATGATACATATGAACCGTGGTTTAGTTATACGGTAAATGGAGACTGGATTGGAAGACAGATGCTGTTAAAAGGAAGGTACTGGATTCCTCTGTTTCGTGGCATGAATCCTGATAAGATTAAGAATGTCAGATTTTATAAGGATTTACAGGCGATGAGCGATGATGGAAGTTCTTATATCCATATTCATGCACTGCGTCATGACGGAAGCTTTTACCCAGTGGAAGATAAGAAGCTAAGAATAGAGTTTATCGGTGACAGCATTACCTCCGGAGAAGGTTTGTTTGGAGCGAAAGAGGAGGAGGACTGGATTCCGATGTTCTTCTCGTCTCTCAGGGATTATGCTTATCTTACCGCAAAGGAGCTGGATGCTGATTATCGTGTCTTTTCCCAAAGTGGCTGGGGGGTATATAATACATGGGATAATAACAGAAAGGGAGCCATCCCCAAGTACTATAAGGAAATATGCAGCCTGATGCCGGGCGAGGAAAATGAACGCCTTGGTGGAAAGCAGCCGCATGATTTTTCAAAGTGGCAACCTGACATTGTTGTCATAAATCTTGGAACGAATGATGCAGCTTCCTTCGATCAGCCGGAATGGGTCGATGAAAAGACAGGTGAGCGTCATAAGATGCGTAAGAATCCTGACGGAAGCTATTGCGAAGATGATATAGCAGCATTTGAGCATGCAGTTGTGGATTTTCTGTATACCCTGCGTGAGTGTAATCCCAAGGCGCATATGATCTGGTGTTATGGAATGCTTGGAATTCCATTCCAGATGCCAATCCTGGAGGGAATCTCAATGTACCGGAAGGAATCAAAGGATAGCGGAGTATCGTATTTACAGTTACCAAATGTAAATGACATGAGTGTCGGTTCCAGACAACATCCGGGTGCCCTGTGCCATAAGCAGGCAGCAGAGGTTCTGGTTGATTACATCAGACAATTAGTATAAAAGAGGAAGGTAAGTGTTATGTTTCAGAAGGATTTTGTATGGGGTGTTGCAAGCAGCGCCTATCAGATAGAAGGTACGGACAAGGAAGATGGCAGAGGTGACTGCGTATGGGATGTCTTTGCAAGAGAAGGAAGAGTTTATGGAAATCAGAACGCAGATATTGCCTGTGACCATATCCATCATTATAAAGAAGATTTTGCACTTATGCGTTTGCTTGGCGTCAAAGCGTATCGCTTCTCTCTAAGTTGGGCAAGAATTTTGCCGGAAGGAACAGATCGTGTGAATGAAAAGGCTATTGCCTTATACCGTGATATGCTTCTGGAAATGAAGAAAAATGGAATTACGCCGTATGTGACTTTGTTTCACTGGGAATATCCGCAAGCCTTACAGGAAAGAGGCGGATGGCTGAATTCAGATTCGGTGGAATGGTTTGCTGAATATGCAAGGGTCGTTGCAGAAAACTTTTCTGACCTTGCCGAGTATTTCTTTACCTTGAATGAGCCACAGTGCTTCGTTGGCCTTGGGCATTTAAGCGGAGTGCATGCACCGGGCTTGAAACTTGAGCCTGAAAAGGTATTCCGGATTGCACATAATGCATTGAAAGCACACGGCAGAGCGGTTCAGGAGCTTCGTAAACATGCGAAACAGCCGATAAAGATAGGCTATGCGCCAACATGTGGTGTTGCCTATCCATATACAGAAAGTCCGGAGGATATTGAAGCAGCAAGAAAGGTATACTTCGGTTTTGACCAGCCGATTGAGAATTGGACATGGAATGTGGCATGGTTCAATGATCCGGTATTCTTAGGAAAATATCCTGAGGAGGGACTCAAAAAATATGCCGAATATCTGCCTGAGATTACAAAGGAGGATATGGAGCTGATTCACCAGCCGCTCGATTTCATGGGACAGAATATTTACAATGGTTACTGGATTCGTGCCGGTAAAGATGGAAATCCGGAATATGTTGACAGGCCGGCAGGCTTTCCCAAGACGGCAACAAACTGGCCGGTAACACCGGAATGCCTCTATTGGGGAGTACGCTTCCTGTATGAAAGATATCATTTGCCGATTTACATTACAGAAAACGGTATGGCCTGCCATGACCAGATTTCGGCAGATGGCAGAGTGCATGATTCGAACAGAATCGATTTTCTGGATAAGTATCTGAGTGCTTTGCAGAGAGCCTCCGAGGAAGGAATTGGCATACAGGGGTATTTTCTATGGACCTTTTTAGATAATTTTGAATGGGATAAGGGTTATAATGAACGTTTTGGACTTGTATTTGTTGATTATGCAACACAAAAGCGTATCGTCAAGGACTCCGCTTACTGGTATCAAAAAGTCATGGAAACAAATGGAAGGATTTTAAGTGTGAATCAGATGAAACGAGAAATATTACATATGCAGCCCGTATTTAAACAGATGATCTGGGGCGGAGAGAAGCTTGGAAGTGAATGGAACTATCAGGTTCCGGGAGAGAAGACAGGTGAATGCTGGGGCGTTAGTGCACATCCAAACGGTGATTGTGTGATTGCCGGTGGAAGCTTTGGTGGAAAAACCTTAAGCCGGTTGTGGACAGAACAGCCGGAATTGTTCGGTCATGTGGATAGCAAGGTATTTCCGCTATTGATCAAGATTATTGATGCCGAGCAGGATTTGAGTATTCAGGTACATCCAAACGATGCTTATGCAGAAGTAAATGAGAATGGTTCTCTTGGTAAGACTGAGTGCTGGTATATCCTGGATGCACCGGAGGGAGCAACCCTGGTAATCGGTCATAATGCAAAGGATAAGGAAGAGCTTGCATCCATGATCCGTGAAGGAAAGTGGTCTGATTTCCTTCGTCAGGTTCCTGTAAAGAAGGGTGACTTTATCCAGATTGATCCGGGAACCGTTCATGCAATCAAGGGCGGAATCCAGATTCTGGAAACACAGCAGAATTCCGATATTACATACCGTGTATATGATTATGACAGACTTTCTAATGGTAAGCCAAGAGAGCTTCATATCGAGAAGAGTATTGACGTTATCACAGTTCCTGCAAAGCCAGCCGAAGATAGCGTAAAGCATGTAGGTGAATTAGAAGCCAATAAGATGAATCTGTTGATTTCCTGTGATTATTATCGTGTTTGGAAGCTTGACGTAGCCGGAAATGCTCAAATCAACCAGGATTATCCATTCCTGATTATGAGTGTCATTGATGGTGACGGACTGATTGATGGACAGATGATCAGGAAAGGTGACCATTTCATTCTTCCAAATGGTTATGGTAAGGTAGAACTGCAGGGCAATATGCAGATGATCTGCTCGACAGTAGAGGAGTGAGTTTATGACATACAAATTAAAAAATGATACTTTGACCGTAAGCTTTGACAATTTTGGGGCAGAGATGACTTCTATTGTAGATAGACAAGGTAAGGAATATCTCTGGTGTGGTGATAAGAAATATTGGGGAAGACATTCGCCGGTTCTTTTTCCTGTTGTTGGAAAACCGAAAGATAATAAATTCACATATGAAGACAAGGATTATCCAATGGGACAGCATGGCTTTGCGCGTGATATGGAATTCACCTGTACGAGCCAGGCAGCAGATGAGATTTGGTTTGAATTAAAGGCCAATGAGGAAACCCTTGCAAATTATCCGTTTCTGTTTCAACTTGAGATAGGATATCGTCTGACAGGGAATACCATAAAGGTACTCTGGAGAGTAACAAACTGCGAAGAAAAGAAGGATATGTATTTTTCCATCGGTGCGCACCCGGCATTCATGTGCCCTGTTAATGAAGGAGAAAAACAGACTGCTTACAGTATCAGAATGGATGCAAAGGATAAGGTCAGATACTTTTTCCTGAATCCTGAAAATGGATTATTACGGGATAGAGAATATGAACTTATGTTAGACAATGGAAGTCATAAATTATCAGAGGGCTTCTTTGATGAGAGTGCCTACGTCATTGAGAATAGTCAGGTAAGTAAGGTTTCTTTGGTAGATCCGCAGGGCAAGGAATATATTACCGTCAGTTTTGATGCACCACTTGTGGGAATCTGGTCACCAGAGAAGAAGCATGCACCATTTGTTTGTATTGAGCCATGGTATGGCAGGTGCGACAAAGAGGACTTTACAGGAACTTTGGAGGAGAGGGAATGGAGTAACAGACTTGCTTCCGGAGAAGTCTTTGAAAAGTATTATGACATTAGTGTCAGAAGTTAATATCGGATTACGGTAGTGATGTTTTATCACCCCCACAGAATATTTTTCATATACTGGATAAGTAAATGAAGATATCTGTGGGGTGTTTTTATTTTTTCTTATCAATATGCAGTGATTGGCGGTGATATGCGCCAGTTGTTACTACTTCGGGAATTTGAAAAGAACTGCCCCTGTATTTGGTTCGGAGTAGAAGAAGGCGCAGAAAATGCGAAAGAAGCTGCTTCCATAGAGCAGGCAGTTTCCAAAGCAGAGAATATTCTTCTTCCCATACCGATGTGCAAGGGGAATATGCTTAACATACAGCAGAATATAGAGGTTACAAAGGAGGAACTGTTGGAATACGTAAGGGCAGGACAGCGTATTTTTGCGGGCTGCATGGATGAAGAATGGTGCAAGGAGGCGAATAGGAAAGGAGCGGTCTGTTTCGACTACATGAAGGAGCAGACAATTGCCATTTATAATTCCATAGCAACTGCAGAAGGAACACTTGCGGAAATGATTCGTACCTATCCGCGGAATCTTCATGGAGCAAAGGTACTGGTACTTGGTTTTGGAAATTGTGCGAAAACACTGGCAGCAAAGCTAAAGGCACTGGATGCTAAGGTCAGTATTGCGGCAAGGGCAGAACATGCCTTGATGGAAGCTTATGCAAACGGATATCGTGCAGTGAAGCTTGAGGCGTTGCCGGGCGTGATAGGGGAATATTCGTTAATTGTGAATACCATACCGGCAAGAATTCTGACAAGGAATGAACTCTCCTTTTTGAAGGAAGAAGCTGCTGTCTATGAAATTGCATCTTTTCCGTATGGCGTGGATGTGGAAGCAGCAAAGGAGCTTTCTGTTCCTGTCTATATCTGTCCTTCCCTTCCGGCAAGGTATGCTCCTGTTTCATCCGTTGAGGTTTTAAAAAAATATATTGTAGAAAAGCAGGGAGGTAATACATGAAGCTTGCAGGACAAAAAATAGGTATTGCTTTTACAGGTTCTTTTTGCACCTTTCAGTCAGTACTAGAGAAGATAAAGTCGTTGAAAGAAGAGGGAGCAGATTTGTATCCGATTCTTTCCTTTCAGTCACAGAATATCGACAGCAGGTTTGGAACTGCAAAGGACTTTCGGGAAAAGATAGAAGAGATATGTGGGAGAAAGGCAATGGATTCCATAGAAACGGCTGAACCTATTGGTCCAAAGGGATTTCTGGATCTGTTGATTATCATGCCATGTACGGGCAACACCATAGCAAAGCTTGCCTGCGGTATTACGGATAGTCCGGTGCTGATGGCGGCAAAAGCACATCTTAGAAATGAGAAGCCCTTATTGCTTTCCATATCAACGAATGATGCCTTAAGCATGAACTTTAAGAACATAGGACTTCTTATGAATGTAAAGCATATTTATTTTGTACCATTTGGGCAGGATGCACCGGATAAGAAGCCAAATTCCATGATTGCCCACCTGAATAAACTCATTCCTGCAGCAGAGGCAGCGTTGGAAGCAAAACAGCTTCAGCCTGTTATTGGCGGATAAAAAGTTCCTGAAAAGGGCATGATGGAAACAGGAAAAAGGAGTGAGGCTGTATGTGTGGAATCAGTGGAATTTATCGGCGTGTAGGGGGAATGGAACAAGATAGGGAAAGGTATCAGAATGCACTTCGTGCAATGAACCATGCGCAGAAGCACCGGGGACCTGATGGGGAAGGAAGCTATCTGTGTGATACCTGCGGGCTTGCGCACGTAAGACTTTCTATTCTGGATATCAGTAAAGGCGCACAGCCTATGTATTATCATGCAGAGGAAGAAAAATATGTCATCGTTTATAATGGAGAAATTTACAACATGCATGAGCTTCGAAGAGAACTTATGCAAAAGGGTATGGACTTTGAAACAACATGTGATACTGAGGTTATCGTAAAGGGTTATGCCGAATGGGGAACAGATGTTGCAAAGCACTTAAATGGTATCTTTGCCTTTGCCATTTGGGAGGAAAGAAAGAAAAGACTTACCCTTTGCAGGGACAGACTTGGCGTAAAGCCACTATTTTATGCAGTGAGAGGGGAAGAGGTGCTCTTTGCATCGGAAATCAAAGCCATGCTTGCTGTTGACAGGAGTATTGCAAGAGTAGATAAACAGGGATTATGTGAGCTGCTTGCATTGGGTCCTGCACATACAAGCGCAAAGACAGCGTATCAGGGCGTGACAGAAGTAAAACCCGGAACATTTTGTCAGATGGATGAGAAAGGAATACGGGAAGAGGTTTATTGGCAATTGAAAGGAAGGGAGCATGAGGATAGTGAAGAGAAGACGATAGAAAAGACAGCGTTTCTTATTCGAGATGCAATCCGCATGCAGCTTTTATCTGATATTCCTGTTTGTACTTTTCTGTCAGGCGGGCTTGACAGCAGCATTGTAACTTCAGTAGCAAACAGTTGTATGAAAGAAAAGGGGATGCAGCTGTCAACATATTCCTTTGATTTCGAGGGCAATGACCAATACTTTGCTTCCAATAGCTTCCAGCCGTCGCAGGATGCGCCGTATGCAAAGGAAATGTCGGAATACCTTGGTACAGACCATACTGTATTGCTATGCAGTAATGAAAATCTGTTTTCAAATCTATATGACGCGATGAAGGCAAGAGATTTCCCTTGTATGGCAGATGTGGAATCCTCACTGATCTATTTTTGCAGTGAGGTAAGCAAGCACTTTCGGGTAACGCTTACGGGTGAGTGTGCAGATGAGATTTTTGGCGGTTATCCATGGTTCTACCGGAAGGATATGTTTGAAAGGCAGGCATTTCCGTGGAGCTATAATATGGAAGCAAGGACAACGCTTCTAAAGCCGGATTTGATAGATGCTTTGAAGCTGGACGAATATTCCACAGCAGCTTATGAGGAAACGATAGCAGGGACGCCAAGACTGGTGGGGGAGTCAGGGGAAGAGGCAAGGCGAAGGGAATTATCATATCTGAATCTTAAGTGGTTTATGGCAACGCTTCTGGAACGCATGGACAGAACAAGTATGTATCATGGTTTAGAGGCCAGGGTACCCTTTGCAGACCATAGAATTGTGGAATATCTCTATAATGTTCCATGGAAGCTAAAGTTCCTTGGAAATATGGAAAAGGGACTTCTCCGTCAGGCTGCCAAAGGGCTGTTGCCGGATAGTGTATTATTTCGCAAAAAGAGTCCATATCCTAAAACGTACAATCCTGCTTATGAACGTATGTTGAAGGAGATTTTTGCGGAACTTTTAAGGAGAGAGAACGAGCCGGTGAGACAGTTGATCGACATTGACAAGGCAAAAACATTTCTGGAAACACCAATGTCCTACGCAAAGCCATGGTATGGGCAGCTGATGGCAGGACCGCAGTTACTTGCTTATTATATACAGATCAACATGTGGATGAAGGAATATGGTATTAAGGTAGAAATGTGAGAAAAAGGAGACGCATTGTCTCCTTTTTTTATGAAATTAGTGCATATTTTCGTGATATATGTTAGAATAAATCATATAGTCACTTTGTTTTTAGTAGAAGGTTGAGGAAACTAAAATGGGAAAGGGCAAGAAGTTTACGATAGGTCTTTTGGTAAGCGGTATTATGGATACTTTTACAGTGTCTGTCTGCCAGGGAGTTATGAAGGCAGCCAGGGAAGCGGGAATGAGGCTGGTCATTTTCCCCGGTAAGTATCTGGACAGGGATTTGACACAGCGCAAAGAGATTCTGTATGAATATCAGTATAATACGATTTTTTCCTATGCCCAAAAAGAAAATGTGGATGCTATTTTGGTCTCAGCCAGTACCATTGGATGTTTCACGACAATAGAGAGCATTCAGAATATGTTGAGCAGGTATGCGGGAATTCCCTGCGTATTGCTTGCATCCAAGATAGATGGTTATGTGAGTGTAAATTTTGATAACAACAGTGGTATTAAAGAGGCCATGGATTATCTGATTCATGAGCTGAACTGCAGGAAATTCGGGATGATAGGCGGACCGGACAGCAACACGGATGCTTATGAAAGAAAGATGGCATTTCTGCAATGCCTTGAAGAAAATAACATTCCATTTCGGGAAGAGAACTTTGCGGATGGAATCTTGTCAAGGTGTGCACCTGATCTATATAGAAAATTTCTTGACAAAAATCCTGATATTGAGGCTGTTTTTTGCGTAAATGATGATACAGCAGTCGGATTATATGAGGTACTGAAGGAATATAAGATCACTCCCGGAAAACAGATCAAGATATTTGGATATGATAATATTCTTTTGGCAACAAAGCTAAAGCCTGCTTTGTCTTCCGTATGGGCTGACCCTGTAGAAATGGGAGAAGCGGCACTTGAAATGGCAACTCAAATGCTAAGAGGGCAAGAGGTTCAAAGCAGAATTATTCCAACAAAGTTTATCAGGCGTGATTCTTTTGGAAAAAAGATGATAAAAAGTGGTGGAGATGATTACAAGAGATTAGACAGAAATTATATTGATATCTATTTTGAGGATATTTTCTATCGCTATCAGAATATAGAAGATGATGGAGATTTTGTCCGGATCAGAAATGATTTCCGGGTATTAATGGAAAATCTGATAGTAATTTATGAAGAAACAGATCCAAAAGAAGAAATTCTGGAAGAAACGCTGCGTTCTTTGGATAATTTTTTAGAACACAGGGCACTCGACTATGCGGATATTGAACATCTGATAGAGCATATAGAGAAAATAGATGACTTGATCAAGGTTAAACATCATGGTTACATATTCTCACCTTTGTATCATAGGATCATCCTTGCGATAGATCAACGCTATGGAGAAATATCCGATACTCAGGAAGAAAAAAATTATGAAATGAAGCTTTTTGTAAAGGATATCATGGATTTTGAAAAGGGAACAGACCAAAGCTACATGGTCCTTCTGGAGCACTTAAACTGGCTTGGCATCCAAAATGCATACATCTATACCTTTGAAAGTCCGGTGCTTCATCTTCATAAGGAAGAGATTGTATTACCGGAAGAGCTTTACTTAAAGGCAATGCTAAAGGCTGGTGAGGTGCAAGGCATTCTTGCCACAAGTCAGAAAGTAAAGACAGCTGATATGTTCTCAAATAAATATATGGAAGGAGATGACCTTCCGAAGGTTCTGTTTCCGCTGTTCTCAAATGAGATGATGTATGGAGTTTTCCTGTGTGATATGACAGAGAAGTTGTTTGAAAACGGTGATTTCCTTGTAAATCAGATGAGTTCTGCCATGAAAATGATAGATTTATTAAGGATTAACAATATGATCCAGCGTCAGCTTGAAGAAAGCCTGATCACTCTCAAGGAGAACAATATTGTGCTGGATACCTTGTCAAAGTCTGATGTGCTCACAGGAATCCTGAACAGAAGAGGCTTTTATGATGCGGCAGAAAAATTTATGGCGCAGGGCAAAGAAAATGGATACAGGATGCTTGTTTCCTATGTCGATATGAATAATCTTAAGATCATCAATGACAGATATGGTCATGATGAAGGGGACTTTTCGATTAAGAAAATAGGTGAGCTGCTCACAACGGCAGTAGGCAAAAATGGTATTGTGGGCAGAATTGGCGGGGATGAATTTGCCCTGATCATGTCATATGAGGAAGAGAAGGATTTTGTAAAGGAGATTTATGCCAGCTTCCGGGAATTTAACGAGACAAGCTCAAAACCTTATAATATTACTGTCTCAGCGGGTACAAGTACCATACTCGCACAGCAGGATATAAGCTTAAAGGAAGCGTTGACTCTTGCAGATGAGCGGTTATATGAAGAAAAACAGCATAGGTTAAAGACCGTAGCGAAGAATAATGCGGAAGGATGAAAGGGGGACATATGTCCTCTTTTCTTTTGAAATAAATGTAAACCTATAACAGAAAATGAGTTGACATTACAATGGAGGGTGTTTATAGTAAAACCGTGTGAATACATTAAGAGAATCATTAAGAAAGAGGAGATTGACATGAAGAGAAAACTAACAGTAAAAGAAATGGTATGCGGAGGGTTGTTTGTAGCACTTGTAACTGCGGGGGCTTTTATTCATATTCCGGTTCCGGGAATGGATTATTTTACCCTGCAGTTTTTATTTGTATTGATGGCAGGCATGATATTGGGAGCTAAGCTTGGAGGATTAAGTGTTGCGGCTTATGTTATATTAGGTCTGTTTGGACTGCCTGTTTTTGCGGCAGGTGGCGGTATCGGCTATATTGTCCGTCCAAGCTTTGGATATTTAATTGGCTTTGTTGTGGCAGCATTTATCACAGGCTTTGTTGTAGAAAGAAGTCCAAAGAACAGCTTTCGCAAATATCTTTGTGCAGCCTTTTGTGGATTTGTGGTAACTTATGCAATCGGACTTGTGTATAAATATTTTATGCTGAATTTCTATGTGGGTGAAAAGACTGCTTTTGTCATGGTAATTGCAGACTGCTTTCCTTTAGACATGCCGGGAGATATCGTGCTTTGCTTCCTTTCTGCAATACTGGCAGTCAGATTAGTACCGGCAGTCAGAAAAATATTAGCATAATACAGAAGAGAGAGGAGTGCTTATACGTATGAGTCAGGGCATTTTTATTACAGGAACAGGGACGGATGTAGGAAAGACCTTTGTTACGGCATTGCTTGTAAAGTATTTTCGGGAACAGGGAATAAAAACTGCATATTATAAGGCTGCGGTAAGCGGAAACATCAAAGGGGAACATGGACTGATACCGGGAGATGCTGCCTATGTAAAGCAGATTTCAGGGATTATGCAGCCTCTTGATACGATGGTTCCATATATTTATGAAGAAGCTGTTTCACCACATCTTGCCGCAAGAAAGGAAGGAAATCCGGTCGAACTTTCCGTTGTCAAAGCAGGATATGATAAGCTTATCAAAGAATATGACATGGTTGTCATGGAAGGGAGCGGAGGAATTCTTTGCCCTCTGCGTTGTGACGGGGAACAGGAGGTTTGGCTTGAAGACGTGATTCTTGACTTAAACCTTCCTTGTATCGTTGTTGCCGATGCAGGCCTTGGAACCATTAATGCCACGGTACTCACGATAGAATATCTGCGCATGAAGAGTATAGAGGTGAAGGGAGTGATCCTGAATCACTATGACCCACAGGACGAAATGCATCAGGATAACCGGATTATGATAGAAAGAAGAGGAAAAGTTCCGGTTATTGCGTGTGTGGAAGATGATGCAGAAAAAATATGTTTGTGATACCTGTATTATATAGCGCTATATTGACGAACTTCCTAAAATGGGGTAAGGTAGACAAGGAAACATAAATATAGAAGAAACTTGTATTTTTATGCAAGTAAGAATAAAAGAAAGGAACCTTTGATTATGGTATCACAAGATTATAAGTCCATGTTAAGTGGAAAATCCGTTATACGTGAAATGTCAGCCTGGGCAACCAAAAGAGGGGCTGAAATCGGTTATGAAAATGTATTTGATTACAGCCTTGGAAACCCTTCCGTTCCTGTTCCACAGGAATTTACGGATAAAATGATTGAACTGTTACAGACAAGAAGTCCGATGGAGCTTCACGGTTACAGTCAGTCACAGGGAATCCCTTCCGTCAGGGCAAAGCTTGCTGAATATCTGAATAAAACATATGGCATGAATTATACAGCAGAACATATATTTATGACAACGGGTGCAGCCGGTGCAGTGGCACATGCGGCAAGAGCCGTTACAAAGCCTGGCGATGAAGTTATTACCTTTGCTCCATATTTCCCGGAATATCAGCAGTACATTAATAGAACGGGTGCCCTTTTAAAGGTGGTTGCAGCTGATACAGAGCATTTTCAGATTAATTTTGCAGAGCTGGAAAAGACAATCAATGAGAAAACGGCTGCCATTTTAATCAATACCCCAAACAACCCTTCCGGTACGGTATATTCTACCGAGACTTTGAAGAAGCTTGCTGCATTACTGGAAGCAAAACAGAAGGAATATGGCCATGATATCTTTATCATTTCTGATGAACCATATCGTGAAATTGTATTTGAAGGTGTAGATGCCCCATATGTATCAAAGCTTTATGATAATACATTGTCCTGCTATTCTTATTCCAAATCACTTTCCTTACCGGGAGAGAGAATTGGATATGTGGCAGCAAATCCAAAATGCACAGATGCAGAGCTGATTTCTGTAATCTGCAGTCAGATTTCAAGAGGTATTGGACATAATTGCCCTCCTTCCATTATCCAGATTGCAGTTGCGGAAGTGCTGGGACTGACAGCAGATCTTTCTGTTTATGAGACGAACATGAAATTAATTTATGAGGAGTTAGTAAAGCTTGGATTTACCTGTGTAAAGCCGGGTGGAACATTCTATATCTTCCCCAAGGCATTAGAAGAGGATTCGATTGCTTTCTGCCAGAAGGCGCTGAAATACGACCTTGTATTAGTACCGGGTGATTCTTTTGGCTGTCCTGGCTTCTTCCGTATGGCATACTGTATTGATACAGAGAAGGTAGAGCGCTCCCTTGCAGCACTTCGCAAGTTTGTGGAGACTGAGTACCAGAGATAAGGCAACACAAGGAGTATAAGAAAGGGTAAGTTGAGAGATGATTGAGGCAGGACTTGTTTTAGAAGGCGGCGGTATGAAGGGGATTTATACCGCCGGCGTATTAGATTTTTTCATGGAAAAGGACTTGTATTTTGCCAATTGCTACGGCGTTTCTGCCGGAGCATGCCATTTATGCAGCTATATTTCCAAACAGCCAAAGCGTGCATACAGGGTGTCACTTGATTATTTGGAGGATAAGAATTATTGTAGTACAAGAAGTCTGATTATGACAGGTGACTTGTTCAATGTAAAAATGTGTTATGAGGATATTCCAAATAAGCTTGACCCGTATGACTTTAAGACAGCAGCAAAATATGAAGGAAATGCTTACGCAGTTGTTACGAATATCAGAACCGGTGAGCCGGAATATATGCCATTAAGGGAAATGCACAGGGATATTATTGCAGTAAGAGCTTCTGCTTCCCTGCCGATGGTTGCAAGAAATGTAAAAATTGGTGAGGAATATTATCTGGATGGCGGCGTAGCAGATGCAGTACCTATCCGACATGCGATTGCAGATGGTAATCAGAAAAATGTAGTGATTCTGACCAAGGAAGTAGGGTATGTCAGACAGCCGGCTTCCAATCTTGGTATTATGAAGCTAAGATACAGAAAGTATCCAAAGGTATATGAGCTTATGGCAAATCGCCACAATGCCTACAATGAGACACTTAGTTTTCTGGAGGAAGAGGAGAGAGCGGGACGTGCCTTTGTTATTCGTCCGAAAGAAGCTAATGATATTGGGAGAATTGAAAAGGACAGGAATAAGCTGGAGGTCTTGTACCAAATTGGCTATGAGGATGCAAAGAATTGCTATGAGGATATGATGGAGTTCCTGCGAAAAGAATGAGATTGGAGTAAACTGAGATGTTAGAGATTTTAAAAGCGATATTATTTGGTATTGTGGAGGGCATCACGGAATGGCTTCCTGTCAGCAGTACCGGACATATGATTATCTTGGATGAATTTGTTAAGCTTGACTGTACACCGGAATTTTTGGAGATGTTTTTGGTAGTAATACAGCTTGGAGCCATTTTAGCTGTTATCATTTTATTTTGGAATAAAATATTTCCATTTCAATTTAAGGATAAGACAAAGCCTGTGATAGAGATGGATAAGATATGGCTGTGGCTTAAGATTGTAGTAGCTTGTATTCCTGCCGGAATGGTAGTTGTACTTGGACTTGACGAGGTATGTGAAGAGAAGTTCTATCATGCGGTTCCGGTAGCTATTGCACTGATTGTATTTGGTATTGCATTTATTGTTATTGAAAGAAGAAATAAGGGTAAGAATGCAAAGGTGAATACGTTAGAGGAAATCACGTTCCAGACAGCATTTCTGATTGGTATGTTTCAGCTGATTGCAGCTCTTTTTCCGGGAACCTCAAGATCCGGTGCTACTATCGTAGGAGCACTGATGATCGGTGTTTCCAGAACCGTTTCCTCTGAATTTACCTTTTTCCTTGCTATTCCGGTCATGCTTGGAGCAAGTCTGCTTAAAATATTGAAGTTTGGATTTGCCTTTACCGGTATGGAGCTTGCCGTACTGGCTGTTGGTACGATTGTTGCCTTTGTGGTATCCATTATCGTTATCAAGTTCCTGATGGATTACATCAAGAAACATGATTTCCAGGTATTTGGATGGTACCGAATCGCACTTGGTGCGTTAGTGATTCTATTGAATGTATGTGGTGTGATACAGGTATAGGAATAAATATAAAAAACTAAAACTTATACTGTGATTTAAAGTTTATTGGATAGAAAGTAATTCTGCACAAAAACAGATAAGATAATTCGTGTAATATTATCAAAATAACGACAAACCGCCTATTTAGGCGGTTTTTTTATATCAAACAGCACAAATGGAGAGGAAACATATATTGACTTTTTTATGAATATGGCGTAAATTCAAAGATATAGAAAATACTATAATAATTAACTCAAAAATAAAATGAATTTCTGAAGTAAGGTAATAGAGAATGTTTTTAGAAAGAAAATAAGGATTCATTGAAGAAATAAGTAAATGTTATATGTTGCAATAAAAATTAAGTCAATGATAAAACGTTGGTCAGAAAGGTCAGGTATCAGTGTCATGAGAAAGTATAGCAAAAGAGCTGTTGCATTGGGATTGCTTGTGAGTATGGCAGTATCGGTCATACCAACACAGTCATTTGCTGCGGAAGCAGCTTCCAAAGAGCAGACAACAGTGAATAGCACGAGTGACAGTTATACAAGTGAACGAATGGAGAAAGGCTATACAAAGGTGAGTGCCGGTTATACTTTTCCGGAGTATACAGGAGAGTCTCTTCGTTATAAGATGCGTAATGTATGCAAGACCGAAAATGCGGAATTTACCACTGATTATGGATATGTGGGAAATAGTGGCGATGATGGCGCTGTTGTAATCAAGGAGAGAGGAACCGTAGAATTGGAACTTGAGGTTCCGGAATCTGCCATTTACTATATGAACTTTGATTATCTGGCAGACAGTGATTCTATTTTACCTGTTGAGTTAGGAATCATGGTAAATGGTGATTACCCGTTTTATGAGATGCGCCAGCAGGTGTTGGAAAGCCTTTGGGTATCAGACGGTGAGAAGAAATATGACAGTTATGGAAATGAAGTCGTTGGCATTCCGGATAAAGTATATGACTGGCAGAACAAATACGTTATGGATTCTACCTATCGATATAGTGCGCCTCTTGGCATCGAACTGAAAGCCGGTAAGAATATACTGACCATGACACTTGGTGAGGGTACGCTCCTGCTTGGAGACATTACACTGACAGGTAAGAAAAATATAGCTGAATATTCAGGAAGCGAAGAAGCACCCGGCGATGGGTTCATTGAGATTCAGGCAGAGGAATTTGCTTATCGAAATGATTCTTCCATTCATGCAACATGTGAATATGATCCTGACCTTTATC
>JALEWA010000008.1 GCA_022788085.1 Lachnospiraceae bacterium
ACTTCGGAAGTGATTTCATGGAGCCAAAGATGAAGGTAAAGTTAACAAAGGAACCGGATAATGAATTCGATAAGGAAGCAATTAAGGTAGAAATGGATGGTCTCGGACTCGTAGGTTATGTGGCAAACAGCCCCTATACAGTTAAGGGCGAGAGTATGAGTGCCGGAAGGCTTTATGATAAAATCGGAGATTCGGCAGAGGGAATTATTCTTTATGTGACTGAGCATGGAATTATCTGCTATGTAAACGAGGAGGAATAGATTATGCAGGGACTTTTTGGAGATATGTTTGACCTTAATCATGATGGGAAACTTGATTCCTTTGAGCGTGGAGCTGAGTTTATGTTCTTTAATGACGTGGTAATGAAAGATACTGATAAGGAATCAGAATCCGATGATGAAGATTCGGATTCTGAGGATTGAACAAAAACGGATGAATTGGTTGCACCAGGCGCAAAGTAAGATAAATATAGAGGAAAAGTTGCTTGCAAGATGACTGCCGGTGAAAGACTCTTTGCGATAAGATTATTGTATAGAAAAACACAAGGAGGAACAAAGTATATGGATAATATTATCTGTATACCAAATGATACATCGCTAAAAAGTTGGTGGCGCTTGGGAATAAGCTTGAGGAAGTGCTGCAGGAACAATTCGGTATCTATGATCCAACAGTGTATTGGCAACTATTAGACGAAGAACTGATGATGCAAATACATATAAGAATTGAAAATAGTCACATTCTTTTTGGGGAAGGTTGATTTTTCGAGCGATGTGTCAGACGAAAATGCAAAAGAATACTCGCTTCGTTTTTACAGTTCCCTTCCGGAAGAAACATTCAGGTATAGCAAAGAAAGACTTTCAGAAAGGTCGATAATTGAAAAAAATGTGGCTGATTATGTTTTTAAGGAAATAGAAGGAGACGTATGGATATTTGGAGAAATACAAGAAGAAGCATAAAGGAATATGCTATTGAAGTGGTAATAATCATAAGCTTTTTTTCTGTGAAAGAAGATATTATGTATCAAATTATTCATACGGATTGGGTAGATGAATTTAATGTTATCAACTCTACAGTGGATGAGTGCTGGAAGGATGTTCTTGGGGGTGAAGAAGATGAAGGCGATATTGAAATCATACAGATAAAGAAAACCTACATAGATTCAAATCAGCACATTGACGTTTTCTTTGATTCAAAGAGAAATGTCTTAGAAGATTTGCGATATTATGAATAATTCTGTGACCGACTGGGTTATGAGCGATGGGGCAATGCACTTTGGAGATTATGGCAAGCAACGAGGTTGGGTGCGTGTCGGTTCGTCTCAGGAGATCCCCGACAAAGCGGACAGCGATGGTTTTATGGAAATACCGAAACAGTTGGAATTGGAAATACCATTTAAGTAACAAAATTGATGAAGTTACGGGATCAGATGAAGTGGTGGATGCGATGAAGAAGTTTGCCGAGGAATTTGTGAAGAATTATCAATAGCATATCAATGATTTTATTCGGGCAGTTGACGCAGAAAATCTGTGTTGACTGCCCGTTTTTTTGCGTGTCATGCATAGGAAACTGTAGGGTGAAATTGGAAAAAAGAGCTGGTGTTTTTAAGGGACAGCTTTTGAAGTAAAGTTAGATTAATAAAAAATGTTGGGAGGTTTCGGATGAGAAGAATTCTATTTTGGCTTCAGAGGAAAAAGAGGATTAAAAAGAGAAAATGTGGACAGTGTTGTTTGATGTGTCCGTATTATAGGGAGTGTAGAGAAGATGGGGCACTGTAGAGATAAAAGCATTTTGTTGACAGAAATTAATATTTTGAATTTGCATGTACGAATAATAATGAAATAAATTGACGATTTCTAAATCCCTGCTGGATAAAATAGGTGGGATCGCTTGATTTTTTGTCATAATTAAGTTTTATACTTCATTATAACACAAAACAAAACATAATACAACACCGTACAACATATAAAATAATAAAATTTGACACAAAAAAAGCCGCATTTATGCGGTTTCAGAGGATTTTATATAGATGACAACTGTCGAAAACCCGAGACAAATAAGGATATAAAAAAGCTATGTAAAGTAATAATTTGCATAGCTTTTTTACTTTATAGGGTTAGGGTGTCAAAAGGTGTTATTTTAGGTTGTAAATTCCCTCCTACTCGATTATAAATTATTACTGTGATAAACTAAGTTATTAATAGTTACTTTTAAGTTAAAATGAATAAAAATGAGCTACAATAAATTAAAAAACAGAAAAATAAAATAATAAATAAAATATAATCAATAAATGGTGAAAAATACTTGATAAAGTGATATAATATATAAAAATCCTGGAGATAAAATAATATAAAAGGTTGTTATAATAATGAGTGAAGGAAAAAAATATTATTATTTATATAATGTCAGTTAACTGATAAAGGAGAAGTGATATTTATGAAAAAACAAAAACTGAGTAATAAGATAGCTTTGATAATTGCTATTGTTGCAGCAGCATGTATTGGAGTAATATTTCTTATGGCTGATGCAAATATGACAAAGGCTATAAGTGATTCTGCAAATGATAATATGGTCACATCATTAGAGGCAAAGATAGAAATTATTGATCAGTATATTACAAATGCAGAGAATACTCTTATGTTATTTTCAAAGAGTGATGAGCTTAAGGCATTTTTAAAGGATCAATCAAACAAGAACCTTCAGGAAAAAGCCCAGCAATACACAAGTACATATTATGATGGAATGGAAAACTGGGAAGGAATATATTTGGATACCTGGGATACAGTTGTTGTTACACATTCAAACCCTAGTGCAGTAGGACTTATAATGCGAGAGGGTGAATCTGCCAAAAAACTACAGGATGATATCATGCAATGTGATGGTGGGGTATATAATATAGGAGTGCTTCAGTCACCGGCGTCCGGACAACAGGTTATATCCATGTATGCTCCGATAATTGATAATGGTACTCCTATTGGCTTTGTTGGCGGTGCTATATTGTCAAAGGGACTTAAGGAACTGCTGGATGCTACAAAGGCAGTAGGAATGGATAATTCTACATATTCCATTATCAACGTAAATAACGGTGTATACATATTCGACAGTGATGAGTCACTAATAAATACTGAAACATCAGATAAAGTGGTGCTTGATATTTTGGATGATGTCAAAAATGGTGCATCTGATGGAAAACTTAGCTATGAAAATGAAAGTGGAGAAGATTATTCGGCAGTTTATCATGTGATAAGAGACAGAGGCTGGGTATTGATAGTAAAAGACAAAGATTCAGAGATATTTGGAAAAGTACAACAAAGCAGATATGCACTTGGAATAGCATGTACTATGGGATTAGTTATGATAGTGCTGTTTTCAACTTTTGTAATCAGATATGAAATAAAGCCATTGGAGATAGTTACCAATGAAATAAAAAGACTTAGTAATCTTGATTTGAAAGAAGATTCAAGGATAGACAAGTATGTCACTAAAAAGAATGAAATTGGTCAGATTGCAGAAGCAGTAAAGGTTTTGTCCGGTAATTTTAGAGGAATAATTGATACACTCAACAGTTGTTCAGCTTCTATGCTTGACAGTTCGCGTGCAATGAAGAATACATCTGCGGAACTGTTTGAGAGTATTGAGAATAGTGCAGCAACTACTCAGGAGCTTTCAGCAAGTATTATAAATACCAATACAGCAATTGATGCTATGACAGGAGAAGTTCAAAAAGTGTCTGAAATGCTTACTGAGATTGAACAGAGTGTAAAAATTGGCAATGACACAAGCAGCAGACTTATAACTATAGCAAATGAAATGAGTAAAACTGCAAATGATACTCTTGAAAATAACAGTCAAAAAATTGAAGAAACTAAAAAGGATATTGAAAAGGCAATTGCAAATCTACAGACTCTTGAAAAAATCAATGGAATGGCGACACAGATTTTGGATATTACACGTCAGACAAATCTTTTGTCACTCAATGCATCAATTGAAGCGGCACGCGCCGGCGAAGCAGGAAGAGGATTTTCTGTTGTTGCAGATGAAATAGGTAAGCTGGCTACAGATTCATCAAATACAGTGGTTCAGATTCAGACGATATGTGAAGAAGCAAATAAGAGCATCGCAAGTGTACATGGCTGCTTTAAGGATATCATTGTGTTTATGGAAAAGGATGTTTCAAGTCAGTTTAAGAATTTCTCAGATATGTCAGATAAATATAAAAAAGCCGTAGATGAGATAAAGGATGCAATCAGTTCTATAGATAATATGGCTACAGAGTTTGTAGATTCTGTATCAAGTATAACGGAACAGATTACTCATATTGGAATGGCATCATCCGACAATGCTGCCGGAGTAGATGATATTATTGAGAAAAACAATTCTACAACAATGACAGCTGATGAAATTATTAATGTTGCTGATACGAATAGTAATAATGCAGAACAGATTCAACATATAGTCGAACAGTTCAGGATGTAATGCTGACAAAATGTAAAAAATAGTTGAAAAAATAAGATACATAAAGTATAATTAAAGTCTCATTTTCGACAGTTATGAATTAGAAAAGAGGCGTGAACACCGCATTAATACTGTGTTTTCGCCTCTTTTTATAATTTTAGAAATGTTGTATGGAATTGTCAGGTTGAAATTTTTTTAATTTTTTTATTTAATGTGTTTATTTCCCTTGAGGGAAGGCGTATTACACATAATTCGCTATACAAAGCTTTTAAGTCAAAAACTCAAACTTCGCACATAAATTTTAGCTATGCACCTTGAAAATTCAATATCTGGCATTTATTCAGTTATCAAAAAACACTTATGCTGCTTTTAATTTAGACTTTAATACTGTTGGAATTGCATTCATAAAAGCATCTACCAGTTCATCTAATTTCTCCTCAGATAATTCCAATTCATCAACAAGTATGTTTTGGAACATCTGGAGTAGCATT
>JALEWA010000018.1 GCA_022788085.1 Lachnospiraceae bacterium
ATTATACAACGAATAACCGGAATTAAATACATCAAATTTGGAAATGAATACGATACATACATCTGGAACATTTTCAAATTTCGAACCGGTATCAGTAATATTGGTTGTCAGGATAGCGCCATTGTAACGAACACGCTTTTGGTGATTATCATCGTTAGCTTTTTGGACCTCAATATTTACCACTTTTCCGTTACAAAGTTGACATTTTGCATCAGGGATAACAGAACGACCTTGCAGGTTTTGTCCGACCCATTGTGCGTGGGATTTAAGAACAATTAGTCCGGAATCATTCATAATAACACGAAGTATTTCTTCACAAAAGGAAGATTCTTCAGCCATTTTACGAAACATAATATCGTCAATTATTGCAGTCATTGATTTTTACATATATGGGTAATATAATTTTATTTACCAAAGAATGTATAATTATAGAAAAATCGACATATTTGAAAAAACAGGCAAGCTATATGGAGCGGTTATTTAAAAATCGGCGTCTAGAAAGGATTAATATCAATGAAAGTATGTCTATTAAATGATTCATTTCCACCAGTGATAGATGGAGTAGCGAATGTAGTTATGAATTATGCAGATATCTTACAGAAGGAAAAACTAGCAGATGTTCTGGTTGGAACTCCAAGATATCCCGATACGAATTATGGTGAATATCCTTATACGGTAATTCCGTATCAGAGCTTCGATACGACTAAAATTGTAAAAGGCTATAGAGCAGGAAATCCGCTGGATATAGAAGAAATTGCGGATATGGCTGCTTTTGTACCAGACATTATTCATACACACTGTCCTGTAGCATCTACAGTTGTGGCAAGAATGTTGCGGGCTAAGACGGATGCGCCGGTGATATTTACATATCATACAAAGTTTGATGTGGATATTGCAAAAGCAGTGAAGGCAAAATTTATTCAAAAAGAGACAATACGATTATTGGTAAATAATATAGAAGCATGTGATGAAGTATGGGTAGTTAGCAAGGGGGCTGGAGAAAATTTAAAATCTTTAGGCTACGAAGGGGAATATCGTGTGGTCAATAATGGTGTGGATTTTGCAAAAGGAAGAGTAGCAGTCGAAGAAGTAAAAAAAGTAACAAAGGGCTATGATCTGCCAGAAGGGATACCGGTATTTCTTTTTGTGGGGCGTATCATTCGATATAAAGGAATTCCACTTATCTTAAACAGTCTTTCGAAGCTGGCAGAAAGTGGACAGGACTTTCGTATGGTTTTTGTAGGAAGTGGACCTGATGAAGAAGAATTGAAAAATCAGGCGAGAACGTTAGGGCTATTGGATGGAGTAGAACATGATAAATGTATCTTTACCGGTCCGATATATGACAGAAATGTTCTTCGTGCCTGGAATACCAGAGCGGATCTTTTTCTGTTTCCTTCTGTTTATGATACCAATGGAATAGTAGTGAGAGAAGCGGCAGCCTGTGGATTGCCCAGCGTATTGATTGCAGGAAGCTGTGCGGCAGAAGGAATTATTCATGGCAGAAACGGATATTTAATTGAAGAAAATGAAGATTCTTTTTTAACTCTGTTAAAAGAAGTATGCAAGAATATGGAAGCAGTACATCAGGTAGGACAGCATGCTATGGATGAGATTTATATTTCGTGGAAGGATAGTGTCTATGAAGCACATAAGCGATATGGAGAAATATTGGATTTGAAAAAAAGTGGAAAACTGGAAAGCCGTAAATATTTCATCAGCAGTAGGTTTAATGAATTATCTATGGATTTAATTCAGGGAACGGAGTCTGTATTCCATTTCCCCAAACGTGTACTTTATGAAGTGAAAGATAATCTTAGTGAGATTCCAAAACAAATAGAAGAGTTTCAAGAGAATTATCTAGAGGAAATGATGGAAACATTTCATATTTCAGAGATTTTAGAAGATATTCGTAAAAACAGAAAGTAAAAGCGATTAACATGAGAGATTTCAAGATAAATATAAATGGCATAGATGTAGATGCAAAATATTCAGAAGATAATATCAATCATATATTTATTCCACTACTTCGCCGATTCACCAGGATGCAGAGAGAACAGGGAAAGAGAATTCTGGTGATGCTTGCTGCACCTCCTGGAACGGGAAAAAGTACATTATGTGAGTATTTGAAAGTTCTATCAGAAACGACAGAGGGATTAATGCCAATACAGGTAATCGGTATGGATGGATTTCACCGTTATCAGGATTATCTTACAACACATACAACTCTAAGAGACGGAAAAGAGATTCTTATGGTAAAAATAAAAGGTGCCCCTGTAACCTTTGATATTGATTTATTACAGGAACGAATTGTCAGAGTCGCTCAAGGAGAAAACGTTGGATGGCCTGTTTACAACAGAATGACACATAATCCCAGTGATGATGCGATTGCTGTTACTGGTGATATTATTTTACTTGAAGGAAATTATCTTTTGTTAGAGGAAGAAGGCTGGAAAAATCTGAAACAATATGCTGACTATACAATCAAAATATCAGCAGATGAAGTGGATTTAAGAAAAAGACTGATTGATAGAAAAGTGAAAAGTGGTGCATCTTATGAGGAAGCAGTCGCATTTGTTGAATTTAGTGATTTGCATAATGCAAGAACCTGCATACAGCATTCTGTGAAAGCAGACTTAAACCTGAAACTGAATCATGATGATACTTTTAGCTTAGTAGAAGATAAACATGGTTTTTCTTCTGAACCCGATATACCAGACTGCGGATGTATTTACGGCTAGAGATAAAATGTAAAGTGATAGAGTGGAGTAACAATAATTACGATGATACACCACTCTAAAAACCTCGACGTAGCCTGCTACACCTGTATTTATGAAATAGCACACTTGAAAAAATATTCTGCGTTTTTATAACACATTATATGAAAATTACGACAACACATAAAACCAGTAGGAAAGACATGACTATGTTAAAAACTTTGTAGTGCTTATTATAGATGCTTGTCAGTCCTTTTCCAAGAAGAGCCCAGACAACAGTACTGGATGAACCCATCAGCGCCAGTAAAGGACACCATAAGAGATAGGAATAAAGTCCTGTATAGTATGGTGTCAAATAAATCTGAAATACAGAAAGCGCAAAGAACATAATTTTTACATTTGTTAAGTTAAGAAGTAAGCCATTTAGGAAATTCGGGTATTTGCATGACCTATCGGCTTGCTTCTTATTTCGTTGTTCTTTGTTTGTGGTTTCTACATAAAACGGTTCACTTATATATAAATGGTAAGCGAGCCAGAGAATATAACCGCTACCGATCACCTTTAGCAGTTTCGAGATATTTTCTGAAAGAAAAGAAAAACCATAAGTTACAAATGCACTAACAATCAGGATGCTTATGAAAAAATGCAAAATGCCGGGAAAGAGCTTTCCGAAGTGAAAGGAGAGCTTAGCATCATCATATCAGAGACGATACTTTGCTACTGTATGAAGGATGTAATTCGTGAGTTTCATGAAGCTGTCCCAGGGGTGCAGTTAAAGCTAAGAACCATGGACTGTCATTCTACCAGACAGCAGTTGATTGACGGAAATGCAGATATTGGAATTTGTTATGACGAAGAGGAAAATGACAATAGATTAAACATTTTTTCCTTGGGTTCGTGCCATATGTGTCTTGTGGGTTCATCAGGTCTTGGGGCGAGGCTGGGGGCACATCAAATTGATTTTACAAAGTCCAATACCACGATACCGGTTTCACTTATCACAGATGAACCAAGTGGTATTTTCCGAAGAAAATTTGAACGATATGTATTATCTAATAAAATTATCATGGACAATACCATTGAATTATGGAGCACAGAAACGATTAAAAGCATGAATGCCAGTGATTTGGGAGTAGGATATCTCCCGGCATTCGTTGTGCAAAACGAGATAAAAAATGGGACATTTATAGCTCTTAAACACAAGATACCAAATGAGAATTTCAGGTGCATATACGCTTGTCACAAAAATAAACATATCAGTCCACAGATGCAGTATTTCATGAATTTACTGGAGAAATATGTAAGAACAGATAAAATCTGAGTATCGTATGAAGAGAGTTTGGAAATTGCATTTAGTGCACAATTTGTTGATTGCTGTACGGTCACTTTACTGAAGAAAAATCATTCTTTACCGGGCGCAGAACTCCGAAAAGCAGAAGCAGGATTTTGGTAAAATCCTGGCTTCATTAGCTTTCTCTTGAAAAAACATATAAAACAGTGTAAAATCGATTAGAAAACAAGTGAAAGAATACAGAAACGGAAATGAGGTACAGTATGGCATTGAATAAGAAGCCTGTTACGGGTATGAAGGATATTATGCCGGAAGAGATGCAGATTCGTGATTATGTCATAAGCGTAATCAAGGAAACCTACGGAAAGTTCGGCTTTACACCAATGGAAACACCTTGTATGGAGAACATTGAGAACTTAAGCAGCAAGCAGGGTGGAGAAAATGAAAAATTAATCTTTAAGGTATTAAAAAGAGGCGAGAAGCTGAATCTGGAAACTGCCGAGAAGGAAGCTGATTTGGTTGATTTTGGTATGCGTTATGACTTGACAGTTCCACTGGTTCGTTATTATTCCAATCATGCAAATGAGCTGCCTTCCCCATTTAAGGCATTGCAGATGGGTAATGTATGGAGAGCAGACAGACCGCAAAGAGGAAGATACCGCCAGTTCATGCAGTGTGATATTGATATCTTAGGAGAGGCATCTAATCTTGCAGAAATCGAATTGATTCTTGCAACAACAACAACACTTGGAAAGCTCGGTTTCAAGAACTTTGAGATTCGTATTAACGACAGAAGAATCTTAAAAGCTATGGCAGCATACAGCGGCTTTGCTGAAGAAGATTATGATAATATTTTCATTACCCTTGATAAGATGGATAAGATTGGCCTTGAGGGTGTGGAAAAGGAATTAATAGAAGATGGCTATGCGAAGGAAAGCGTAGAGAAATATCTTTCTTTGTTCAAGGGAATGCAGGATTCTGATGATACTCTTTCCTTTATTGAAGAAAAGATGACAGGCTTCCTTGAAGAAGAAGTAAAGACAAGCTTCCGTGAAATCGTAGAGAGCGTAAATGCT
The DNA here is from genome assembly GCA_022788085.1 of Lachnospiraceae bacterium. Classification (GTDB taxonomy): domain Bacteria; phylum Bacillota; class Clostridia; order Lachnospirales; family Lachnospiraceae; genus COE1. The sequence goes on from JALEWA010000018.1 coordinate 5,085, forward strand.
ACCAAGGGTGATCACTTTAAGCTGGTATTTGACCCGACTTTGGTACGTGGTATGTCTTACTATACAGGAACTATTTTTGAAATTGCAATGCCGGAATTCGGAGGAAGCTGCGGTGGCGGCGGTCGTTATGATAAGATGGTCGGAAGATTCACCGGTAAGGATGTACCTGCCTGCGGATTCTCCATTGGTTTTGAAAGAATTATTTTATTATTAATGGAAAGTGGCTTCAAGGTGCCAAACCAGAGCAAAAAGGTTGCTTTTTTAATTGAAAAGGGCGTAGAAGGAAAGGCACTATGCGATGTAATCGCAGAGGCTCAGGAGGCAAGAAAAGACGGTACTCAGGTATTGGTTGCCAGACTGAACAAGAATAAGAAGTTCCAGAAAGAGCAGCTCACAGCAGAGGGCTATGAGGAATTTAAGGAATTCTACAAGAATCCATTGAAGTAAATAAAGCGCGATTCCTATAATAAGGCGCAGAAATGAGGATAAATATCATGGCAGAGACTATGAAAGGTTTGAAGAGAACCCACAGATGTACAGAACTGTCCAATGCAAATGTTGGTGAAACCGTTACTGTGATGGGATGGGTGCAGAAGAGTAGAAACAAAGGAGGCATCATCTTCGTAGACTTACGTGACAGAAGCGGTCTGTTACAGATTATCTTCGAAGAGGGTGAGGGCAGCAGATTTGTAGATGCGGCTACTTTTGAAAAAGCAGAAAGCTTAAGAAGTGAGTTCGTAATTGCTGTTGTTGGTACGGTTGAAAGACGTGAAGGCAATACCAATGAAAATATGAAGACTGGTGATATCGAAGTGCGTGCTACACAGCTTCGTATTCTTTCTGAGGCATTAACACCGCCATTCCAGATTGAGGCTGATTCCAAGACGAAGGAAGAATTAAGATTAAAGTATCGTTATCTTGACTTAAGAAGACCTGATTTACAGGAAAAGATTATGATGAGAAGCCGTGTTGTGGCTAAGATTCGTGAGTTCATGACAAACGAAGGCTTCCTTGAAATTGAAACACCAATTTTGAATAAATCCACACCGGAGGGCGCAAGAGATTACCTTGTTCCGAGCCGTGTTCATCCGGGTTCATTCTATGCATTGCCACAGTCACCACAGCTTTTTAAACAGCTCCTTATGTGCTCTGGCTTCGACAGATATTTCCAGATTGCAAAGTGCTTCCGTGATGAGGACCTTCGTGCTGACAGACAGCCGGAGTTCACACAGGTCGATATGGAGCTTTCTTTTGTAGATGTAGATGATGTGATTGAAGTAAATGAGAGAATGCTCAAGACCATATTTGCAACAATCGGTGTAGAAGTTCCGAATCCTATTCCGAGAATGACATGGCAGGAGGCTATGGATCGTTTTGGTTCTGATAAGCCGGATACACGTTTTGGCATGGAGCTTGTGAATGTCAGTGATGTCGTTGCAGGCTGTGGCTTTGGTGTATTTACAGGTGCTTTGGAAAATGGTGGTTCTGTTCGTGGTATCAATGCCAAGGGACAGGGTGAAATGCCAAGAAAGAAGATAGATGCCTTAGTTGAGTTTGCTAAGGGATTTGGCGCAAAGGGACTTGCTTATATTGCAATCCAGCCGGATGGAACCTTAAAATCTTCTTTTGCAAAGTTCATGACAGAGGAACAGATGGCAGCACTTGTTAAGGCAATGGATGGAGAAAACGGAGATTTGCTGTTATTTGCTGCAGACAAGAATAAGGTTGTTTGGGATGTACTTGGTAACTTAAGACTTGAAATTGCCAGAAACTTGGGATTGTTGGATAAGAATCAGTACAATTTCTTGTGGGTAACAGAATTCCCATTGTTAGAGTGGAGTGAGGAAGAGAATCGTTTCGTTGCTATGCATCATCCATTCACAATGCCTATGGAGGAAGACTTGCCATTACTTGATACAGATCCGGGCAAGGTTCGTGCAAAGGCTTATGATATCGTATTAAATGGTACAGAGCTTGGCGGTGGTAGTGTCAGAATCTATCAGGATGATATTCAGGAGAAGATGTTTGAGGTAATTGGTCTATCCAGGGAAGTAGCTGAAGAAAGATTCGGTTTCCTGTTAACTGCATTTAAGTATGGTGTACCGCCACACGCAGGACTTGCGTTTGGCCTTGACCGATTGATTATGCTTATGACTCAGGCTGATTCTATCCGTGAGGTCATTGCCTTCCCGAAGGTTAAGGATGCTTCCTGTCTGATGACAGATGCACCAAATCTTGTAGATGACATCCAGCTTGAAGAGCTTGGAATTGCGGTTGTTAAGAACGAGGAAGAAGAGTAAGTATTATATACATGTAGAATATAAAAAGTGCCGGAATCAAGGCACTTTTTATGTTTGAGGTGAAGGACTGACAAAAAAGTTGAAAAAAGGACTTGCATTTTCTTCTCATTTATAGTATGATAATCGAGCTGACACTGATACAGCAATAGGTTAATGGCTCGTTGGTCAAGCGGTTAAGACGCCGCCCTCTCACGGCGGAATCAGGGGTTCGATTCCCCTACGAGCTGCTTCTATTTCACTACATATCAGTAAAGCAGATGATATGGCTCGTTGGTCAAGCGGTTAAGACGCCGCCCTCTCACGGCGGAATCAGGGGTTCGATTCCCCTACGAGCTGTTGACTATTTAATAGAATAGCCCAACCCGAAGAAGTTCTTGAAACCTGGAAAGGTGTTCAGGAATTTTTTTATTCTTTCCATGCTTGGCAAAAACATACAGAAAATTTAAAAAATTTTCATAATTATAACCTTGTTATGTTACTCTTATTTTTATATAATATAATAAATAATAGAAGAAAGGAAGATATGCGTGGGAAGAAAAAGCGAAGAGATAATTAAGGATTTTACTCATAAGTATGCAAAGGTCTGCAAGGGAAATAATGGGATTGATGCTAAGCTTTTCGATGAGTATGGGGTTAAGCGCGGACTGAGAGATAAGAATGGTAAAGGTGTATTATCAGGATTGACCAATATTTCGTTAATTAAATCATCAGAGGAAATTGATGGAAAAAGTGTTCCCTGTGATGGACAGCTTTACTATAGAGGATATAATATTTTTGATTTAGTGCGTGGTTTTCAGCAGGATGACAGATTTGGATTTGATGAATGCGCGTATCTGTTACTATTCGGTAATTTGCCAAATGCGGACGAGTTGATTGAGTTCAAAAAGGCGTTAGGCTATAGTATGACTCTGCCAACTAATTTTGTAAGGGATGTTATCATGAAGGCACCAAGCCATGATATTATGAATTCCCTGACAAAGAGTGTATTAACGCTGGCTTCCTATGATGATAATGTATCGGATTTATCATTAGACAATGTATTACGCCAGAGTCTGATGTTGATTAGCGTATTTCCGATGCTTTCTGTATATGGATATCATGCATATAATCATTATGAATGTGATGACAGCTTATACATTCACAGACCGGATCCAAAGCTGTCTACGGCAGAGAATATCTTAAGAATGTTAAGACCGGATAAGTCCTATACACCTACAGAGGCAAAGGTTTTGGATGCAGCGCTGGTACTCCACATGGAGCATGGCGGTGGAAATAATTCAACCTTCACGACACGTGTGGTAACAAGTTCCGGATCAGATACTTATTCTGTCATTGCAGCGGCATTATCTTCTTTAAAGGGACCAAAGCATGGAGGAGCTAATATAAAGGTAGTTCAAATGATGGAGGATTTGCGTAGAAACGTAGATGATACCACAGATGAAGATCAGGTTAGAGCGTATCTGTATAAACTGCTGAATAAGGAGGCATTTGACAGAAGTGGTTTGATTTATGGAATGGGACATGCAGTATATTCAATATCAGATCCTCGTGCCAGAGTATTTAAGAGCTTTGTAGAAAATCTTGCAGAAGAGAAGAAACGTCATAAGGACTTTGAATTGTATTCCATGATTGAAAGACTTGCACCGGAGGTTATTGCAGAAAAGTGTAAGATTTACAAGGGTGTCAGTGCCAATGTTGACTTTTACAGCGGATTTGTTTACAGTATGCTTGATATTCCATTGGAGCTTTATACACCGATTTTTGCAATTGCGAGAATTGTTGGATGGAGCGCACATAGAATGGAAGAGCTGATCAATGTAGACAAGATTATCAGACCGGCTTATAAGAGTATCGTGCCTTTGAAGCCATATCACACATTAAAGGAACGTTCTACACCAAAGCTGGATGAACATGGAAAGCCTGTGTATAAGCTTCCGATGAATGAATAAGAGATAAGAAAGAGCATAGCCGGATTAGGCTATGCTCTCTTTTATGCAACGTAATCAATATTGGAGCCTGTCAAATTGATGGCATCCTGTGCTTTACGATCTTTCTGATAAGGGTTATCTTCATTACTGTATTTTACCGTTGTATTGGTGGTTCCACCTGATACATAAGTTCTTCCACATTCAGGGCAGAGAGAGGTATGGATGGAAACAGATGCATTTACCACCTTTCCGTTCTTTTGAGCTGCTTTTTTATATGCATTTGAAACATGCTCCTGTTCATGAGCCCGGACAGCGGAGCCTGCTGAGTTCGGTGAAATGTGAGAAGCTGATTTGAAGGATACATTTGCTTCATCAGAGCCATCCTGATATTTGCGTTCCTTACATGTCTGACAATCTTCCGGAGAAGATTTGCGTCCGGGTTTCTTGATTTCGTCCGGATTAGAGGAAGAAGCATCGGAGGATGCCTGAATACCTTCCGGAGTCTGGAGGCGAGAGTTGGGATATATATAATTTGTATTATATGGATTCAATCCTGAATATGCGCCGATTGTCATAAGAAAACCTCCTTATTGTTCTCTTTGCTCTTCATTCTTTTTTAACGCATCAGCAAGCTTTCTGCGAAAATCAAACTGTTCCTCGTTCTGAAAGCCTAAGGC
>JALEWA010000068.1 GCA_022788085.1 Lachnospiraceae bacterium
ATCTCTTCCATTATAATCAATGACATACCATCCATCCACATTGCCATATGACTTTAATACATCATTCATATTTACTCTTCCAAGTATTTCTGAATCAACGGACATTTCAGCATAAACATCGGTATCTGCCGCTGCATAGTAATTAGTATACGCCCTATCCCTAGTCGGATCAAGAATCTCATTCTTGTTAGCTACATATGACATATCGTTTTCATTAAGAACAGTATTTTCACTAGCACTTCCTGTTGTGGTCTCCTCTTCTACCTGATCCTCAATGTACTCTCCTGTTGCTATTTCCGTAACAGAATGTTCATCCTCCAAAACAGTGTTACCTGTCTTACTGAGAAGATTTTTTTCCTCCGTACCCTGCGTTTCTTCTGTTTCCTGCGTGGACTGTACATCTGCATTTGTGGCAGGTCTCACACCAGGTATATTTATGACTACAAGCATTCCTATAAGGATTCCGATTGATGCTCCTATAATTGCTAAGACAGTTTTCTTCTTCATAGTAGTTCTCCCTTCCATAATTTATATATTTCTTTATATGTATATAATATCACATTAAATACATATTGTCAACTATATTATGATATTATATATCTTTTATGTGTTATTCATTTTCACCGTGAAAATAAAAAAAACCGGTATCTGGATACCGGCAGGAATGTTTTATATTGAAAAAGGGCGCAACGATTCCGTCAGCATCCCCTTATTCATTTATTATAACATATTTTTGTTGTTGTGGAAATGATTAATTTATGGATTTGATTTTTCTGGAATTTTCTAAACAAATTTCTAAAATTGTACCTGACTTAGGTCGAGATATTATATCAGAAAAGGGCTCGAACACCATCTTGCTGATAATGCTCCAGCCTTTTCTTATTTTTTATTAATTAATCATAACTGCATATCCTGTTCTCTTATCTGCCCATCTGTGCTGTGAATCATAGGTCACTACATCACCCTAGTCATATTTATCCTTGCGGTCATAACCTTCAATTTCCCATACTCTTCCACCGTTCATGATTCCACCATACTGCAGATGTGCTTTTCCATCTTTGTAAGCAATGATGTCAAAATTAATGATGATATCACCTATCTCGTCCTCGTGAAGAAAATCATCTGCCAGACTGAATGAATCTTTCTGTTTCAGTTCGTCCCATGAACCATCATATATGTAGAGAATTCCCGGCATACAATAATATCCATACCATGACTGCATGCTGTCTCTGAATCTTATGACTTCATCTGAACTGTAACTTCCTTCATTTACTCCATCACTGTTCCAATCAAAGTATGTTACGAGATTAGAATCTGTTCTTCTTCTGTTCTTATAGAGCTGTTCATATTCTCCTGATAACATGCGAAGATTCTTGTCAAGGATAATGGAAGAATTCGTATAACACTGATATCCTTTTTCCATCATGTCGTACTCTGTTTTTGCATTGGTTCCTGTTAATCCATGTGTCTTGTTCCAACGTTCCAACGTATAATTTACCCAGTCTCCATAGCGTGTGGTTGTTCCATTATCTGTATAGGTATCTTCCTCAGTATAATATGATTCATCAAATAACCTGTATCCCATGAAGCATGTCTTTATTGTATTATCTTCCGGGCCTCCGAATATTTTTAATTTGTTGCCATCTAAGGTATCCTCATAGAGAATAACAAAATCTTTATCTCGCTGCAGGGTGCCATCAGGTGTATATGTATACTTTAAGGAACCATCAGGTGAATAGATTTTGAATGTAGGTCTTATTTCTATGTAATCATTATCATTCCATAAATTTGCAATGGTCTTTAGATTAAACGAAAATCCTGTTCCCATCCACAATCTTCCATCTCCCATATGTAATCCTGCCGTTTCATTGCTACCCTCTCGTAAAGGAAGCAAATTATAATCGGCTACATCTTCTGTTATGGAACCGTCCTTCAAGAACCGGTATCCTGCAGTGTTATGTCTGTTCAGCTTTCCAGCTACCTTTTCTTCTTTAACACTTGCTAGCGGATACTCTATACGGTCATGCAGATTTTTGTCAAGGTCTATGTAATTATACATATCCGTATCATCTACTCCTACTACAGAAAATCCATATATATGTCCTGACAACTGATCTGTTACAGAATATGTTGCCACATAATTCTTCTGGTCTGTATTCATTTCTACTTCCATCATACTGTCATGTGAGCCATCATATCTTCCGTATGTATTATCCGCATATACCCTTGCTTCAATGGTTCCGCTTCCTTCCTGTGAATAGGAAGGTATATATATTGGTGTCATTGTCCAATGGTTCTTTGACTCATAATTTATATAATCGATGTTGTCATTCCATTCCTGCAGATAATCATTTGGTTCTTCTACGATTATCCAGTTGCCGGCTTCCACAAATTCTCCATTATAGTATACATCGAATGGAAATTTAATCTGTTTCATCAGTACATACTCATCATATTTGCTCGGATTGATTCCCGAATCGCCATATCCCGGTATATCTCCCCAGATAGCTGATACCCATAAATCCTGTCTCCATTTTACCATATACCAGCTGTCAAGCTTTAACTGATACTGCGCATTTTCATCTACATCTATAAGCTGATTATCCGGTATCGTCTGGTCTAATCCATAATTATCTGTTATCACGATTGGAGCTATTACCGGTGTATGTACCTTGATTGGATATCCGTCTCCTGTAGGAGAATCTTCCAAATCAAATTTCGTTCCATTGGTTGCTCCGGATATCACATGTTCGTATATGCTGTCTCCATTCTGATACCAGTATCTTCCTGAGTAATATACTTTATCAGTTGTATCGATTGTATTGACAATATTCTTATAGTATGCCTGTATGCCTGTCGGATAGTCCTTATTGTCTGTTGAAGATGGTATAAGTATCTCTTCTGTCTGTGTTACTTTTACAGGCTTTACTGTATCCAGATCATATCCATTTGCTCCATATTTATAAGCTGATTCTGCTGCGGTCGTATTATAACTTCCTGGTATGATACATCCCTGTACCTTTGTATCATCCATGAATACATATTGTACATCCTGTGTTCCTACCTTCACATTTACCTTTATACGGTCATTTGTTGACCAGCTGTTATTATAGACATATGCTTTTGCTTCTGCCACTGCTGTGGAATGTGCCGAGCTTATTTCTGATTCACTTCCTACATCAATTGTCCGGTCTGGTATGGATGCCGGAAAGAAATAATGAGATCCTGCATCTGCTGTAAATCCTAGCGATGCCTTATCATTTACATAATCACCATCTGCTGTGTATCTTACTACATCAGGTGTCACTATGGGATATTCCTTCAATAATGCACTGTTATAAATTGGATGATATGCAAACGCTTTATTATTCACCATCAGGCTGTAATAACTGTATAATTGAACTTCGCTTGCATACTGGTACTTTGTATATGCTGAAAATTGTACACTCTTACCTCTGTAATGTGTTACGTCTTTTCCTTGCTGTATGGTATTTCCATAAATATCTTTTATCTCTGGTATGTGTTCTACCCATCTGTATGTATATGTCGCTGTATAATCTTTTACATTGGATGCTGTTTCATATACCTTTGCGCTTCCATAGAATGTATCTGCTCTCATCTCATTCTTTACATTTTCTCCGGACGGAATTCCACGGCTGATGTCGAATTCATCTGACCAGTTTCGGATTTCGTATAATACCTTGCCCGTAGAAGTTGCCTGCTGTGGTGGTGTTGGTGATGGTGGTACAGGATTTCTTCCCGGCCAGAATACAATAAATCCATTACCTGAGTTCATTATCTGGTCTCCTGTCAGTTGCCCTGATAATGGTGTTAATCCCCACATTGGATATTCCAGTTTTGCACAGTTTGGAAAGTTGCCATGGGTATAAGTATTTACCCAGCCATCACCTTTTGGCATTCCCATCTTATTATATAATTCTGCCCAGCCATATGCTGTTCCGCAATAATTACGATGTGTGTATTTATGATTCTGATATACTCCCATCCAAAAAAACGGTTCCATAACTAGAGCCAATTTTCGTGTACCTGTGGATGTGAATTCTTCTTTATATTCTGGAAAATATAACTCTATTAATTTAAAAAACAAGTCTGCATCGTTTTGCATCATAAGGCCCTTTACGTAAGTTCCCTTCCCAATGCATTTCTTTCCACTATTCTCATAAGGTGCTCCCCATGTGGACTGCAATTGGCTATCCCAGTTTATGGGTTTGCCAAATCTTGTCGTTGGAGTGAATTTATGGCAATCTGTTGGTCTTTTATTCGATGTATAAAATACAAGAGTATCTGATACCTGTACAGGTTTTGTTGTGGCTGAATCTATTGATAATGCAGAAGATGTATCCTCCACAATATAGACGAGCCATCCTGTTCGTGATACAGTTGTAGGATATCCATCATAATTCGTAATAGGTCCCTGCCATGCTCCCTGGCCGTCATCACCTCCCGCATTGGCACCTGTATCTGAATTATTATCCGCATAAGATGTCATTGCTGGTAGAATTGTTAATATCAGGATTATGATTGCTGCCAGTATTCTTTTTCTTATTCTTCGCATGCTCTACTCCTTTCATATTTTGCATATACAGTATCATATTATAATATGTATATCATATCATATTCATACCATTTATCAAGTCTTTTGTGTCATTTTCCCATAAAAAAATCACCCATAAATGGATGATTTATTACTTCATTTATAAATTCTGTCTTTTATTCTGTTTCCTTACATCTGTAAGCAATAATTGTAACTTTACCTTTTCCCGGATATTTTTTCATTTCATATTTATCAGGATAATTTTCTATCAATTTGGGTAATTTTATATAACCATATGTGCGCACATCAAAGTCTGGTTTTACCCTTTTTATAAACTGTCCTGCGGCACTCACATTAACATATCCATCATCATCCTGATATTTCTCAAATGCATCTTTAAGTAAATTGTGTATTGTATCTATATTTTCACTTTTCTTGCGTATCTCCTCAATATCCTGCCTCTCATTTTCCAAGTCGGACTGAGCATTGCCAGGTTCTGTTTCTCCAGATATATTCTCTAAGAAGACAAATTCGTCACAACTATTTCTAAAAGATTCTGGTGTTTTTTTCTCTCCTACTCCCATTACATGTACTCCTGATTCATGTAAATTTATAGCAAGTGGGGTATAATCACTATCACTGGCCACTATCACAAAAGCATCATAAATCCCTTTATGCAACAAATTTATTGCATCTATTACCAATGCCATATCTGTAGCATTTTTACCTGTCACATAATCAAATTGCTGTTCAGCCTTAATTGCTAATCGTTTTAATTCATTCTCCCAGTTTTTTAAAGTATCCTTTTTCCAATTTCCATATGCTCTTTTCACTACAATACGTCCACGCAATGAAACTTCTCGTATAACACTTTCTAGTTTTAACAATTGGGTATTATCTGCATCAATTAAGAGTACAATATTTTTTAAGTTATCCATTATAGCACCTCATTGCTTTTATCTTGTTTGTTTTATCTCTTTATATAAGTTAATAAGATATTTTTGATGAAATAATGTTCTGACAATATTATATGTATTTTTACAAATTTCACATATCTTTTCCATTTTGTATTCCCCTATTGTATCTTTTGTAAAAATGTTCACTTTATGTAATTTTATTGTAATCTGATTTCTAATTTTTTTCAACTTAGAATATTTATTTTTAAGAAGACTAAGTGGGAATTCTTGGAAATTTAATTGACGAGTAAGGTTGACTGAATTAATATTATATATTCTTTTTGACTTTATTTATTCTATAGTATTTTATACTATCTTTTTGTCAAAAAAAAAACGGGGATACCGTTTTCTGTAAGTTATAAATGCCTAGAACCGGAATCGAACCAGTGACACGAGGATTTTCAGTCCTCTGCTCTACCAACTGAGCTATCTAGGCATTAAGACACATGTCTTGAGTAGCGGGGACAGGATTTGAACCTGTGACCTTCGGGTTATGAGCCCGACGAGCTTCCAGACTGCTCCACCCCGCGTTATTTAATTTAATGGATGGAGGTGGATTCGAACCACCGAAGCAATTTGCAGCAGATTTACAGTCTGTCCCCTTTGGCCACTCGGGAATCCATCCATAAAGCCGATGATCGGACTCGAACCGAT
>JALEWA010000098.1 GCA_022788085.1 Lachnospiraceae bacterium
GAAAACAGGGCACAGCTCACCACCTGATTTTCCGTGAAACTGTACCCTGTTCTATTCTTATCGCAATTCCTATTGAAACACAATTTTTCTTCCATGGGATAATCCATATTCTTCTAATCTTTGCTTGAAATGCACCACACCTTCCTGATTTCCGGACATACTGTGCAGCATCATGATTCTTACATACACATCATAAGCATCTTCTCCAAGTGTATCAATATCTGACATCTGTGTCACCTTTACAAAAGTAAGCAATGCTTTCAAATAATCTCCGCATTCCTGATAACAACATCCTAATTGATAACTGAATTCTGCTGTTTTTATAACATCCTGGTATTTCAAAAGATGTTCCAAAGCCTCTTCACTTCGGTTGTGTTTACGAAGGATTCTGGCATAAAACAGTACTGCGATCTTCATGTATCCTTTCATTGGATTTGGATTCATTGCAAAGCACTTTTCCAATGCCCTGATGGCTTCCGGTTCTCTGTTAAGAATCTGATATGACTGAGCCATCTGAAAATGCAGATAATCATCAATATCATTTTCACCTAAAGCCGCCTGAAGTAATGTCAGATTTCGTTTTTGTTTTTTCAACATTTCTTCCGGTGGCAAATCATATCCATGGTGTTCTACCTGTGCAGGCAAAGAATATGTATATAGTACGATTTCTGATTGCGCATCATGTTTCTTCGGAGTAATCTGCTCATGAATGCGGAAACAATATTCATAAAAGTTTCTATTATAGAATCTTGGCACCTCATCAATCTGATAAGTATGATCGCCATTTTCCTGAGTATGAATATTCTTAATCTTAATCATACCAGCATGACGAAGATGCTGCTGCATGCAGATTCTGACAGCCTGCACATCAAACTGTGTCAGGTATTCATCACAATCCACAGCAAGAATCCAGTTATTAGATGCCTTGGATGCTGCAAAGTTCCTTGCCGCGCTGAAATCGTTGATCCATGTAAAATCATATACCTTATCTGTATATTTCATGGCAATTTCCTTTGTTCTGTCTGTAGAGCCTGTGTCTACCACTACAATCTCCATCTCATATGGCAGCAGATAGCGGAGGCACTGTTCTATATATTTTTCTTCGTTCTTAGCTATAATACATACTGTTACTGGCAGTCTTGACATGGTGTTCCCCTTTCTAGCTGTTAATCACTCTTTCCTTTTCCCTTCTACATGCATCGTATTTATCTTTGAAAAGATTTGCCATCTTTTCATCTCCCATATCTGTATACAAATCTATAATATGCTCGTAGCAGTGCATCAGGTTTTCTCCAAGAGTATCAACATCCGGCAGCATCGTTGTCTTTACATATAAAAGTAACGCTTTCAGCGGTTGATGATTGTCCAATAATACACCTGCATGTGTAAATACGAATTTTGCCGTTTTACATTTGTCGGCATATTTATTCATCAATGTTAATGCATCCTGTTCACGATCTATCTTTACATATGCTTTTGCAAGAGACATAATCATTACCTGTACATAAATAAGCTCAGGTGAAGGGTCTAAAGCCAGTCCTTTTTCATAGAATTCCACTGCTTTTTCTGTATTTCCTAATATGAATTCTGACTGAGCTATCTGGAATAAGGTATATGCCTCTTCCGGATTGTTTTTCAGGTTTGCATAAAGAAGTTCCAGATTTCTTTTCTGTTTTTCCTTCATCTCTTCAGGCTGTAATGCATAACCATGATGTACTACCTCCATTGGAATCAGGAAGCATTGCATCATTTCTTCCCGTTTTGACATTTCAATGGCACACACCTGTTCATGAATCGGATAATCAAAGGTATAATAATTCTTATTATAAAGTCTCGTAACATCATCAGAACCGTATCCCTGCTTTCCCTCAGGATCAATGACAAGATTCTTCAAACGTATTACACCGGTATAGCGTGGGAACTTCTGCATCATAATACGTAAGACCTTAATATCTATGCTATTTACATATTCATCACAATCGAGCGCCAAAATCCAATTATTAGATGCATGGGATGCACAAAAGTTTCTTGCTGCGCTAAAATCATTAATCCACTCAAAATCCAGTACCTTATCGGCGTATTTTGAAGCAATTTCTTTGGTTCGATCTGTAGAACCTGTATCTGTTACAATAATTTCAAAACCATAAGGCTGCAATCTCTTTAAGCATTCCTCAATATATTTTTCCTCATTCTTAGCAATGATACAAACTGATATCGGTACTTTCGACATAGTAATCCCCTTTTCTGTAAAATCATTATGTAACCCTTTTATTATTGTATCACATATTTTTTATATTTTCTATATCTTTCTGACAATTGCGTTAAAATACCAAAAAGGCCTGACCATAATGTCAGACCTTCCATAAATATATTTACTATTGTAACAAGGACAAAACTCCTTCGTTCGACTGATTCGCCTGTGCAAGCATGGACTGACCTGCCTGTTGCAGAATATTGGCATTCGCATAACGAACCATCTCTTCTGCCATATCCGTATCTCGAATCGCTGACTCTGCGGCAGTTGTATTCTCAACAATATTATCAAGATTCTTGACTGTGTGATCCAGTCGGTTCTGTACTGCACCGAGTGCAGAACGCTGTCTTGATACTCTTTGTAGAGCTTCGCCCACCACATCAATTGCATCCGTTGCGTTATTACCGGTTTCATCAACAATCCCTATATTGAAGCTTGCCAGCATATCAATGCCAAGACCGGCTGCTGTCAATGTATCTATGGTTGCTGAAATCTTATTCTTTCTATCACTCTGTGCTCCTACATGAAGTTGAAAAGTGAGTCCTTCTGCAATCTGCTTGGAAGACTGTGTTATATATTTTCCGATTGTAGATGCGGTTTCACCGGGCTTTGCCATCTGCTGTGCAAGGGAAGTACTGGTAAATACCTCATCCGTTGCTCTTGCCTGCGATGTTTTGAACAAACCGCCCTTGTAATTTCCCTGTTCATCAAAGTACTGATGCAATGCGACTCCGGAGACCTCCTGACCATCTGCATCATACAGCTTCTGCATACTCTCATCAATTTCCAGTTTCTTATCATCCCATGCAAACGCTGTATTGTTAGTAACCTGACTTAAGATCTTACTTCCCGTACTCTGTGCTCTGGATGAATCTACATAATCTACCAGGCGGTACTGATCCTTCATGGTATTGTCATCGCTTAAGTACTTCGTCATAACCGTATCCCTTGTGATACGTGTTACCGTACTATTCTCTGTATTGTAGATAAACAGCTCCTGCTTTGCTTTTACAACAGAGGTTGTTCCATCAATGTATAAATCTGCACCACCGCTCACATTGGAATCCAGTTCTACATTCATAAATGCGGTATAAGAAGCAGTATTCAACGCTGCCTTACCCTTATTATCAGCAGCCGTATTCTTCTCCAGATACTTTGTCATATCATCACCGGTACCTATCTTATCTGCACCTAATGCAATGCTTGGACTTGACTCCAGGACTTCTGCAGATACCACATACAAATTATTCGTTCCAATATAATTCATGCAATACGTGGTCGGATTTCCTGCATAACCATTAGGGACCTCATTCTTCGTATATGTCGTGGAATAGTTCGTAATATATACGCTTGTCTTGGCTCCGGTCTGATCGCCTTTTAACAGGAAAGTCTCATTAAATTTGGTAGTCTCTGCAATTCTATCAACCTCAGATACCAACTGATCGATTTCGTCCTGAATATACTGACGGTCAGAAACGGAATTGGTCCCGTTTGCTGCCTGTACACACAATTCATTCATTCTTTGCAGCATATCCTGTACTTCAGCCAGCGCTCCTTCCGCTGTCTGTACGCAGGAAATACCATCCTCCGCATTTGCTGCAGCCTGTGTGAGTCCCCGAACCTGCTTTCTCATCTTTTCAGAAATGGCAAGTCCTGCTGCATCATCTGCTGCCCTGTTAATACGATAACCACTGGAAAGCTTTTCTGTTGAACCGGAAACGGTTTTCGTTGTCAGCCCAAGCATTCTGTTGGCATTCATTGCCTGTAGATTATGTTGTACTACCATTTTGTGTCTCTCCCCTTATCTATTTTCCCCTTATCCAATCAGCACCGGGTATCCGCATGGAACCCGGTGCCATAATTTCTTCCAATCATTACTGTAATAAGCTAAGAACACCCTGATTGGACTGGTTAGCCTGTGCAAGCATGGACTGACCTGCCTGTGTTAAGATATTGGCATTGGAATACTTAACCATCTCTTCTGCCATATCAGTATCACGAATAGCAGATTCTGCTGATGTGGTATTCTCAACAACATTGTCCAAATTCTTGATTGTGTGCTCTAATCGATTCTGAACAGCACCAAGAGCTGCTCTCTGTCTTGATACCATCTGCAGTGCATCTGCGATGACATCAATCGCATCTGTAGCATTATCACCCGTTGTATCTACAATACCGATGTTATAACTTGCCAGCTTGTCAATACCAAGTCCTGCTGCTGTAAGGGTATCAAGGTTAACAGTAATCTTATTTGCCCTGTCAGAATCAGCTCCTGCATGAAGGTCAACATCAAGTCCTGCTGCGACCT
>JALEWA010000100.1 GCA_022788085.1 Lachnospiraceae bacterium
ATCCCTTCCAGATTAAAGTCATCTCAATATTGTACTGCTTTTTTTATAAATAGAGTATACCACAGAAAAACGCAAGTTATAGGGATTTTTTGGTTTCTTTATTATTTTTTTAGGAATCAGATAAAAATATTCTTATTTTACTATTGCAATTTTAATGTTTTCTGTATATAATAACAATAATCATTACTGATTTAGTTCTATACAAGCGGAGGAATTTTATGATAATGAAGTATAGCCGACAAAGAGCGGCAATTCTATCTTTTCTGCAAACACGGAAAGACCATCCGACTGCAGAGCTTGTATACTCACATGTAAAGGAAGAATATCCAAATATCAGTCTTGGAACGGTCTACCGTAACCTGACACAATTAGTTGACGCTGGAACTATCTTAAGGCTTTCCTTTGGTGAGCTTGGTATCGATCACTTTGATGCAGATACATCACCACATCAGCATTTTGTATGCTCTGCCTGTAACAGTGTAATTGATTTGGAATGTAAAGAAATGCCCTTTATTGATGAGGAAGCAGGTAAGAACTTTGACGGAATGATACAGGGACACAATATTTATTTCCACGGACTCTGCAGACACTGTCTGGAGAAAAAGTCCAAGGAAACAGAAGAAACATAATATGTTTTATGGCTGTGGGAAAAATTGAAAATCCATATAAGGGTATTTTTCAATTAAAAGTATTATTATTTTAGGAGGATAAGAATATGAAATTTGTATGTAGTGTATGTGGTTATGTTTATGAAGGAGATCAGGCACCTGAGAAGTGTCCACAGTGTGGAGTTCCTGGTGACAAGTTCGTTGCACAGGGAGGCGAGAAAACATGGGCTTCTGAACACGTTGTTGGTGTAGCTAAGGGTGTCAGCGAAGATATCCTTGCGGATTTAAGAGCAAACTTCAATGGTGAGTGTACAGAAGTTGGTATGTACCTTGCAATGGCAAGAGTTGCACATAGAGAAGGCTATCCTGAAATTGGTCTTTACTGGGAAAAGGCTGCATGGGAAGAAGCAGAGCATGCTGCTAAGTTTGCAGAATTATTAGGTGAAGTCGTAACAGATTCTACCAAGAAGAATCTTGAAATGAGAGTAGAAGCTGAAAACGGTGCAACTGCAGGAAAGACAGACCTTGCTAAACGTGCTAAGGCTGCTAACCTTGACGCAATCCATGACACTGTTCATGAGATGGCTCGTGACGAGGCTAGACACGGTAAGGCATTCGAAGGATTGTTAAAGAGATACTTTGGTTAAAAGGTTTTAAGAGGTTTGGTGATTTACATCAAACCTCTTATATATTTCATGATAAAAAATCTTCTTCCATAATTACAGTATTTTCTCCATACCAATTTTCTGAGGAACAAGGCCGCAGGATTCATAGAACCTCATGGCACTTTCGTTCAATGACCATACATTTAAGGTTACATTATAGCATGCCTGTTCTCTTGCAAAAGAAAGTACATATTCATACAGTTTTTTACCAATATGCTGTCCTCTTACATTCTCATCTACACATAAATCATCTATGTATAATGTCTTGATATCTGTCAGAATATTATCATTCTTATGCTGCTGGAATATACAAAAAGCATAACCTAATACTTCATTGTCATTATTTACTGCAACAAAAATTGGTCTTTCATCATCCTGAATTAAAGTAGACAGCTCTTCATCAGTATATTTTTTACAATCTGCTTTGAATAAATCAGGTCTTCCCTTATGGTGTACCATCAATACCTGACAAAGCAAATTATTTATTCCTTCCATATCCTTTTCTTTTGCTCTTCTGATTTCAATATTCATCCTTTTTCACCTTTTCTTTCCAAATAAAAATATCCTTTTTCCATCTTACTATATTAAAACCTCGAAATCCATGTTATCCCAACTATTTTTGTTATTTTCTTTAACAGTTGGAGAGTTTTGTATCTTATCTCCCAACTGAATAACCATATTCCTTTATTTAGTTGGATGCTCTCTTTTTTATTTCCCAACCATTTTTGCCATTTTGCTTTATTAGTTGGAAGAACTTGTACTTCTTTTCCCGACTAAATACGATATTCTTCTTTTTAGTTGGGTTACTTCTTTTACATTCCCCAACTTTTACAACATTTTCAAATATTAGTCGGAAAAAATGATTATCTAATAAAAGTCACTATAGCTTAACCTCTCAAAACGTGCTATAGTTTGTTTGCATTTTGAAGTAGGGGAGGCTGTCAACTTGGAACAGAGAAATTACAGAATGGATAATATACGCTTTTTGTTAATTCTATGTGTTCTAATCGGACATTTTTTAGAATTGTTCAAAGGTGAATTTACTTCTGACTTATACAAAATCATTTATTCCTTCCATATGCCTGCCTTTCTCTTTCTGACAGGCTATTTTGCACATTTTCAACCAAAAAAGATTATTCTCAACCTAATTTATCCCTATATTCTATTTCAAATCCTGTACCAGCTTTTTGACGCCTTTATCATAAAAAAACAGCAGGAGGTATCCTTACAATTCAGTACTCCTTACTGGCTCTTATGGTATTTACTGGTTACAATATACTGTTATTTACTGCTGCCCTTCTTTGATGCTGTAAAACCCTACTCATGTGTGTTCATGGTATGTGCAAGTGTTTTACTCTCATTATTGGCAGGATACGATACTTCCATTGGGTATTATGGCTCTCTGGCACGGTTCTTCAGTTTTGTACCGTTTTTTCTTGCAGGACATTATTATTCCCGAATAAAAAGGAAACAAAGGGATTATTCTTTGTGGTTAATACTCTTACTCATAGTTTTCTTATTTCTTGCAAGCTATTATATAATAGAAAACCCGAATATAACCCGAAAGGTTCTTTATGCCTCCTGTTCCTATGAAAAGGCAAGCTATACTTTTTTAATAAAGCTTTTTCTGATGCTGATAGGCTTTGTATGGATTTCTTTTCTGCTATTTATTGTTCCGAACAAAAAAGTACCATTATTGTCTGCCCTTGGGCAGCATACGCTTCCTGTATTTTTACTACATGGTTTTCTTGTTAAGCTTGCCGGCAAATACAAGATTTTCCGCTATTCCGAGAGTGAAAACCTGATTCTGGCATTGATTTTTTCCGTCGCTATTATTTGTATTTTCGGAAATCCCTGGAGTGCCAAATGGTTTCAGAGAATTTTTACCGGAAAATGGATAGATAATATTAACAAAAGTATTTAACATTAACATTCTTTTACTGATAGTAAGAAAACAAAAATGAGCGACCGCTATATCTTCTTTTGTGATATAACGGTCGCTCTAATGAAATTCGTTATCAAATTTTTTCTCTTTCCTCGATTAGTAGCTTTTATCGCTCTATCGATGTTTTCTTTTGTTATTTGTTACTGATCTATTTCTCTATCTGTGGTATCTGTTCAATATGAGTACCCGC
The DNA here is from genome assembly GCA_022788085.1 of Lachnospiraceae bacterium. Taxonomy (GTDB): domain Bacteria; phylum Bacillota; class Clostridia; order Lachnospirales; family Lachnospiraceae; genus COE1. Next base: position 3,409 of record JALEWA010000100.1, read on the forward strand.
CCGTTACCTTAATCCTTTTACCTGAATCCGACTCTTCTCTTTGTATGATTTTGTATCCTATTTTCATATTCTACTCTTCTACTTCGATTTGTCTTTTTTCCTGTATATTTTTCTTTTCATATTTGCTTAAGGTCTTTTTTCGTGGAGTTACTAGGTATTACCACTCTCATATTGAAGGAAACATCCTGGCGCTTCCAATGGTTTGTACCTCCTTTTCTCAGGATACCTGTCCTGTATTTTTCTTCTTAAGATTTTTTCTTTTTGTTATTTTTCTCTTTTGTTTCTATGTTTGTATGATAACACTTTTATTTAAATTTGACAATACTTTTTCTGAATATTTTTCTTTATTTGTGAATACTGTCATATTGTACATATTCTATCAGACACATTGTATAGTATATTTTGAATATTCTGTCAATTATACCTGCTATAACTTTCCTTCATACCCTATATGGAAAAAGCTTCATTGACATTCTTCAAATCCATGTTATCATAAAAACAAGTGGTATGGCGAAGGAGCTAAATGACAAGGCTTTCTTCGCTTTTCTAAATTATTAGTCAGGAGGGTTTCTTATGACATCTGAACAGCTATTGCAGGAAGCAAAAAGCTATGAAGCAAAATTAATCGAAACAAGACACTATCTTCACACACACCCGGAAACAGGCTTTGACCTGTCAGAGACAAAGGCTTTTGTAAAAAAAGAACTTATTGCTATGGGTTATGAACCAATAGAATGTGGCAAAGCAGGACTTATCGCTCTTGCAGGAGGAAAAAAACCGGGAAAGGTCTTTCTGGTTCGTGCTGATATGGATGCTCTTCCCATGAAAGAAGAAGCAGACGTAGACTTCGCCTCCGAAAATGAAAAGATGCATGCCTGCGGTCATGATATGCATACAACCATGTTGCTTGGTGCTGCAAAGCTTTTGAAGGAACATGAAAATGAAATCGAAGGAACCGTAAAGCTGATGTTCCAGCCTGCAGAAGAAATCTTTGAAGGTTCTCATGACATGATAGAAAATGGTCTTTTGAAGAATCCTGACGTTGATGCTGCTATGATGATTCATGTCATGGCCGGTGTTCCGATTCCAACAGGAACCATAATTGTTTCTGATGGCGGTGTCAGTGCTCCTGCTGCTGACTACTTCACGATTCAAATCCAGGGTAAGGGCTGCCACGGCTCTATGCCTAATAATGGTATCGATCCCATTACTGCTGCTGCGCACATTATTACAGGTTTGCAGGAGATTCATGCAAGAGAGCTTTCCATTTTTGACGAAGCAGTACTGACCATCGGTACGATACATGCCGGAAATGCTGCAAATGTCATTCCTGATACTGCAGAGCTTAGTGGTACGATTCGCACCTATGATGAAGAAGTCAGAGCATTTTTAAAGCAAAGGATTACGGAAATCGCAACAGGAATCGCTTCTTCTTTCCGCGCAACGGCACAGGTCACCTTTGGAAGCGGCTGTCCAACTCTGAAAAATGATAATGACCTTTCTGACTGCTCACTTCAATATGTACGTGAGCTGCTTGGATCTTCCAAGGCATTTTCAGTCGGTCAGCTCAATGCTATGTCCGGTGGTGGAAAGACTTCAAAGAGTACAGGTTCTGAAGATTTTGCTTATGTAAGCCAGGAAGTTCCCTCCATTATGTTTGCTTATGCTGCCGGACAGCCTGATCAGGGTTACTGCTATCCACAGCATCATCCGAAGGTGAAATTCAATGAAGAGGTACTTGCTAACGGTAGTGCCGTTTACGCTTATACAGCAATGCGTTGGCTGGAAGACCATAAATAAAAACAAAAGAGAAAGAGGTAGTATAAATGAGTAACGCAACTTCCATGAAGGACATTATTTCCAGTCCTTTGCTTCTGATTCTGATAGGAATCGGATTGCTTTACATTGTAGGCTTTTCACTTGTCTATTTGAAGAAAGCATATACACACTGTTTAGAGCTTGGAATTTCCAAAGAAGACTTAACAAAGGTAATCAAATCAAGCCTTGTCTTTTCCATTGTGCCAAGTTTGTCTATTGTAGTCGGACTTTTCGCACTGATATCAGTACTTGGTACCGTATGGAGCTGGTGGAGACTTTCTGTTATTGGTTCCCTTTCCTATGAGTCCCTGATTTCCAGTGCAGTCGCTTCTACCATGGGATTTGCTACCAATGCAGAAATGCTGGAGCAGGCAACCGGAAGGCAGTTCGGTGTCGTTATGATTCTGATGAGTATTGGTATGTTAAGCGGTTTCTGCATCCTTCTGCCATTTGGTAAAAAGCTTTCCATGAGCGTAAACAAATCCGAGGATTCCAATAGCTGGAAATATGTCTTAAGCGGTACCTTTATGCTTTGCCTTTTTGCAGTATATATCCCTGTTCTGCTTATCGGTGATACCATTCAGGCTGCTGTTATGTTAACCGGTCTTGTGATTGCAGTTGGGCTTGGCGTTATTGCAAGCCGCCCCGGGTTAAAGTGGCTGAATGACTTTATTATGGCATTTTCCATGATAGGTGGTATGGTTTCCTCCATCTTCTGGTGCAAGCTGTTTCAATAGGCAAACAAGGAGGTATTACACATGAGTAAAGATAATAAAAAAACACAGGTTACAGATTCCTTTCAGACATGGGCACATAAATGGGGCAGATTTGGAACATTTCTTGCTTTGATTTATATGATTGTTCTTCCTTTCGTGGTTCTTTATTTTTATGACAGCATTCCTTCCATCGGTGAAGTAATCAATCTTGGAACAATTAGTATTTTAATGATTTATATTCCTGTCGGAATTTCTGAGGCAATCAGCTATACACCAATTCTTGGTTCCTCTGCTTATCTCACCTTTATTACAGGAAACATTATGAACTTAAAGCTTCCATGCGCTGTCAATGCTATGAAGCTTGCCAAAAAAGAGCCAAATACACCGGAGGGTGATGCGATTTCATCCGTTGCCGTTGCTGTCTGCTCAATAATGACCATTGTGATTCTTGCTCTGGCTGCTCTGCTTAGTGCATGGATTAGCCCTGTATTTGAACTTCCGGCTGTTAAGACTGCTTCCAATTACCTGATTCCTGCTTTATTCGGTTCCCTGACACTTGGTCTCTTTGGAAGTACAAGCTCAGGTAAAAAGGTTGTAAAGAATGGTATTATGGGTGTTGTACCTGTTATCGTCATTGTTACCGTACTTTCCTTGATTGTACGTATTGCAAGCGGTTCTTCCCTGTTTGGTATGATTGGCTTCTTGATTCTTTTCATGCTTCCGATTGCTATCATTTCCTCCAGAATCATGTGGAAAAAGGGTATTATTAAAGTAGTAGATAAAGAAGATATTGAAAAATAAAACACAAAAAGCTGACGTAAGCTACTTTTGGTAGCCCGTCAGCTTTTTCTTTATACCATATATCCTTTTTTCTTTAACTGTTGCTCAATCAAATCAAGGGTCTCTTCACTATCAGCTTCAACATTATGGTAATGAATAGCACCGGATGTCAGATTCTTTAAGGGTTTTGACTTGCCACTTCGGATTTCCTCTAAGAATTCCTGCACATGCCGTCTGCAATGAATCGGAAGATCCGCACGAATCGTTCCATATACCTCATGCTTTATCGTAACATCCAGAACCTTTCCTCCCATGTCCACGATGGTATTCAGCTCATCCTCAATTTGTTCATCTGTGTGAGCTACTCGGTATTCCCTGCTGAAAGAGCCTTGTTGCTTTTGTTCCTGAATACTCGATGTTTCTTTTTTCTCATCATCTTTCCGGGATTGAAGTATTACATATCCCTTAGGTGTAGCATATACTTCATGATGTGCAGCACGAAGCAATGCCATGTCTTGTACGATTACCTGACGGCTTACCTGATATTTCCTGGCAAGGGCTGCTCCTGAAATTGGCGCATCTGCTTCAAGAATCGTATTCAGCAATCCATTTCTTCTTTCTTCACCTGTCATGAATTGTATTCCACCTCCATTTTAAAAGCTACTTAAAACTACTCAATACTATGAAGATTTTTTAGGGAAACATCAAGAATAGGAGCAGAATGTGTCAGCGCACCACTGGAAACATAATCCACACCGATATTAATAATTCTGGCAATATTCTCCTTCGTGATATTGCCGGAACACTCTGTTTCAGCCTTTCCGGCTACCATTTCAACTGCCTTTTTCATATCTTCATCTGTCATGTTATCAAGCATA
>JALEWA010000116.1 GCA_022788085.1 Lachnospiraceae bacterium
TCTTCGAAAGGAAGGATAGATGTCTCATACGTATCAATCTTCTTGGAAACGTCAACGATATCCTCTTTATCAAAGCCAATCAACGGTCTGTATACCGGCATGGTACACACATCATTTGTTGCCATGAGTGACTGCATTGTCTGTGATGCTACCTGACCAATGCTTTCACCTGTTATCAGTCCAAGTGATCCTGTTTCCTGTGCGATATGCTGTGCAATACGCATCATATATCTTCTCATGATAATCGTCAATTCATCATGTGGACACTTTTCATAGATATACAACTGAATGTCCGTAAAATTAATGACATGTAAATCAATTGGTCCGCTATAGCGGGAGACAAGCCTTGCAAGATCGACTACCTTCTGTTTTGCCCTGTCGCTGGTATATGGCGGCGCATGAAAATACACGGCATCCAGCTTTACTCCTCGCTTGGAAATCATATAACCTGCAACCGGGGAATCAATACCACCTGACAAAAGCAGTGTTCCCTTGCCATTTGTACCGATTGGAAGACCGCCCGGTCCGGGAATCACGGTTGAATAGATATAGATCATCTCACGAATTTCAATATGAAGCATAACATCCGGCTTATGCACATCTACCTTCATTTCAGGTAATGCCTTAAGAAGGGCTTCTCCGATATCCGCATTTACTTCCATGGATTCTTTGGGATAGTTCTTTCTTGCCCTTCTGGTATCCACTTTAAAGGTAAAGTGTTTATCCGGATACACCTTATCCATATATTCCACAACATCCTTGGCAAGCTTCTCAAAACCCTCATCCTCAAGCTTTACAACAGGGCAGATACCCCAGATGCCAAATACAGTCTTCAGGTTCTCTACTGTTTCATCGAAATCAAAGTCAGTCAATGCATTGACATAAATTCTTCCCTGTGTCTTGGTAACCTCGAATTCACCATCGCATCTTTTTAAAGCGTAACGAATCTGTTCACACAATCTGTCTTCAAAAATATATCTGTTCTTTCCTTTTACGCCAATCTCAGCGTATTTTATCAGAAATGATTTGTACATGTTTTTCCTCCAAATATTATCTGTGCCTTAATGTCTTGTATAGCGACGAAGCATAGGTATCATATCATACATTTGCTGCAAAGTATAGTCAATTTCCTCTTCAGTAGTCAAAACACTAAAGCTAAAGCGCAGGGTGGAATCAAGATACTGCTTCTCTACGCCAATTGCTTTTAAGGTTGCAGAGGTTGCCGGCTTATTTGATGCACAGGCACTTCCTGCTGATACATAGATTCCTTTATCCTCGAGTGCATGTAGCATGACCTCACTTCGAATTCCAGCTATAGAAACGCTTACTACATGTGGTGCACTGTCTCTTCCCCTAAGTCCATTTACCTTGACTCCTTCGATATCGGCTAATCCTTTAATGAATCTGTCCTTAATTGCATATAAATAATCCGTTTTTTCTTCAAAATCTTTATAAATTTCTTCTACAGCAAGCGCCATACCTGCAACACCGGGAACATTTTCCGTACCGGAACGCATCCCCTTTTGCTGTCCTCCACCAAAAATAATCGGTTTTATTTTAACCTTCTCATTTATATACAGGAATCCAACGCCCTTAGGTCCATGAATCTTATGTGCACTGACAGATAACAAGTCAATCTTCATCTTTTTAGGATAAATGTGGAATTTTCCAAAGCCCTGCACTGCATCCACATGAAATACGGTATTCGGATTCATACGCTTAATCAGCTCTCCTGCTTCCGCAATTGGCTGCAGGGAACCTATCTCATTATTGGTATGCATAATGGATACCAGTATGGTTTGTCTTGTCATCGCTCTTTCCAAATCTGCAAGACGAATGATACCATTGGCATCTACAGGAAGGTATGTGATCTGAAAGCCCTGCTTCTCCAGATAAGCACAGGTCTGTAAAATAGCCGGATGCTCAATTCTTGTCGTAATAATATGGTTACCTGCCCTGCAGTTGGCAAATGCCGTACCAATCAAAGCAATATTATCTGATTCTGTTCCACCGGAAGTGAAGAGAATCTCCTTCTCCTGTACCTTTAATGTTCTTGCAATGACTTCCCTGGCATAGCGAATGTATTTTTCACTTTCTACACCCTTTCTATGCATACTGGAAGGATTGCCATAATCCTCACACATTATCTTTGTCATAAGTGCAGCTACACTTGGTAAACATTTTGTTGTTGCCGAATTGTCCAAATAAACTTCCATTCTTTTCACACCTTCAAACGTATCTGATTCCAACACTGTTTCTGTTATCGTAACCATTCAGTACATAGCTACAAACACAGATACCTTTTATTTATATAAATATGCTCTTTTTTTACAATTGGTGCGCTTTTGCACCGTATAACATCATAGCAGAACGATACGCTGACTGCAATGGTATTTCGCAAAAAGAAAGCCGGCTTTTCCATGTTTTAAGGAAAAGCCGGGTAATCTATGAAGTGCTTATTTATCCTCTACTATGCTTTTTTACATATTCAAAGACTGCTTTATTATCCTCCGGCATTCGGCAGCCGACAATATACTCTCCATCATG
>JALEWA010000131.1 GCA_022788085.1 Lachnospiraceae bacterium
CGAACATCATGCCATTGTAAAGGTAAGAGATACCGGCTGCGGAATGTCGCCGGAGGTTGGTGCACACATTTTTGAAAAATTCTATCAAGGAGATACTTCCCATGCCATGCAGGGCAATGGACTGGGACTTGCTCTGGTAAAGAGAGTGATAGATATTTTAAATGGAGAAATCAGTGTAGAAAGTGCGATAGGAAAAGGCAGTACTTTTGTGGTAAGATTCCGGAGGATTTAATATGCAAGACTGGAGAAAGGTAGGGAAAAAACTTTTATTCCCACCAGTATGGATCATTGCATTGCTGACTGTGATTTGCACGGTTGCGCTTGTAGCGATATTCATCAATGGTTGGGAAATGAGCCCTTTAGCATATATAAGCTATGTTTTGGCGTTTTATACACTAACCGTAATTTGTATTGTTTGTTGGAAGGTATTACCCGGCTATTATAAAAGCGTGAAAAGTAAAATGCATGAGAATAAATATATTGACAGATATATGACGGATGCTGTGTTTAAGTCAAATGTAGGACTCTATCGTTCACTGGCAATCAATCTGATTTATATTGTGGTAAATGCGGTATCGGGATATATTTATCAGACATACTGGTTTGTAATATTTGCGGTGTACTATGCAATCATAGCAATGATGAGATTTTTATTGGTGCGATATGTAATAAAGAATCCGATTGGTAATAACCACTTGGGAGAACTGAAAAGAGCAAGACTATGTGCCTGTATTTTGATGACAGTGAATCTGGCATTATCCGCAGCAGTTTTGATGATGGTATTTTGGAATAGGGGATTTCAGTATCAGGGCTTTCTAATATATGTAATTGCAATGTACACATTTTATATTACAGTGATAGCGGTTACAGATATGATTAAGTATCGTAAGTACAAAAGTCCGATTCTATCAATTACAAAAGTGATAAAAATGGCAAGTGCATTGTTTTCCATGCTATTTTTGGAGACAGCCATGTTTGCACAATTTGGGGCAGATACATCTACGGAAGTAAAAAGACTTATGATAATACTCACAGGAGCAGGAATCAGTGTGGCGGTTGTCACAATGGCAATTTATATGATTGTACAGACGACCAGAGAAATTAAGCAATATAAACATAACAAGGAGTGAGGCTAAAATGGAAGGTAAGAATACGGAAAGCAGTTTTAAATATACATATTCTGCAAAGGAACAGGACGAGATTAAGAGAATCCGTCAAAAGTATCAGAGTCAGGAAGAAGATTCCATGACTCGGTTGCGAAAATTGGATGCATCGGCTACAAGTAAGGCTACAGTAATTTCCTTGGTGCTTGGAATTGTCGGTGCGTTGATTCTTGGTATGGGAATGAGTCTTATTATGACAGATTTAGCGGTGCTGTTAGGAATGACAGGGATGACAAATATGATTATTGGGATAATTACAGGTGTTTTAGGTGCTATTTTGGCAGCATTGGCATATCCGGTATATAGCAAGGTTCTTAAGCGTGAGCGTGAAAAGATTGCTCCGGAGATTTTAAAACTGACGGATGAACTAATGAAATGATGGATTGGAGAAGATGGTATAAAATGCCATCTTTTTTCTTTGCAAATTAATATTACGGAAACATTTTGCAAGCAATTTTTAAACAAAGAAGGGATATTATCAACTTATCAAATTCAAGGAGGTAACGAAAATGGATATTACAGGAACAATTAACGCAGAAATGTCAAAAATGGCAAGAAGCATGAGAAATGGTATTGATAATTGTAAGACGGATGGAAAAATTGCTGAAAAGCAGAAACTGATTAAATCATTAACCAGAGAGATTGGAAACTTGGCTTTAGTCAGACTAGAAGCAGGAGATGAAATGAGTCCTGAAATCATGGAGCGCTATGAAGCTATTAAAGCAGCGAAAGAAGAGATTTCGGTTCTGGAAAGTGAAAAAAAGAAGTCAACTATAATCTGTCAGGAATGCGGTTCTAAAACTTCTGTTGATATGAAGTATTGTGGTAAATGTGGAACTTGTCTGCAAGAGGCATAACAGAAAGGAAAGAGTGGTAACAAAAATCACTCTTTCAAACAAAAATAAATTTTCAAGGAGATTAAAGATATGTCAAAAATAGTAGAAGCAAATGAAAAAATCGCAGAGGTAGTAGTAGACGGATATAAGAAAATTGAGACTGGTGTAGTGGAAGGCTACAAGAAAATTGAAGATGGCGTTGTCGGAGCTTATAAGAAAATGGAGGACGGCTTTGTAGAAAAGCATCTAGTAAGAGAAGGAGAAACATTAGAAGAGGCTAAGGCTCGTATTAAGAAGGAGCAGGAAGAAAGAGATGCACAGGCAAAAGCTCGTGCTCATGTAGAGGTAAATATTCCGGATTCCAGTGAAATCGTAAAGAAAAATCTTGAAGCAGCAAAGAATGCAGGCAAAAGATAGAAATAAAGCGTTATCGCAAGAGGATGGTAATATGACAGATTGTGTTGTAAGGAGAGATTAGAGTCATGGAAAAGAAAAATTTTATTACGTTGGTATTAGGCATTGTTAGTGGATTAGTATTTGCACTGGGGATGTGCATGTGTCTTCTTCCTGAATGGAACATGTTTAATATTGGTGTAGGATGTACAGCTGTAGGATTTGTTGCTATTATTGCGACTGTCATTGTATACAGAAAGATGTCCGGTGCAGTACCGATTAAGGTAAATATGAAAGTAGCAGGAAAGGTTGCATATGGAGTTGTTTCTTCTTTGGTACTTGGATTAGGTATGGCTATGGTTATGGTATTCGAAGGAATGATGCTTCTTGGCATGGTAGTTGGTATAGTAGGAATTGTAATGCTCCTTTTCTTAATCCCTATGTGTGTTGGATTAAAGGATAATAAATAATGTTTGTACCGATGATGTAGTGGAACAGTGATCTTAAGGCACTTGAAACTTTCAGTTTATCTGTTTCTTAAAATGA
>JALEWA010000170.1 GCA_022788085.1 Lachnospiraceae bacterium
TGCATGTGTTAAGCACGCCGCCAGCGTTCATCCTGAGCCAGGATCAAACTCTCATGTTTAAAAGTTTCATACTAGCACCAGTTAAACTGGCTAATATCCGTTGCAATTTACATTGCTGTTATAAAGGATTTGTTCTCTGAATATTCATCGAAGGAGTTCCTTCTGAACCACGAACCTCTGGTTCGTTTTTCTCATTAGAATTTTCAGGGTTGCATTACTGTTTATTTGTCAATGTTCTGTGTTTCAAATTATTCGTCACTAAATTAATCCGACGAAGTTTTCACATCATATCATGTTTTTCAATCGTCTGTCAAGCACTTGTCAACATAACTACTTATTTCTTTTTCAAGAAATATCTCATTGACTTTGCTCTCTCCATATCTCAGCGACGAAAATTATCTTACCACTCCGTTTTTCATCTGTCAACAAGAAATTGTATCTTTTTTCATATAATATTATTTTCTTTAAAAGTTCCCCATTTTTCAATATAAACAGACAATACAATTTATCTTTCTTCCCTATATTGTCGGAATTGTGTTTTATTTAATAAATGAAGAACCTCATACTATTTTATTTTGAACATATTTATGCAAATAAAGGAGGATGCATATCTTTGTCTGGAATAAAAGATGTAAATGAAATACTATCTTTGTTAATGAGCATCATTCATCTAATGTGATAATATATTCCTCATCATATTTGTCATCTGTATCATCATAAGAAAATCTAATTTGATTTTCCGACAACCATTCCACACTAAAATATACCGTTTCCATAAAGCCACTGCCTTCATAGTCCCACACCTTTTTATTTCCCAGAAATCCTTTTTGGTAGATAGTAGGACGAGAAACGAAATCATACTTCACAATAATTGTGTTTGTGCCATTCGGTGATGTAAATACCTCCTGTTCCGCATGAAAAATGATATGATTACAGCCCCAAAGCAGAAAAATGACAAACAGCATAAAGATGTATTTGATATATTTGTTTTTCATTTTACACTTTATTTGTTCATCCATAGAAATCTCCTTTCAAATCTACCGTATATTTGCCACCTTCCTGCCACTGTATCATTAATGGTTGCAAAGAATACTCTGTAATCTGATAACCTTCTTTCGTCAATGATATCGTAAAACTTGCCATACCACCTTTAATGCATGATTTTTCAGATTGGGCACTTATGAAATTACCAAGAGAATAAAAAATAAGCATCTTATGCCCATTTTCATCAGTGAGAACCTCATACGGTTGGATGACATGCGGGTGTGTACCAATGACCACATCTACCTTACTATCCAAAAATATCTTTGTCCATTTTTGTTGAAATTCATCTATATTCTCTGAATTCTCAGTTCCCCAGTGAACAAACACTATCACAAAATCAGACTCAGTTCTTGCTTTTTCAATATCATTTCTAATCTTACCTTCATTTTCCAGCAAATGAACCATATGCGGATTTACATCCGGAATTGAAATTCCATTTGTGCCATATGTATAGTTGAACATTGCAAATTTGATGCCATTTCTTGTAAGAATTTCATATGTTTTTTCGTTTATCTCATTTTCTGATTGTATTCCAAGACACGTTATGTGATTATTTTCAAAAAAATCCTTCGTAAAATCTATACCAACAATACCTCTGTCAAGTGCATGATTCGTTGCACATGTCACTACATCAAATCCTACCTCTGCAATCGCTTGTCCAACGTCCACCGGTGTTCCAAATCTTGGATAGTCACTATATTGAGCCGGGTCGTCTGTCAATGGTGTTTCCTGATTGATTATTGCAACATCACTTTCTGAAATGATTTCTTTAAAATTCTCAAACAGGAATTCGAAAGAAGTATCCCTTTGCAAACCATATCGGTATATCGGTTCATGCGCTATAAGATCTCCAAATGCTACAAATGAAATATCCGTATCTTCCCTGGTAAATCCCCACGAATCCCATACCCAACTACTCACCTGCCCGTTCAGGTCTGTTAACCATATGCGGGTAAATGGGGCTGTCTTTCCGTTTTCCTCTATACCTGCAACATCCTGCCCTATGTAAGAAGACATCCACTTTGGCTTTATCTCATTATGATCATATTCATACACAAAGATATGCTGCGACCATTTATTTTCATCCTTTTCTATCCAAAAGGGCCTATGTCTTCCATAGCGCCCTTTCTTCCAGCAAAGTAATATTAATTCATCTTTCTGATCGTTATCAATATCGCAGGACAAGATATCCTGAACCTTTACATTACTTGGTGAATTCCAAATGATACTATCATCATATACAACATGAACTGACTTATTTTCCAGAACAATGAAATATTCTCCTGTCTGTTCATCAAATTCCTTATTTTTCCAGTCAATCCATTGTGGCAAAAAAGCTCCATTATCCCATAGGATATAGAAAATAAAGACAAAACCTATAACTGTAATTACTGTTATTATGGTGATAACGATTCTCTTTACAAGTTTATTCCCATTCATACTTGTACCGATAGCTTTCCGTCCATTGCGGCTTTTGAATTGGTCTATCATAATTATAGTATCCGTCTTCATTCACCTGCCAACCCATCATCTGACGCCACTTAGTATCTGTCAATCTGTCATTCATAGGCCATGAGAATTGATAGAAGGAATAAACACTTCCCTTTGCAATCTTAACTTTTCCATCCACCTGTACTACAACATAAATTTCAGATGGATTTCCGGTTGCCACCTCAAGTACGGAGCCATTTGGATCCGTTGCAATGTCCGCAATAATCGCTGCCGGATATTCCTGACTTGAAATCATTCCGGATTCATTTCCATCCTTTACAGCCTCATACCAGAAATGTTCAATATCACCACCATAGCATTCAATAAAGTTATATTCATCTTCTGTCAAGACTTCATTTTGAAGTTCCTTTTTGGAAATCACAAGAAGTTTCTCTGCAATCTGGGTTAAACGGGACAGGTTTTCCTCATCTGTCGGATTAAGCATCCCATATTTTTTCAATCCCTGTGCTGTCATGTCTGCAAGCGTTGCAAACCTTTCATATACAAGCGGTTCAGGCTGCACATATCCTCTATAATCAGGTTCTTCCTCATATCCTCCGCCCATCTCTGCCATAACCTGCTTTGAATAGAGTATGGTATCATGTTTCAATTCTGCATAACTTCCCGCAAAACATTCCAAATCTTTCTTTGCCCATTCTTCACTTTGCATGAACATCGGATAACCTTCTCCCTTGACAGTAAGCAAAGGACGTAATGTATTAAGCCAACTTGCATAAAGAGAAGCTGACCACAAGGTATCATTTTCTTCTGACAAACATTTTCGAAGTGAATCCATATTTTCTGAATAGCCTGCATAGTCTGTTGCACCACATTCTTCCAAAACTCCAAGTGCAATATCGCTACCAAGCGCTGCCGGTACATCAAGCACGTCCGGAAGCATTCTGTTATATCCCTGACTGTTTTGCTTTACATTGCTATAGATCAGCTTTTGCATGACAGATGCATCAATGCTGAAACGCTGCCCCATAAAACGGAATCCCGGAATTACATTGTTCTCTCCATCATAAATTGGTATTGAATTAATCTGTGGTGTTTTCAGTGTTGCAGTTATGGAATGGAACCGTTCAAATTTATCTTCCCTTCTTGCTAATTTGCTGACAGTTATATTTTCTCCAAAAGCTTCACGGATTATAGGCGCATACTCACAAACGCCCAAATCATCACTTGCGCCTGCAAAGAAAGATGTCACAGCATAGATAGCTTCCCATGCATCGTATGCTTCTCTGTCATCTGCAAGTGCCATAGTCATCAGCAATGCACTCCTGTCCATATCCTCATCATTCTGGGGAAAATGAATTCTACCATACCACATCATCGCTTTGAAATACTGTTCCAGCTTCTGGTCTCCTTCATAATATCCACGTGGTATATATTGTGTATAATCTTCATTTTCACCTGTAATTTTTGATTCATAAATACTATCTGCGCGGTCTATGTTATCAAGCTCATATTGTACAATCTCTGTTACGTCATCATATATGACTGTACTATCATTCAATAGCTTTGCGCCAATGGTAAAGAAAGCAACATTTCTCTTCGCTGCATTCTCCCACTTACTCCCTTTTAATTGTTCATATTGGGCAATCGAATTATCAAGCATATTCTTGCTTAATTGTGTGATACGCTCAAATAGATAGTCCTTCTCAATATTTTTTAATAAATAGCTAAAATACAGATGATATGTATGCATCAGGGAATCAACCGTCACAAAATTAGGGATCATATTATATCGGTTCTGCTCATAGATTTCAAAGAACTCACTTCCTGCCTCTCCACATACGACAAATCCATTCTGTACCAGCTTATCTGCCATATCATCCTGTATGTAGAATTGCCACAAATTATCTATATTGCTTAAATCCCTCTCAACAATATATGGTGTTACACAAGGAGTTATGCTACCGCTCTCACTCTTTTCCATATTTTGTATCAATATTGGTCTTTCGCCTGAATATAGCCCGGATGACACTTTTGTCACATTTTCTGATTCTTCTTCACTTTGCTCCTCAACATCAGAAGAATCCTCTTTTTTCTTTCGCTCAGTTCTATTAGAAGAATCATCTTCCTTACTTTGCTCTGTCCGTGCCTGGTCAATGGCTTCCACCATCTGATCGATTGCTGCACATCCACTCAAAAGACTCACAATCAGAGTAAATACTATTACTTGTTTAATTCTTTTCATGATTTCCCCTCACTTTCTAAAATATATCAGGTCTATATCCAATACAATGTCATCCTTTTCATATACTCGTCATATATCTGATAAACATTTTCCATTATACAATGAAGAATGTTATGTTATTTTAATAGACCATACAGTTGCATTATTAAAAAACTTGGAACAAAGAAATCAGTTCTTCATTCCAAGTCTCTTTCTTTTCTGGTAGATAATTAAATTATTATTTTACTCATCCCAGTTATGATATACTGCCTGTACATCATCATCCTCATCAAGAAGGTCAAGGATTCTGGTAATGCACTTAATAGCGTTCTCATCAGAAAGCTCTACATAGTTCTGTGGAATCATCGTAACTTCTGCACTTGCCATTGCAATCTTGTTATCCTGTAATGCTGCATATACCGCATTGAAATCATCCGGTGCAGTAAGTACTTCAAAGCTATCCTCTTCCTCAGAGAAATCCTCTGCACCTGCATCAAGTGCAATCATCATAAGGTCATCTGCGCTCATTTCACACTCTTCCTTATCAATGATAATTTGTCCCTTCTCATCAAACATAAAGGATACACAACCCTGTGTACCAATGCTTCCATTTCCCTTTGTGAAAGCGCTTCTTACATTTGCTGCTGTTCTGTTCTTATTATCAGTAAGGGCTTCAACAATAACCGCAATACCGTTTGGTCCATAGCCTTCATAAGTAACATGCTCGTAATTAACTGCATTTCCGTCTCCGGCTGCTTTCTTGATTCCTCTTTCAATAGTATCATTTGGCATGTTATTTGCCTTTGCCTTTGCAATAACCTGTGCCAATTTGAAATTATTTGCAGGGTCCGAACCGCCTTCCTTTACAGCAACGGCGATTTCACGTCCAATAATGGTAAAAATCTTTCCCTTTGCAGCATCATTTTTCTCTTTCTTGTGCTTAATGTTCGCAAATTTTGAATGTCCTGACATTTCAATACCTATCCTTTCTTTTATCCTGAAATAACCATATGGCTATATTTCCTGCTCTTTTTCTTCTGTAATTTCTGTCTCCTCATCTGGAAGCTTTGTTACAAGAACTGATTGAATCACATTTTTCTCAACGTTCATGATTTTAAAGCTATATCCATATTCCCGGATCTCGCTATTCTCGTTTTCGTCCGGTATCCTATCCAATTTCGATATCAGGAAACCATTTAAGGTTTCAAATTCACTGTCTCCAAAGTCAATGCCAAAGCGTTCCTCTAAATCTTCCAGCTTGGTCATTCCTTCAATCAGATATTCGTTATCGCCTTTCTTCTCTATATGGTTCTCGTCGGCATCATATTCATCCATGATGTTTCCTACAATCTCCTCAAGAATATCTTCCATGGTAACAAGTCCTGAAGTCTGTCCATATTCATCCATAACAATTACCATCTGATTCTTTTCAGACTGCATGCTTCTAAATAAATCATCAATATTCTTGGTCTCCGGCACAAAAACAGCCTCTCTCATCAGACCTGCGACCTTGCCGACTGCACGGTTCAGACTCTCATCAGAGGTATGTATTCTCATAGCATCCTTTAAATAAAGGACTCCAACGATATGATCAAGGTTCTCTTCGTATACCGGATAACGGCTATTACTCTCCTGTAGCATGAGGCTTAGCGCATCCTTGAAAGGCATCTCACTGTCAATTGCCACAATATTATTTCTATGTGTCATGATATCGCTTGCTTCCTTTTCACCAAACTCAAAGATATTGGTAATCATCTCCGCTTCGCTTGCTTCCAGCACACCCTGCTCATGACCTTCATTAACCATGGAAATAATTTCTTCTTCTGTTACATCCGTCTGCTCATCATCATTCTTAAATCCCAAAACGCGAAGCAACCCATTCGCCGATATTGCAACGATTCCCGTTACCGGATAAAGAAGCGTACGTAAAACCTGAATGTATCGGATGAACATATAAGCCCATGCGTCCGGATATCTCTGCGCCAGTTTCTTAGGGAACAGTGTACCAAATGTCAATAATATGTACATAAGACAGATAGTTGCAACCACTACTGACATAATGCCTATTCCTGCATTTCCTACGTTCTGCAAAAATGTGATTTGTCCTATCCACTTTTGGAATTGTCTGGTCCAAACAGGCAAATACAGATATCCCATAACAAGGTCAATTAATGTAATAATCATCTGAATCGAATTCACATAAATAGTTGAGCGCTCAACAATCTTATACAGCAGAATCGATTTTTTATCCTTTTCCTCCTGTGCTTTACGCTCAATCTCCTTTACATTCATCAGCGTAATTGCCTTTTGAAACCCGTATAAAATAGCTGTAATCAGTAATAATACAAAAAAAATAACTATGATACAGACCGAAGTCCCGCCATCATCCATGAATATTTTCCACTCCTTTTATCTTCTGGTAGGCAAAAAATTTATACTAAAATAATATAACACCACTTGTCAGAAACGTCAACAGCGAATCAGAAGCCCTTAACTGCTGATTCGCTGTATCATGCCCAGACTATGTATTCAGTTCCAGGCTAATTTCTAATGCTTTGTTTACCTTCTGCATAATTGGTGTGTCCAAATGGCAAACCTTATCTTTTAACCTCTTTTTATCAATGGTGCGAAGCTGTTCAAGCAAAATAACAGAATCCTTTACCATATCATAATGCCCTGCATTTAACTCAATATGCGTAGGTAAATTCGCTTTGTTCATCTTCGACGTAATCGCTGCGCAGATTACCGTAGGACTATGCCTGTTTCCGACGTCATTTTGTATAATAAGGACTGGTCTGACTCCTCCCTGTTCTGAACCGACAACCGGTCGTAAATCTGCATAATATATATCTCCTCGTTTCATTTTCTTGCACCTCAACTATCATCTTAAGACTGACTTGTCTGTCTGATTCTAGTCTTGCCAACACCCTGCCTTTTTATACGGTGCTATGAAAAATGCAAACGTAATAATATTATTCACTGATCAAGGTATCATCCAGCTTATAGATTCGTGGTACGCGTTTTCCAAGATCACAGGCAAGTTCATAATTAAAGCGACCTGAAAGCTCACCCAATTCTTCCATTGTGATCCTTTGCTGCTGATCCTGACCTATCAGCGTTACTACATCGCCAACGCATACTTCTCCTGCAATATCGGTAACATCGACCATAAACTGATCCATACATACTCTTCCTAAAATTGGTGCCTTTTGACCATTTATCAATACATATCCTACATTGGAAAGGCTTCTTGGATAACCATCACCATATCCGATACATATCGTAGCAACCTGAGTATCGCGAGATGTTGTAAAAGTGCCACCATAACTGATTTCCTGATCTTTGGAAACCATTTTCACATAAACAATTCTTGATTTCAGAGCCAAAGCCGGTTTTAATTCTATTCTATGATCTTCTTCTACCTCCTTAGATGGCCACAAACCATAAATAATAATACCTGCTCTTACCGCATCCATATTTGCCTCCGGCATTTCTATAATACCTGCACTGTTTGAACAATGCTTCATTGGGAAACTTATGGAAAGTTTCTCTTCTGCCTCAGATACAAATGTCTGAAATAGCTTCATCTGATGATATGCCTTTGACTTATCTGCTTCATCTGCTGTTGCAAAATGAGTAAAAATTCCTTCTATCTCAATACCAGGAAGCTCTTTAATCTTCCGAATCAGTTCTATGCCATCTTCATCCGGGTGGATTCCGATTCTTGTCATTCCGGTATCCACTTTGATATGTATGTGACAGATTTTTCCCATTTCCTGTGCTTTTTTTGACAACATTTGTGCCATATCCAGCATGAATACAGTTGGTCGAATCTCTTCCTCTATCATTCTTTCATAACTATATGGGAAGGTATAGCCCAAAATAAGCACCGGTTTTTTCATTCCCTTTTCTCTTAATGCATGTGCTTCCTCTACTGTAGCAACTGCATATCCCCAGACTGCATCATCAGGTTCTAATATCCTTGCAATCGGAATAGCTCCATGCCCATAACCATCTGTTTTAATTACCGCAATAATCTTTGTTGTTGACTTTATATTCTTCTTTATGTTCTCTATATTGGCTGAAATTGCATCAAGGTCAACCTCAGCCCACACTCTATCATAATGTTTCATTTTTATATCCATATCCTTTCTATACATAACGTAATGAGTCTATGATATCCTGTGCCATAATATAATATGCAGAAGTCTTGTCCCTTGCATAATCTCCGGCAAGTCCATGTACATAAGCTCCCATTACAGCTGCTTCAAAGCCTTCCATTCCCTGCGCCATAAGTCCGGCTATAATTCCTGTAAGTACATCACCGGAGCCGGCTGTCGCCATACCATCGTTTCCACTGGTATTTACATATGTCATCTTATATTGCTTTGCCACGAATGTTCTGGCATCCTTACAAACAAGCGTTACACAATATTTCTTTACAAATGCTTTGCAATATCCCAACACATCCTTTTGAAGTTCTGCAACAGGATGTTTAATCAACCTTGCAAATTCTCCAAGATGCGGCGTCAGTATAATCTCCTGATTATATTCATTTCTTCCCTTTTCAAGCATTTGCAGAAATTCTGGTTTTGATGCCAGAAGATTTAAGGCATCTGCGTCAATCACCAAAGGCTTTTTCTTTTCTTTTAGTACGCATTCAAGTATAAAAGCTGCTTTCCCGGAAACAGAAATCCCTGGACCAATTACAATCACATCCGCCCAACCGATTCCAGCTTTTAAAAGTTCCTGTTCTGATAACGATAATGTAGCATTTTCATTATCCTGATAAGTGTTTACTATTGCTTCCGGCACTTTTTTCAACAGAATTTCTCTATTTTCCTCTGCAGTAAAAATACGTACCATCCCTGCGCCAATACGAAAAGCACTTAATGCAGAAAGCTGACAGGCTCCACCCATATTTTTAGAACCTGCAACAAGCAAAACTTTGCCAAAGCTTCCTTTATTACCGTTAGGCTTTCTTGCAGGCAGCTTCAAATCCTGTCTGTTGAAGGTCACGATACCATTTTTACGTTCTCCAAATGCCTCTTCGGGTATGCCAATTGGAACGCAGATCACTTCACCTGCATACTGTGTTCCCGGATAAAGCACCTGTCCGAGTTTCCGATATGCATAAGTAACCGTCAGATCAGCCTTGACCGCTATTCCCATGACACTCCCGTCATCGGAATGTATTCCTGATGGTATATCTACAGAAACCACCTTTGCCTTCGATTCATTGATTGCCTGGATTGCCTCATGATATACACCTTCAACAGCTCTTGTAAGTCCTATTCCAAAAATAGCATCCACAATAACATCATAAATTGTATTGTCCAACCCAAAGTAAATGGGAATTCCCAGACTTTTTGCTGTATCAAGCTGGTGTTTTGTTTCCGGAGAACACTTTTTTATGTCACCAATCAGATGTATTTCTGCTCCAACTCCGTATTCTTTCAAAATACGTGCTATCGCAACGCCATCACCACCATTATTTCCACATCCTGCTACAACGCCGACATATATGTCATTTCCATATCTATCCAATATAATTCTAACTGTTTCTAAAGCCGCCCTCTCCATCAAAACAAGGGCCGGTATCCCATAGGTAAGGCTTGTTGTCTCATCGCACTTCTTCATTTCCGCAGCTGTCAATATATATTCCATGCTTCCACTTCGCCTTTCTTCTTCCTAACATTTTGTTATTAGTATAGCACGGTTTCACAGCTAAAAAAAGCGTTTTTCACTTAATCTCTTAAGTAAAAAAACGCATCTTTCATTCTTAATTAGATTGTTCATTCTTTTCCGGATTAATAACATCCTTTTCCTTGTTCAATACATTCTGTGGATTATATTTCATATCGAACATATCAATGACGTCGGGACCAAATATGGCATGCATATAAGAATACAACTCATCATTCCAGACTTCCTTTTGCTGTTTTAAAAGGACTTTGCGCTTGAGCTGAATTCTGAATTCCTGAATCCATTGATTAATTGCCTCAATATCCTGTACGTTACGCTTAATTCTGTCATAGCAGACATGCATCGTTGCAAGCATCAGTTCAAAATTAGTGTCATCAATCTTTTTGGGAAGTTCAAGCAGTTCATCCCTGTAGTTATCCAGCTTTACATTTGTTTCTTCTATCAGGCGCTTATTTTCTCCCATTTTCTTTTCTTTTTCGGGACTGTCAGGAAGCTCCATAATACAAACGATTTCATTCATGAGCTTCTTTTTATATACATTCAAGCTCTTAATCTCGGTATTGATTCTTCCCTGCTGTTTTAGGTAATCGTTTAGAAGTTTCTCCAGAGCATGGATTTGTGAATCTTCTTCTGTCTGCGTAAAAAGCTTATGCCATTGATGATCCAGCGTAAGTATTGGTATCTTCTTGCCTGTTAGTGCTTCCCTGAACAGTTCATCCTCTTGCTCCATTTAGCCACCCTCTTCTTAAAATATGTTCCTTATGATTTTTGTTCAATTCCATAAGAAAGCTTCATGAGACTGTCTGATAGATGCACATTTTCCACAACGATATTGTCAGGAACGTTCAAGTCAACATGTGCGAAATTCCAGATCGCCTTAATGTTACATTTTACAAGCACCTCTGCTGTTTTTACCGCTCCATCCTTCGGTATTGTTAAAACAGCAATATCAATATCATTTTCCTTGACAAATTCTTCGATATTCTCTACGGGCTGAACCGGAATTCCTCTCAGTTCCTTACCATGAAGCTTGGGATTTATATCAAAAATACCTTTTACAATAAATCCTCGTCTTTCGAAATTCATATAATTTGCTAATGCCTGACCAAGATTACCTGCACCGACAATAATAAGATTATGTGTCGTATTCAATCCTAATATCTTGGCAATTTCATTATATAAGTACTCTACATTATATCCGTAACCCTGCTGTCCAAATCCTCCGAAATTATTAAAATCCTGTCGGATCTGAGAAGCAGTCACTTTCATTAGTTTACTCAAATCCTGTGATGATATTCTTTCAATACCATTATCCTTCAAATCTCCCAAATAGCGATAATATCTGGGAAGCCTGCTGATAACCGCCTGCGATATAACTTTATCATCCACGATCATCCACCTCCATATTGCAACTATTTATGTGTCGAAATTATATCAATCTTCCACATAGAAAGTATACAACATTGTTAAATGATTGTCAATTTTTTCTTGTGTAACCGTTTACGACTTTCTATGTTTAGCATTGTTTCACAATTGTTTTTTTATTTGTTTTCTTATATAATATAAAAGATTATGCTTATTAATAGGAGGTTCCCATGATTTTAAACTGTAATAATATAGATAAAACATTTGTAGATAATCATGTTTTAAAGAACGCTTCCTTTCATATAGAAGACTATGAAAAAGCTGCAATCGTTGGTATCAATGGTGCCGGTAAATCGACCTTACTGAAAATCATTGTTGGTGATATGCAGGCTGACTCCGGTCTTGTTACCTTTGCAAAGGACAAAAGCTTTGGATATCTTGCACAGCATCAGGCCGTTGACACACAGAATTCTATTTTTGATGAATTATTGACAGTGAAGCAGGAAGTTCTTGACCTTGAGGCTTCTATCCGCCAGACAGAGCTAGATATGAAGTCTGCAAACGATGAAGAATTGGATGCATTACTGAAAAAATATTCCAGCATGACGCATCGTTTTGAATTAATGAATGGCTATGCTTATAAAAGCGAAGTAACCGGCATTTTAAAAGGTCTTGGATTTTCTGAAGACGAATTTGACAAAAAGGTATCTACTCTTTCCGGTGGACAGAAAACAAGAATTGCACTCGGTAAGCTGCTCCTTCAGAAACCTGATCTTATTATGCTGGATGAGCCTACGAACCATCTTGATCTGAATTCCATTGCATGGTTGGAAACGTATCTTTTGAATTATAAGGGTGCAGTCATCATCGTTTCCCATGACCGTTACTTTCTTGACCGTATTGCAACGAAGATTATCGAAATTGACAATGGTGTCGTTTCTACCTTCCATGGGAACTATTCAGATTATGCTACGCAGAAAGAGCATCTTCGTACGGAACAGCTCAATGCCTACCTGAACCAGCAACGTGAAATCAAGCATCAGGAGGAAGTAATTGATAAACTTCGTTCTTTTAACCGTGAGAAATCCATTAAGCGTGCCGAGAGCCGTGAAAAGATGCTGGACAAAATAGAACGTATTGAAAAACCAACAGAAGTCAAAGCAGATATGAAGCTTACTCTAACTCCCAGAAAAACAAGCGGAAATGATGTTCTTCAGATTACAGGTTTATCGAAAGCCTTCGATCATCAGATCCTTTTCTCTGACGTTTCCTTCGAAATAAAACGTGGCGAACACGTTGCAATTATTGGTGATAATGGAACCGGCAAGACCACTCTTCTGAAAATCATCAATGAACTGATTCCACCTGATTCCGGTGCAATTCGTCTTGGGTCTAATGTACAGATTGGATACTATGATCAGGAACATCATGTACTACATATGGAGAAAACCTTGTTTGAGGAAATCAGTGACGATTACCCGGATCTGACAAATACAGAAATCAGGAATACGCTTGCTGCTTTTCTTTTTACCGGTGAAGATGTCTTTAAGAAAATAAGCTCTTTAAGCGGCGGAGAACGTGGTCGTGTCTCTTTGGCTAAGCTTATGCTTTCGGAAGCAAACTTCCTTATTCTGGACGAGCCTACGAACCATCTTGATATCACCTCAAAGGAAATTCTGGAAAGTGCCATTAATTCCTATGAGGGAACAGTGCTTTATGTATCACATGACCGATATTTTATTAACAAAACAGCAACACGTATCTTGGAATTGACACAAAAGGAATTCGTAAATTACATTGGTAATTACGACTACTATCTTGAAAAGAAGGATACCCTGCAGCCTGCACCGATAGAAGAATCCTCCACAAAAGCTTCTGAACCAAGTGCAGAAAAACTTGACTGGAAGCTGCAAAAGGAACTACAGGCAAAGCAGAGAAAGAAAGAAAATGACCTAAGAAAATGCGAAGACCGCATCAGCATGCTGGAAGAAAAAAATCAGGTACTAGATGAGGAAATGGTAAAGCCTGAAAATGCAACCAACGTTGCTAAGTTACAGGAAATTGCAAAAGAAAAGGCTTCCATCGAAGACGAACTCGAAAAATTATACGAAGAATGGGAAACTTTGTCCGAATAAAATACAAAAGTATCAAAAAAGTGACTGTCCTACTTTAATGAAAATTGGTAGAACAGTCACTTTCATTTTCTTACATCTAATTACATAGCATCAAAGGTCTCTCTGATTGCCTTTATAAAGTTCTCACTATTTAATACGGTAACATCCTTTAAGCTTGTAATTAAAGCTAAATCCTTTGTCATCTTACCATCTTCAATTGTCTTGATAGTTGCCTTTTCAAGCTTATCAGCAAATGTAACTAAGTCATCATTCTTGTCAAGCTCTCCACGCTTTCTTAATGCGCCTGTCCATGCAAAGATAGTTGCAACGGAATTGGTAGAAGTCTCTTCTCCCTTAAGATGTTTATAGTAATGTCTCTGAACAGTACCATGTGCTGCTTCATACTCATAAACACCTGTAGGTGATACTAATACGGAAGTCATCATAGCAAGAGAACCAAATGCAGAGCTTACCATATCAGACATGACATCTCCGTCATAATTCTTACATGCCCAGATAAAACCACCCTTAGCCTTCATAACACGAGCTACTGCATCATCAATCAGAGTATAGAAATACTCTATTCCTGCCTCCTTGAATTTATCAGCATATTCAGCATCATAAATCTCCTGGAAGATATCCTTAAAGTTATGATCATACTTCTTGGAAATAGTATCCTTTGTAGCAAACCATAAATCCTGCTTCGTATCTAAGGCATATTTGAAACATGCATGTGCAAAGCTGGCAATAGACTTATCCGTATTATGGATTCCCTGTATAATTCCTGCACCTTTGAAATCATGAATCAGCTCTCTGATTTCTGTACCGTCCTCAGCAGTAAATACAAGTTCTGCCTTACCAGGCTTATCTACCTTAATTTCTGTATTCTTGTATACATCACCATATGCATGTCTTGCAAGCGTAATTGGCTTCTCCCAATTCTTTACGCAAGGCTCAATTCCCTTTACGATAATAGGTGTTCTAAATACAGTACCATCAAGCATGGCACGTATCGTTCCATTAGGGCTCTTCCACATTTCCTTTAAGTTATACTCTGTCATTCTTGCTGCATTTGGAGTAATCGTCGCACACTTTACAGCTACACCATACTTTTTCGTAGCCTCTGCGGAATCAACCGTTACCTGATCATTTGTTTCATTACGGTACTCAAGACCAAGGTCATAATACTCTGTTTTTAAATCAATATAGGGAAGAAGAAGTTCATCCTTAATCATCTTCCACAGAATTCTTGTCATTTCGTCTCCATCCATTTCGACTAATGGAGTGGTCATCTGAATCTTTGCCATTTTTACTCCTCCTGTAAATAAAATTTAATTTTTGTCATCACTCAATCCGCATTTTACCATATTTCTGTACGCATTACAAATATGTTTATCTGCTAATTCTTCTGCAAGCTTGGCATTGCCATCTCTCATAGCCTCCATAATGCTCTTATGTTCTGCTATAGATGCCTTGCTACGTTCCGTATCAGAAAGCGTCTGCTGGCGTTCCTTCTGAACATATTGATGGAAATCCTTCAGCAAATGAATTAACATCTTACTTTCACATGCTTCATATAGCAGCATGTGAAATTTATTATCCAGTTCTGTCAATTGGTCATAATGTCCCTTTGACAAATGGAACTCACTTAACAGAATATTTTCTTCCATCTCCTCAATCGTTTCCTTAGAGATGCGTTTTGTCGCCCATCTGGCACATAGCCCTTCCAAAAGCGATCTGATTTCATAAATATCCGCAACATCAGAAGAAGAAATGCCTGTAACATAAGCCCCCTTATTCGGAACAATTCGAATAAGACCTTCCAGTTCCAATTGTCTGAATGCTTCTCTGACGGGAGTTCTGCTTACACCAAGTTCCTCACCTATGGCGGCTTCGCGAAGCTCGTCATTTTCCTGATAACGGCCATTCAAAATATCCTCACGAAGCTTTTTAAAAACCTTGCCCCGTAGCGAATACTTATCAGATGCTTCTACATCATATTCGCTCATTTATGACCTCCACTTTCTACTTCTCTTCCTTCGTCTTTGTTAATGTTATACCCAGCTTATCACAACCTTCTGCAATGACCTTTAGTAATTCATTATCCGTAAGAACAGTAACTCGACCGCCTTCATATTCTTCGTCTACCCACTTCTTTACGTAAGCTACAAGCTCTGAATTCTTTTCAATCTTCTCATCATCCTTCAGACGGAAATAAGTATTGATCCAATGCGCAATTCCGGCAAGTCCGGAGGTATTGGATACTGCACAAAGAACTGGACGGTTTAAGAATTTCTCTGTATCAAAAATATTGTAAATTTCTTCATTTTTAAGCAAACCATCTGCATGAATACCTGCTCTGGTAACGTTAAAAT
>JALEWA010000176.1 GCA_022788085.1 Lachnospiraceae bacterium
ATCAAACTCTCATGTTTAAAAGTTTCATACTAGCACCAGTTAAACTGGCTAACCATTTTTAATGGTTTTTATCCGTTGCAATTTACATTGCTGTTATAAAGGATTTGTTCTCTGAATATTCATCGAAGGAGTTCCTTCTGAACTCTTTTCTCATTAGAATTTTCAGGGTTGCATTACTGTTTATTTGTCAATGTTCTGTTTGTTTTCTTTGTTGCTGTTTTATCAGACGCAACTTTTATAGGATATCATAAGTTATTATATCTTGTCAAGAACTTTTTTATTTTTCTTTTTAAAAAAATAATCCGTTTTCTTGACTGCCTGTCTGTTTTCCTCAGCGACGAAGATTATCTTACCACTCTGCTTTTCATCTGTCAACAGGAAATTGTATCTTTTTTCTCAAATTATGTTTTTTCCTCATAAACCGCATAAATGCTGTTTTGACAATTCATACACTTTTCATTAATTATGTAAATTGTATGAATTGTATATCAATTTATTGACACATTACTTTTCACAAAACGCTCCTGCTACAATATTTTTCTATCTGCCTTGATATTATCATTGCTTTATCTCACATGAAATCCTGTTTCATGCTCCTCAAGTGGAATATCTGTCGTATCAATACTTTCTATGACAATATAATCACTCTGATTAATCATTTTAAGCATCATGTTAATCTGAGCAACCGTCCCCTGTGCTTCCATTACTACCGAACCATCCCATTCATTACGTGCCCATCCTGTTATTCCCATACCGTTTGCCGCATATTTTGCACGATATCGGAAACCAACACCCTGTACGCGTCCCGTAAAACGCATATGTCTACGTACTACTTTCGTTTCTTCCATCCTACTCTCCATCCGAACACATTATTACCACACTCAAAAAGTTTTATCCTGAGAATCTTGCAATTTTATCTACATATTTCTATATGCATATACATAAAAACACCCCGGAAATGTATCACCACTTCCGAGGTTATATTCTACTTAAGCAATTTTAGACTTTGCTAATTCTGCTAAGCTCTTGAAGCCTTCTGCATCATTAACTGCCATTTCTGCTAACATCTTTCTGTTGATGTCAACACCAGCAACCTTTAAACCATGCATCATTTTGCTGTATGATAAACCATTCATTCTTGCTGCTGCATTAATACGTGCAATCCATAACTGTCTGAACTGACGCTTTCTCTCTTTTCTACCTGCATAAGAAGAAGCTAATGCTCTCATGACAGACTGCTTTGCAACTCTGTACTGCTTAGATCTTGCTCCTCTGTATCCCTTTGCAAGCTTTAATGTTCTATTATGTTTCTTCTTTGCGTTTAAACCGCCTTTAATTCTTGCCATTTCTTATTTCCTCCTAACTAATACTTATAAATATGGTAAAATCTTCTTCATATTCTTAACGTTTGTTGAATCAGTAATAGCTGGTTTTCTAAGATTTCTCTTTCTCTTAGTTGTTTTCTTTGTTAAGATATGGCTCTTATAAGCTTTAGATCTCTTTAATTTACCTGTTCCTGTTACTTTAAAACGCTTTGCAGCTGCTCTGCTTGTTTTCATTTTCGGCATAGCTAATTTCCTCCTAAACTAAATAATACTTCTATTTTTAACTGGTACAAACTGTTAAAAACAACAGCTTATCGTTTCTCAGCTAAAAACATTGTCATACTTCTTCCTTCTACCTTTGGCTCTTTCTCTACAACAGCTACATCATTCAGAGCTTCGCCAAACTCAACAAGGATATGTTTGCTGTTCTGCATGTGTGCCATCTCACGTCCTCTGAATCGAAGTGTAACTTTTACCTTGTCACCCTTGCTCAAGAATTTACGTGCAGCATTTATCTTTGTGTTCAAGTCATTAGTATCAATATTTGGAGATAAACGAATCTCCTTAACGTCGATTACTCTTTGCTTTTTCTTGGCTTCCTTTTCTTTTCTAATCTGTTCATACTTGAACTTACCATAGTCAACCAGCTTACATACAGGCGGCTTAGCTGTTGGTGCAATCTTTACAAGATCCACTCCGGCATCTTCTGCCAGCTTCATTGCCTCCTTAGGTGACATGATGCCTAACTGCTCTCCGTCCTCACCAATAACACGTACCTCACGGTCTCTAATCTGTTCGTTAATCATTAAATCGCTAATAACTCTACACCTCCATAAGAAATGATACTAATTGTCTGAATCAGTTTTGAAAATACAATACATGTATTCTCATTATTCACATATAGATTTAAAAAAGTGGATAGACGGACTATCCACTTATCATCATAATCTTAGTATAACACACAAACTAAAACAATCGATTTATTAACACCTGCAAGCTCAATTACCGCAGGGTGAGAGTGGATACTCTGCTTTCTCATATTGTTTGATTTACTCAAACACAAATAATTTAACATAGTATCCATTCTCTGTCAATGCCTTTTTTTATTTTTCTTTAAAAGTTGCACATATGGTTTCTGTACTGCTGGTTGCTGTATTACCTTTAATATCTACATGCGAAGCCTGACAGCGATAATCATCATTGTAAATACATCTTACTGCTTCACAATCAATACTGATGGTCTTGCTTGGATGGGAAATAGAACTTGTATAGGAATCTCCCTTTCTCTCATGAAAACTTTCACAACATGTACTTCCGCTGGAATCAGCATATTTTCCGCCTACCATGATATCGCCCTTACAGCAATAGTTATCCTTATTGTAGGTACATCTCTCTGCACCGCAAAATAATTCTGCCATAGCTACCTCCATATACTCACATCAATTATAATCAGAGCCTTTCTCTGCCCTTTACGTACATAGGTAGTATGTGCTTTTATTCATCCTTTATGCGCAATTTATTTAGCTTCTTCTGTCTGAACCTCTTCCCGGATTGTCTTGTTGCGAATTTCTTCTGTTATATCCGCAATAAATGCATCTAGTGACTTTTGGCCTTCATCACCTGCGAAACGGCTTCTTACGGATACGGTATGGTCTGCTTCTTCCTGCTGTCCGACAACAAGCATATATGGAAGCTTATCAAGTCTTGCCTCACGAATCTTGAATCCTATCTTTTCAGAGCGGTTATCAACGGTCACATCAACACCGGCTTTGGCAAGTTCTTTTCTAACCTCTTCGGCATATGCTTCATATTTTTCAGAAATTGGAAGGATACGAACCTGTTCCGGACATAACCATGTTGGGAACTTACCTGCATACTTCTCAATCAACCATGCAAGGGTTCTCTCGTAGCATCCAAGAGATGTTCTATGAATGATATAAGGACGTACTTTATCACCATTCTGATCAATATAATACATATCAAAGTTTTCTGCGATAGCACAGTCAAGCTGAATGGTAACCATGGTATCTTCTTTACCGTATACATTTTTTGCCTGAATATCAATCTTAGGACCATAAAATGCTGCTTCACCATCTGCTTCTACGAATGGAACTCCCTTTTCAACCAGAATCTTACGAAGCATTTCCTGTGTAGATTCCCAGTATGCTTCGTCACCAAGATACTTTTTCTTATTTTCAGGATCCCACTTAGACAAACGATACGTTACTTCTTTTTCAAGACCAAGTGTCTTTAAAATATAATAGTTCAAATCAAAACAGTTCTTTAACTCTTCTTCTGTCTGATCCGGTCTGATAACATTGTGACCTTCTGAAATTGTAAACTGACGAACACGTGTCAAACCGTGCATTTCTCCGGAATCTTCTGCTCGGAACAGTGTAGATGTCTCACCCATTCTGTATGGCAAATCTCTATAGGAATGCTGCTCATTCTTATATACATAATACTGGAAAGGACATGTCATCGGACGAAGTGCAAAGACTTCCTTATCAACCTCTTCATTCCCTAATACGAACATTCCATCCTTATAATGATCCCACTGTCCTGAAATCTTATATAAATCAGACTTAGCCATCAATGGTGTTCTTGTACGGACATAACCCCACTCTTTATCCTCTAAGTCCTCAATCCAGCGCTGCATCTTGATAATCATTTTTGTTCCCTTTGGAGTAAATAACGGGAGTCCCTGTCCGATTACATCAACCGTTGTGAATAATCCCATTTCACGCCCAAGCTTATTATGGTCACGACGCTTTGCATCCTCAAGCTTCTCAAGATGTGCAGTCAGTTCTTCTTTTTTGTTAAAGACTGTACCATAGATTCTCTGTAAACGCGCTTTCTCAGAATCACCCCTCCAATATGCCATGGAAGAAGAAATCAATTTATAAGCCTTGATTCCCTTAGTATTCATTAAATGTGGTCCTGCACATAAATCAACAAATTCTCCCTGATCATAGAAAGAAATGACAGCATCGTCGGGAAGTGCTTCAATCAGTTCTACCTTATATGGTTCATCCTTTTCCTGCATGAATTTGATGGCTTCTGCCTTTGGAAGTGTAAATCTTGTAATCTCATGCCCCTCCTTGATAATCTTCTTCATTTCTGCCTCAAGCTTATCAAGATCCTCTCTTGAGAAA
Organism: Lachnospiraceae bacterium; assembly: GCA_022788085.1. Taxonomy (GTDB): domain Bacteria; phylum Bacillota; class Clostridia; order Lachnospirales; family Lachnospiraceae; genus COE1. The sequence goes on from JALEWA010000176.1 coordinate 4,481, forward strand.
GAAGCATGATCAAAATCATAATAAAAACCTTCTTCAATTGCCGGTCCGATTGTAACCTTTGCATCGGGGAACAGTCTCTTCACTGCCTGTGCCAATACATGTGCTGTTGTATGACGAATTACCTTTAAGCCTTCCGGATCATTTGCAGTTACGATGTTCAATTCACAGTCATGATCAAGTACGGTTCTTAAATCTACAATTTTACCGTCTACTTCACCTGCACACGCAACTCTTGCAAGTCCTTCACTAATGTCTGTTGCAATCTCAATGACTGATTTTGCTTCCTGATATTCCTTAACGGAACCATCCTTTAATGTAATCTTCATAATATCCTCCATTCTCTGCCTCATGGCATGTATTTCCTAATCCTTATAATGTATTAATATCCTAATAGTTACAAATTATTTTCTTCCTTCTCATCTTCTTGCTGATTTTCATCTTTGTCATAATAATAATTTCCATTATTATTTCCACACGAAATAGTGACTCCATGTGTCCAAGGCGCTTTAAAAAAACCAATCACTATTCCCAGCAAGATACACACTGCCGATATCAGCCAGATATCTGTCTTTTTCAGCGTAATGTCACCTTCAAAAAGCTTTTTCCATTTTTCCCGTACTACAATTCCCATTTTCCACAACCTCCTGTACATAATGTAAAAAATCCCTTACGTTATCAAACGTAAGGGACGATTCATCGCGGTTCCACCCTGCTTGTCCTGTGCGCAACTCTCATTACGACTTATCAGAACCACTCAAAAGATGATAACGGAATCACCGGACCGGATTGGGGTCACTCAGAGTTAGTTTTCAAATATCTCCCGTAAGGATGGTTGCAGCACGGTTTAACCGCCATCCCTCTCTGTTACATTCTGATATTCTACTCTTCTCTTCAACGTATTAGCATCATTCATAATACTTAATACATATTGTATCTCCACATAACGCTTTTGTCAAAGATAATATTATGCATTCTTACCGCAGCATTTCTTATATTTCTTACCACTTCCACATGGACATGGATCATTTGGATAAATTTTATTGCCTTTTACGATTGTTGTAGAAGACTTCTGCTCCTTGTAAAGAGCTTTCTTCTTATCTTCATCAAAAATAGCATTCCACTCTTCCAGATTGTACAGCCAGTCTGCCTCTGCTGCTACCATATTCTTGTATAGCAGTTCCTTATCAAATCCTAAGCTTACCTCAGTATCTTCTTCCATTGTTTCAATGGGGTTAGCTACCTTCAAACTGTCATTGATTCCATCAAGGAAGCCTGTCATTGTCATTACATCAACACTATATTTGTCTGCAAGCTCTTTTACAGTTCCTTTTACTTCTTCATCAGGATTCTTTAAAAGCTGCTGATAGATTTCTTTTTCTTTCTGAAAATAATCGATCCAAAGTTTCTGAAGGCTTGCCTTGTCTGCCTGCTCATCGTAAGCTTTTGCTCTCCACTTATCTAACAATGTTTTCTTCTTTGCCATGATATTTACATCCTTTCCTATGGCTCTTATCTATAGGGACTCGTATATGCTATCCCGACAGATATTCATTTGCCACTCTCTTTCGAGTATAAATTGTCATACGAGAGTAGTATATACTAAATCTCTACGAAAGTCAAAGGATTCAACTTGCATTTCACAATATCCTCTTCTATAATATACTATAATTTGTATGTAAATGTATTCTTAATTAGAAAGGCATGTTCAGGATTATGAAAAAAAACATAAAACAAATTGTTGCTATCGTCAGTCTGGTTGCGATTGTGATATTAATCATTCTGTTTTTTATTTCTGCATTTTTTGCAAAGCCCGGTTCCGGCAATATCTTTTTTGCATTGTTTTTCAGCATTATCGCTATTCCGATACTTGCATGGCTTTTCCTGTTCTGTTATGGTCGTTTCAAAGGCGAACATACTATGGCTGAGCTTTTTCCAAAGAACTATGACAGTGACAGCAAAGACATCAGTCTTAAGAACCCGGATGGGCAAAGCTTCACAGAAGAAGAAATTACCCAGGCAATGGAGAGCAGTAAGAAATAAGCTCCAACAATTTCCCCGCTGCAACAGGCAGCGGGTTTTTCTTATTCTTAACAATACAAAACTGTCTCTTTGGTATAAGCTTATTAAACCTGAGCTCATACAGCATGCCGTTATCAATATATTCTTTGGCAAAATCTTTTACCACACATCCTACGCCCAGATTACGTAAGGCAAACTGTACAATCATATCGCTCGTTGCAAGCTCAAACTCAGGATTTACCTCTACCTGATTCTGCTCCAGAAAGTCTTCCATATATCTCCTGCTTGATGTATTCCCCTCTAAAAAAATCAGAGGTAATTTCCTAAGTTCCGTAAAATCAAGTGTCTTATTCTTGTAAGGTATGAATCTTCTTCCCGCCACAAAGATATCCTCTATCTCCCTCACCGGTATAACCTCCAGTGTATCCTTTGCTTCAAAGGGTGTACTTACCACGCAAAAATCCATTCTTCCATCTTCAAGTTTTTCCAGCGTTTCCGGTGTCGGTCCATTTGTTACCCTTATTCGGATGTTGGAATACTGCTCATGGAATTTCTCCAAATAAGGCAAAAGGAAAAACTGCAGCGTCATATCGCTTGCACCTATCGTAATCTCACCAAGTTCCATATTATGAAGTTGAATCAGCTTCTGTTCCCCAAGCATAATCTGTTCATATCCCTTTGCCACATAGGAATAAAGCAACTCTCCTTCCCCTGTCAGTCGCACCCCTTTCGACGTTCTTGTAAATAACTTCGTTTTCAATCCCTCTTCCAATTGTTTAATCGACTGACTAACTGCAGGTTGTGATATAGAAAGCTCTCCTGCTGCCAAGGTTATACTTCCGCACGAAGCAACTGTATAAAATACTCTATATGCCTCCAGACTGTGATTTATTGTCATTTTTCCTCCTAAAAAAGCGGAATCTTATAGATTCCGCTCATATTTCTCTTATCTTGCTCCCTTATCATAAGGTATACCCTCAGCCTTTGGAGCCTGTGAATTCTTAGATGTAAATGCCAGAATAATCATAGATGCGATAAACGGCATCATATCATAGATATTCTTTGATAAATGCAAATTACTTAAAAAGGTGGCATCTGCAATATTCGCTAATGACTTAAAAATAGCAAAGAACACAGCTGCACCGGCAATTCGAAATGGCTTCCACTGTCCGAAAATCATAACCGCAAGGGCAAGGAAACCAAATCCGGTTACACCAACCTCAAAATTCCATGTGGATACTGATGGAACAATATAGGCAAATCCTCCTAGACCGCCCAGAAATCCTGATATCATAACTCCAATATATCTCCACTGATATACATTGATTCCAACAGAATCTGCCGCCTGTGGATGTTCACCACATGCCCTGAGTCTTAATCCATATTTTGTTTTAAACAGAAATACATAACTGATTATTAATAAAATAATACCTATAATCAGGAAAATATTATAAGTCAGAGGTCCCGCATTGTATATAAAATCTGCATTAGAATAGGTCAACTTTGCAGAAGATGCGCCATTACTGGTTGGAAGGCTGTTATTATATGACTTTACAATAACAATTGCAGCTGCTGTTGCCAGCATGTTTAATGCAGTACCGCCAATAGTCTGGTCTGCCTTTAAGGTAATTGCCGAGAATCCCAATAGCAATGCATAAATCATTCCTGCTACACCGCTAATGACAATAGAAAGAACTACTACAGCGCCTGCGGGCATTGTTCCCTGAAAAATAACGAGAAACAGTACTCCTGCCAATCCCCCGATTGCCATAATACCCTCAAGAGCAATATTAATAACACCACTTCGTTCAGAAAACATTCCTCCAAGAGCAACTAACATTAAAACAATGGCATATAACAATGTATATTTTAGCAATAAGAACATTATTTAGTCGCCCCCTTTCCGTCTTTTCTTTCAACCCCACTCTGGTCTTCTGTCTTTCTTTTCTTAGCAACAGCGTTAAGAATAACTCCTTTGAAGAGGCTAACGAAAGCACAAAGATAAATAATTACTGCAATAACCAAATCTGCAATTTCCGGTTGATAATATTTGGTTGGCAAATACGCTCCACCTACAGATATATGGGAAACAAAGAGCGCCGCCACAATAACGCCTATGGGATTACTCATAGCAAGTAATGCAACCGGAATACCATTAAAGCCCATAGCCGGAAGGGTTGTACTTACCTGCGGATTCCACTCTGAAACGCCTGATAAATAATACAGTCCGGCGCCGATACCAGCTAAAGCTCCTGCAATTGTCATGGAAAGAATAATGTTTTTCTTATCATTGATTCCGGCATATTTGGCAGCATCCTTATTTAATCCACATGCCTTCAGTTCATAACCAAATGTTGTTTTATTAATAATAATATAAATAATGATTGCGATAAAAATGGCGATAAAAATGGCAATCGTAGTAGATCTGGTCTTAAACAGACTGTTCAATCCACAATCAGGAATCATGGATTCCGGTGCCATAGTACGAAGGGAATATGTTCTTGTCGTCTTCAAATCGTACATGTCTCCTAAAATACCTTTATACATGATTTCATTTACGGCATATAGACCAATCCAGTTGAACATAATGGAAGTAATTACTTCATTTACATTGAAATATGCTTTGAAAATACCCGGGATAGCTCCCCATATTGCTCCAAATATCATGGCTGCCAGCAAACAAACATACCAGGGCATATGAAGAACCAGTGCAAAATAAAGTGCTCCTAATGCTCCTAATGTATATTGTCCGGCTGCTCCAATGTTAAACAGACCTGTTTTAAAAGCAAATGCAACTGACAATCCTGTCATAATAAGCGGTGCTGTCTGCGCCAAAACATTACCGACACCTTTAGGTGCCATGAAAAATCCACCCTTAATGATTCTTAAGAAACCATCTCCTGCGTTTTCTGCATTAATGCATAAAAGAATAATGAATCCTACTAATAATCCAATAAGTACACAAATCAAGGAAGCCCCAATGGAAAGTGAGAGATCGGTTACTCCTGACTTGTTTTTCTTTTTCTTATCGGCAGGATTCTGACTGTTCAAATTATTTATACTCATTCTACAAACCATACCTTTCTGCTGAATTCTGAAATTGGCAACTAAATCTCTGCAGGGACTTCTTCCTTTTTAGCACCTGCCATATAAAGCCCAAGTTCTTCTACTGTGATTTGTTTTGGATCCAACTGTCCTACCAATTCACCTTCATACATTACTAAGATTCTGTCAGAAACATCCATAACTTCGTCTAACTCTAAAGAAATGAGAAGAACTGCTTTCCCCTTATCTCTTTGTGCCACCAGCTGTTTATGAATATACTCAATAGCACCTACATCCAATCCTCTCGTTGGCTGTACCGCTACTAACAAATCAGGATTCTTATCAATTTCCCTTGCAATAATTGCTTTTTGCTGATTTCCACCTGACATACTTCTTGCAATCGTAGTCGCACCTTGTCCACTTCTTACATCATATTGTTCAATCAGCTTATTTGCATATTCACGAACCGCTTTGTTCTTAATGAAGCCTTTATTTTGGAATTCTTTCTCCCAATATCTTTGTAGAACCATGTTCTGTTCCAGCGTATAATCAAGTACCATACCATGCTTGTGTCTGTCTTCAGGAATATGGCTCATTCCACTCCTGGACTTTTCTCTAATGGTCGCTTTGGTAATGTCCTTTCCGTGAAATGTAATCTTTCCTGTAGTCATTTTCTCCAAGCCTGTTAATGCATGTACCAGTTCAGTCTGCCCATTTCCATCAATACCTGCGATACAGACTATTTCACCGGCTCTGACATTAAAGGAAACATTCTTTACCGCATTATTACTATGCATCTTGCTTGGGACTGTCATGTTCTCTACCTTAAGAACCGTCTCACCCGGTGTTGCGGTTTTTTTGTCTACTGTAAAGTTAACGTCACGACCTACCATCATCCTGGAAAGTTCTTCTTTGGTTGTATCCTTAATATCAACGGTACCAATGTATTTACCCTTTCGAAGGATTGAGCATCTGTCAGCAACAGCCATGATTTCATTTAACTTATGAGTAATGAAAAGAATCGACTTGCCTTCCTTGGCAAGGTTCTTCATGATCTTCATCAGTTCTTCAATCTCCTGTGGTGTCAAGACAGCAGTTGGCTCATCAAAAATAAGTATTTCATTATCACGGTAAAGCATCTTAAGAATTTCCGTTCTCTGCTGCATACCAACTGAAATATCAGAGATCAAAGCATCAGGTTCTACTTTTAGTCCATATCTGTCGCTAAGCTCCATAACCTTTTCCCTGGCTCCTTTTTTGCTCAGGAGAAGTCCCTTTGTGGGCTCAATGCCAAGGATAATGTTATCTAATACGGAAAAGCATTCTACCAATTTAAAATGCTGATGAACCATACCAATGTTTAAGTCATTTGCATCATTTGGATTATTGATTTTTACTTCTTTTCCATTTTTTTTGATTACTCCTGAAGTAGGCTGATATAAACCAAACAATATACTCATTAAGGTAGATTTTCCGGCACCATTCTCACCGAGTAATGCATGGATTTCTCCCTTTTTCAACTGCAAGGTAACATTATCATTAGCCTTGATTCCCGGAAATTCTTTTGTAATGTTTAACATCTCAATAATGTATTCGTTTTCCATATTCCAATTTCCTTCGTAACTATTTCTTACTACTATAGTTAGTTACTTCCTTCTTCTTATTTTTCTGAGTTCTTATAAATATTATCTATACTTTTCTAGTATAACATATTAATTAAAAAAATAACACATAAAAAAAGGAAGAGAATCATGTTCTCTCCCTTTTGAAAGCATTTTATTAGTCAATGTACTCTACAGTTGTATGTGCACCAACTTCAGGCTGATTCTCTGTATCGTTTGAGATAGTGATGGAACCATCTTTAATACCTGCTAATACTGTCTCATATTCGTCCTTTGTAAATGTCTTGAATGCCCATGAATCATCATCTGTAGGAAGCCCAATGAAGTCTCCGTCTGCTAATCCAAGGTTATCAATCTTTCCACCGATTTGATCCCAGTTACCTGCAAATAAACCTTCAAGCTTAGAAACTACAGTTGCCTGAAGACCTTTCATAGCTGATGTAAGACATCTCTCACCAATAATAGGTCTCTGGTCAACGTCAACACCAATGATCATTCCATCATAGTTGTCAGCTGCTTCAAGAGCTGATGTATAGATACCGCCACCGCATGCAAATACGATTTCTGTACCCTGTTCATACCAGCTTTCCATCTTAGCTGTGATATTGGCATCACCATAGAACTGTCCACCGTATGTGTACTTAACTTCTACATCAACGCCCATTTCTTCTGCTGCTGCATTGATTCCCTGAACATAACCGTAACCATATCTGATAACAGCCGGTACTGCCATTCCACCAAGGAATCCTAACTTTGTATAACCATCCTTAACTGCTGCATAGCCTGCAAGGTAGCCTGCCTGCTCTTCCATAAAAGTACAAGCATATGCATTAGAAGCGATATCAGTACCTAAATCAAATGCTGACACGTCAATTGCAATGAAGTTAACATCCGGATATGTCTCCTGACACTCAGCAAGAGCAGGTCCAAATAAATATCCTGGCAATACAACGACTGTCGCACCTTCTGCAACTGCCAAGTCGATAGAATTAATTCTCTCTTCGTCTGTATCATCAGCAGGTTTATAATAATTGTACTCAATTCCATTCTCATCACCAAATGCAACAACGCCTTCCCATGTTGACTGGTTGAATGATTCATCGGTAATATCACCTGAGTCTGTAACTAAAGCGATCTTACCTTCTACCTTTACTTCTGTTTTTTCTTCTGCAGTTGTTGTTTCAGCTGTAGCGGCTGTTGTCTCTGCTGCCGGTGCTTCTGTTGTAGCTTCCGGTGCTGCTTCTGCTGTTGTTTCCGGTGCCTGTGAATTGCCACATGCCGCTAAAGAAACTACCATAGCTGATGCTAAAACGATTGATACGATTTTCTTTTTCATTTTTTTCCTCCTTTGGTGTTTGTTACCAATACTAAGAATGTAATTCTTAAAAAAGCCAATAACCGGATATATACATAACCGCCATTGGCTTTCATTCTTTTGTAAATGCTATATTACTACTTTTTAGTGCAAAATGCAAGTTCTATTTATCAGACAACCTGGTGCTTGGCAACATATACCTGGAAGGTATCATTTCCCTTAAGTTTCTTGTCTGCCCGAATGGTTACATTCTTGTCAGTTATGATATATTCTATATCTGCACCTGCTTCTACAACCGTATCCTGCATCAATACGCAATTCTTGACCTTTGCACCCTTTTCAATCCTTACACCACGGAACAGAACACAATTCTCCACTTCGCCTTCAATCACACAGCCATCAGCCGCCATGATATTCCTGACTTTGCTTCCATTCAGATAACGTGTCGGATTATCATCACGAATCTTTGTATAGATTGGGTTGCCTTCAAATAATGCATCCAGATTCTTCTCGTCAAGAAGCTTCATATTTTCATAGAAGTAGCTTCTTAAGTCATTAATTCGTGCTACATAACCTTCATACTGAAATCCTTGAATATTCAA
>JALEWA010000189.1 GCA_022788085.1 Lachnospiraceae bacterium
TCATTTCTATCAAAAGGAGCATCCGACAAAAGCGCTCCGACTCTAAAGGACTGCATGCCACTTGGTGTTTCTATCTCTAAATAATCTCCTACCTGAATATCCATGTCTTCATGGTATACAATCGCAATTTCATTTCCCTCAATTACATTTTGCAAACTTCCCTGCACTGCTTTCTTTTTGGAGAAATTGAACTGATTCTTCTCATAAGATAAAACAGTGATCAAAACATCACTCTTGTTACGCTCGGATAAATGTAGTGCTTGTTTTTCCAACAAACCGGAACGCCCATAAGCTCTTTTCACACCATCTATTTTTCTTATCGTTTCGGCCATGTTAATGTCTATACTGTTTGTAAAATCAGAAGAATAAACAGATATATCTGGCGTATATGGTCGAACCGGCTTAATCGCATGATGAAAGAAATCTACAGTTGTTGAGAAAGTCAGAAACAGGATAATACTGAAAGCAAACGACAATACCATCAGTATAAAATTCTTTTTCGTTCCACAGGCATGATTGATTCCCAAACGGATATCAACAGGTATATTCCATAAATGTATTTTTTTGTTCTTGATTGCCATCGGTTCTGTATTTCCTGAAATTGCTGTCAGTGGGGACACTTTTGAAGCTTTACGTGCTGGTGACAGGGAAGCTAATACAACAGTCAGAAGACCAATCATACAACCACATAGTAAAGCAAGTGGACTAATGGCAATTACAGACATTTCTTCAAAATATACCGGACTAAGACATTTTAATATGACACATAAAATACATGTAACAACGCTTCCAAGTAATAATCCAACAGGAATCGCAACCTTACACCAGTTTAGCGCTTCCAGTACAACATAACGCTTTACCTGTTTCTTTGACGCACCCAAACATCGGAGCATACCATAGAACTGAGTTTTTCTGGCACAGTTACTGTTCATACTGCTTGCAATCATCAGAACCCCTGCAAAAATTACCAAAACTGCAAGCAACGCAGCTGTGGCATATAGTTTACCCATATAAGAATTTTCACTCATACCTGTAATACCAAGCAGCTTAACATTCTCCTGAAACTTTTCTAACGGAATACCTAATTGTTCTGATATTTTTACCATCGCCTTCTGTGGATTGTAGAATCTGGCAATCCCAATGAAATAAATAGTTTCTTCAGATTGCTGAGCCAACTGTTCAAATGCTTCATAGCGTACGAACATACCATATACATCCTGCTTTAACTCATGTTTTTGAGATTGCCCAATGCCTGAAATCTCACATTTCCTTGTTGTTCCGTCAGGTTTTGTGATGATGATACAATCCCCAATCGAGATATTTAATTCCTTAGACATTTTTTCGGAAATAATAGCTTCCTCATTTGTTTTTGGGAAATTTCCTTTGATTAAAGCACTGGGAAATACTTTTGTGAAGTTCTCGTCAAAACCGCAAATAATTGTTTTCTTTCCGTTTATTGTATAGTCCTCTGTAACATCATAATTTGCAACATCATATCTGGTTGCAAAATCAACACAGGGAAGGTTTTTAAGTTCCTGCAGTAATTCTCTATTCTCTGTTTGTATCCGATAATGCCAATACCCATCCTCTTTTACAATTTGATTTTTCTGACACCGTACTTCCATATCAGCCATGCTGAAGATTGCTGTGACCAGAAATACTGCAAAAATGATACACAAACGAATCATCTTGCTCTCTTTTCGATTAATTCTGCCAGATATTGGTATAAGACTTAAATAACTTTTCATGCCTTCACCTCACCTAAATCTGTCACCATACCATCTGTTACTCGAAACACACGGTCTACATTAGCAGTTAAATTCGCATTATGTGTAATCATTAATACAGTCTGACCAAACTGCTTAGAAGCTTTCAAAAGAAGCTCCATGACCTCTTTGGAATTCTTAGAATCCAAATTACCGGTAGGTTCATCCGCTAATACTAACATAGGCTTGGTAATCAAAGCCCTTCCGATAGCAACTCGCTGTTGCTGACCACCGGAAAGTTGACTGGGTAAATGATTCTTACGCTCTGTTAAAGACAGAACTCTCAATATTTCGTCTACTTCCTTCTGGTCTGGTTTTTTATAATCCAATAGAAGTGGGAAAATGATATTCTGTTCCACTGTCAGTTCTGGCACTAACTGGAAAGACTGGAAGATAAAACCAATATTTTGTCTGCGGAATATTGTACGTTCTTTTTCTTTCATAGAAGAAATATCCTGTCCATCCAGATATATTTTTCCACTTGTCGGGTCATCCAAACCTCCAATACAGTTCAACAAAGTACTCTTTCCTGAACCGGATTCTCCAACGATTGCAACAAATTCTCCTCTTTTTATAGAAAAATTTGCATTTTTCACAGCTTCCACCGCTACATCCTTACTACCATAAGTTTTACACAAGTTCGCTACTCTTAAAATTTCCATAATAACTCTAC
>JALEWA010000253.1 GCA_022788085.1 Lachnospiraceae bacterium
CTTCTTATGAAAAGAAGAGATAAGAAATATGCGCCTGGACTTGGTGATGGATACATGATTTTGGATGCATTTTCAGGTGCAATTGTAGCAGGGCATAGATATGACATGACACCAGAGGATGTAAGAGATTTCTTAAATAAATAGTAAAGAGGAGGATTTATTTTATGCAGACAATTGAAAGAAGCTACACGATTAAGAAGATTATTGAAAATATTGGAAGTGGGAACATAGTGTTTAACCATCCAATGCAGAGAAAGCCGGGACAATGGAATAATGAACAGCAAAGCCTTTTGGTACATAGTATTTTAGGTGGTTATGCGATTCCACAAACTTATGTATTACAGATTTTTGATGGAGATTTTGATTCGTTTTCAGTCTTGGATGGCAAGCAGAGATTTACGACAATTTATGATTTTGTGAATGATGGATTTCAGCTATCAGATGATGTTCCTGTTGTTAATATCCAAAAACGAAAAGTAGTCACCGATGAAAACGGTGAACGTCACGCTGAAAATGTTACTGAAGAATATGAGATAGCAGGAAAATATTTTTCAGAACTGGATGGAAAGTTACAGGAAAAAATAAAGGATTACGAATTTTCGGTTATCATGCTTGCGAACTGTACAGATGAAGAAATAGAAGATCAATTTTACCGCCTAAATAATGGTACGGCACTGACCAAAGACCAGAAGACAAGGGTTATTTTAGGTGACGAACTTGCAGAGTTCATTGATAAACAGGAAAATAAAGAGATTTTTACAGAGAAATCCTACTTTACATCATTACAGAGAAAACGTGGAGAAGTCCAGACATGCATCTTACAAACGCTGATGCTGATAATGGATTTTCCGTTTAAGAATTTCAACAATGATGCAGTAATGGAATTTGCTTCATGGTTCAGGAAGAATCATAAGAGCAGTGACCTTGAATATTGTGAGGATATTTTTGATAAGTTGAATATGGCGGTACCGGCACAGGACAATCCCAATAAACTTATGAAAAAAACCAATATACCAATCCTTGCTTATCATGTACAGACCGTTGATGAGTTAGGTATTTCTATAAATGATTATGGAAAATGGATTCAGCAGTTTTTCGACGCATATACAACCAATTGTGAATATGCTTCCTATTGTGGACAGGCATCTACTTCTAAAGCAAAAGTCAATGCACGATTGAATTATGTTGAAAAACAGTTACGTGAATTGAGGGAAAGATTATGAGTAAAGAATACAAGATAGATGAAGAATTGCAACAGGTGATGCCTAAATTATCAGAAGAAGAATATACGGAGTTGGAGAATAGTCTTTTGCAAGATGGATTCAAGGGATCACCAATAATTATATGGCAGGATATTATCATTGACGGACATAACAGATATGAAATATGCAAAAAGCATAATATTCCTTATGAAGTCAAGGAGCTTGAATTTAGCAGCAAAGAAGAAGTCATACAGTGGATGATTAGAGCGCAGTTAGGCAGACGGAATCTATCACCATTGCAAAGAATTAAGTTAGTTGAGACATATCGTCCTGTGTATGAAAAGCAAGCAGCGCAAAATAAATCAGCTAATGGTGGAAATAAAAAATCGGAGTCGGAGAAATCTACAACTCCGATTAAGCCAAAAGAGAAGATAGATGTTAGAGCCAAGCTTGCATCTGATGCAGGTGTTTCGACTAATACTTATTCAAAAGGTAAGAAGATTCTTGATTCTAATAATCTTGAGCTGATACGTCAGGTGGAAAACGGTGAGAAGTCTATAAATAAAGCATTCAACGAAATTAAAGAGGAAGAAAAGGTAGACATTCCAAACATTAATAATACGCCACCAGAGAATGCTGTAATAGAAGAAATTAATTTTCATGAGGAAAATGTATCAGAAGACAATAAACTTGCATTATCGCAAATTCAGCAAAAATATATGGAATACCTTGATAGATTTCAAGATGATATAGCATGGCTGATATCAAAGGATTTTTTACAAGATGATGAAGAGGTAACTGGTAAAATCCATTCCGACTTGCAGAATTGTTTGGAAAAATTCAAAGGTATCAAAAGCATTATGGAGAATATGCAAGTAGATGATTTAGATGGTAAATCCATAGTAATAAATCGGTAATATAAACAGTATTTCACAGTAAAGGAGAAAATGATTATGAACAGAGAACAGCGTAGAAGACAGGCAAAGGAACAGGCAAGAGAGCAGAGAAGACCAAACAGCAAGAGAAATTTTGTCAGTGGTGGTATTCAGTCAATATCCATTGATGATATTCAGCATGACGAGAATCTCAAAGAGTGTGATTCAGAGCTTTTAGACCTAATGATGGAATCATACAAATGGAGAATAAAAAGTCAGGTCGCAAACGGCATTATCAGTTATGGATTTAGATATCTTGATTCATTATGTTCGCTCAGATTCGATATTACGCCAGTTGAGGACAAGATACTTATCAGAGATACAATGGGGCATGTTTCAAATATGGCGAATTGGTTTATGGGAAACTGCATTGATGAAGATAATAGGTCTATTTCTGAGAAAGCACAAGAAGCACATGAGATTGGAATAGATAATGTGCGTGTCACAATGCCAGAAGGAGCAGAACATTATGAGTTAAAGCCATTACCAGAATTAACCGCAATAGATGATGTATCTGCAGAATATGTTGTAAAACATGCGAATGAAATAGCACCACTTTTAGTATACGCTAAGCCATCTGATATT
>JALEWA010000217.1 GCA_022788085.1 Lachnospiraceae bacterium
TAACAGAACGATAGGCTTATCCTTAAGTTCCTTCATGGCATCAACCATTTCCACGCAATCCGGTGCCTCTGCAAATTCGATATACGCCTCATCATATACCTGAATGACGTGGTCAGGGCATTTCCTGGCAAATTCCATTAATGCATCCTTTCCAACATAGGTACCGGTCGGATTGTTAGGATTACAGATATATACCATCTTTGTTTTTTCATTGATTGCTGCATACAGGGCATCCAGATCATACGTCAGATCCTCGCCCATTGGAACTATGACAGGTGTCGCACCGTTCATCTGTGCCGTATCAATAATAGCGGGAAATGTAGGCATACATAACACCAGTTCATCACCAGGTTCCAGAAAAGCAACACCAAGAGCATCTGTCAGTGCACTGGAACCACATCCTGTTACGATATAATCAGGTGTTACATCATAATGCTCCCCAATCGCTGCCTTTAAGTCTGTCTGCGCCCAATCCTGATAATAATTGCCAAGCTCTGTCATTTCACGCATTGCACGGATTGCCTTGGGTGACATGCCAAATACATTCTCATTTAACCCCATTCGGATTAATTTATTAATATCAATATTTCCCATTCTGCGGCTTGCGCGCTTTGTTTCCGGTTTCTCCCTTAAGGTTTTACATAATAAACTTGTTACTTCCATCTCTTTTTCCTCCTGTGATTTTTACTTAAAATTTATTCTAAACAACAACACTTGTCGGATGTCCTTCCTTCCAGTTCAGGAAATTCTCACATCCTATCTTAATACTGCGGATTCTGGACTCAACAGGAGCCCACGCAATATGCTCCGTCATTACAGTATTTTTACAATTCATCAGCTCACAAGGCTCCTTTAATGGTTCGCCTGCTACTACATCAAGACCGGCCGCATAGACCTTTCCATTGTTAAGTGCTTCCACAAGTGCCGGTTCATCAATAATGGCACCCCTTGCCGTATTAATCAGAATGACACCATCCTTCATCTTCGCTATCGTTTCTGCATTGATCATATTCCGGCTTTCCTCAGTCAGCGGGCAATGAATCGAAATGACATCACTTCTTGCGAGCAGTTCATCAAGACTGACCTGCTCAATGAAATCATACTTTTCCCCTTCCTTTTTATGTCGGCTGTAGGAAATTACCTTCATGCCAAAGCCTGCTGCCATCTGTGCTGCACAAAAGCCGATATTACCAAGGCCGATAATGCCAAAGGTCTTCTCATACAGCTCAATCTGTGGCGTTCTTGCAAGCATTCTCTTTCCGGCATTTTCAGGAAGCCATTTCTCATGCTTATAATAATGGTCATTTGCACCAATGTTATGACAAATATCCAGTAACAACGCAATCGCAAACTGTGCTATCGTTACATCTCCATATACGGTATTCGTTACTGTTACACCATGACGGTGACATGCTTCAGCGTCTATTCTCCCAAAACCATGGGACAAAGTCGACGCATATTTCAGCTTCGGATGATTTGTCAGAAGTGTTTCATTGATCATATCATCCACGATCCAAAGACCGATAATGGCATCAAAATCTGCTGCTGCCTTGTCAAGATTAGCAAGCTCTGCTCTGTCAATCCAGACTACCTCGTCCTCAGGCTCCAGCTTATCAATCAGATTCTCCTTCCAAAGAGCTTCAAAAAAGGAGGTATTGTACTTTTCCCCGTATAATTCCTCCATCGAACCTGATTTTGCAATTCCAATCTTCATAATAAATAACCATGCCTTTCTACTACGCAAAAAGGCGCTATTCCTTACGGAATAACGCCTTCGTTCTCTGAGTTCCTATATTTAGTTTAAATTATATTACATATTTTTACAATCGTAAACTTAGGATTTTTCATAATAATTATTTGATTCTTTTATGATTGTTGTAATAGTTTCACAAATCGTACTATTTATCACAAAATTATTTCTAATTCTTCATCTTGCTATCAATAACAATAGAAGTAATCTGGCTTACCTCCTCAACTTCTGCTGCTGCAGAGTCTGCCGGAATGACTATCAGCTTCGTCTGAAGCTTCATATTCTCTGTATTCTTATCATCCATATTTTCAAAATCAATCTCAGGATACTCATATAAAAGCAGCATCATCTTTACAGCATTGATTACTGCCTCTTCGCCTACCGCAATCAGTGTATCAGGATGCTTACTTTTCAATATAGCAACTCCCGATAACAGTTCCTGAAAAGAAGGTTTTGCACCAATCTCTGCATAATCCGAGATCTCTGCCCTTTGTTCCTGTAAAATACTATGTACCTTCTGTGCAATACTGATATCCGTTGGTTCCTTACCACTGACAATAACAACCTTACTACAATGTATCTGTTTCAAATAGTCAAGCGCTTTCACACCACACGAAAAAGCTGATCTTGCTGCGATTGGTTTTCTCATGCCTATCACCATACCTTTCTCTCAATTCTCTCTTATCATTTATGAACCACTGCTTTTCCTTCCCATTTGTCTCCTTTCAATCTTATTACATTGAATACAGCTCTGACTGCCCAGTCTATTGTCATGGCTATCCATACACCTAATACTCCAAGCTTCATGTATCCACCAATTACATAAGCCAGACCGATACGGAATATCCACATAGATACAATACTTACTGTCATTGTATACTTTACATCTCCTGCTGCCCTTAATACATTTGGAATCGTAAAAGCAAGTGGGAAAATCAACATACAGCAGACACTGTGGTAACGTATCAGCTGAACAGCATAATGGTCTCCAAGATCGGTCAGATTATACCAGCCTGAAATTGCATGTGCTGATGCAAAAATAACCACATTGGCCAACAACAGTAATCAGCCCAAGTCCGATTGCCATCGCCGGAATATCAGCCAGTGTTTCTACAGTGCTTGCACAGGCATTTGCAGCAATGGAAGCAGTACCAAAGCTTGATATCAGACTTTGTGTAAAAAGCTTTCCTATCTGGAACATGCTGTTCTCCAATGCATTTGGTACACCAATATGAAGAATATTTCTGATAATCTGCGGAAACCAGCCAAGCTTTCTATAGGAAGTTATATGTATCTCATATTTCGTTTTCCGAATCAGAATCAGCATGATCACACAGGCAACAGCCCTTGAAATCAGGGTTGCATAACCAACACCTGCAACTCCGAGGGAAAAACCATAAATTAAGAAAGCATTCCCAACTATATTAATGATATTCATTGCTGTTGATACCAGCATGGAAATTTTAGAATTATTCATGGAACGGAATAACCCTGCACATGCATTATAAATGGCAAGGAACGGAAAAGATATCGCCGTGATATAAAAGTAAGTCACTGCATTATCCATAACATCCTTTTCCACATTTCCGTATATCAGATTTAACAGCCATCGATTGGCAAATAAGGAAAAAATCATAATAACCGCCGATGTAAGAAAACAAATCAGCACCAACTGATTTGCTGCCTTACATGCACTTTTCCTGTCTTTGCTTCCCAAATACTGGGCAGCTACAACTGCTCCGCCACTGGCAAGGGCTGCAAACATCATAATCAAAAGATTACTTATTGTATTCACGAGAGAAATCCCGGACACAGCAGCCTCACCTGCTCCGGATACCATAATCATATCTGCCATACCAACCGTTACCGACAGAAGCTGTTCTACTACCAACGGTAATATCAATTTTAATAATTTCTCTCGTGAAAACAATTCCGTCTGCTCCATTTCAACACCTCTAATTTTCATCTCTGCTTGAGTTTAACATATCTACAAATTAATAACACTCGTCGCATGACCTTCATGCCAAATCCTGCTGCCATTTTTGCCATCCACAATCCTATATTTCCAAGTCCTATTATTCCTATTGTTTTCTGATACAACTCAATTTGTCTTGATAGCACCCTTCCACCATTAGTTTTTTCCGGTGTATCCCATATTTTGTTCTTATAATAATCATCATGCAATGTTACATTATGACAAATATCCAATAATAGAGCCATTGCATACTGGGCTATTGTTCCATCACCATAAATGGTATTGGTCAGAGTAAGATTGTGGCGTTTTACTGCTTCTGCATCAATCTTTCCATAACCATGTGCAAAAGTACAAGCGTACTTTAACTTCGGATGCTTTTGCAGGAATTCTTCTGTAATCACATTATCACGCATAAAAATACCCAATGCCGCATCTGCATCACCAATCTGTTCATCCATTTTTTCCAGCTCAAGCTTATCACGATAAACTACTTCATCAATTCCGGGGTAGCCATCTAATTCCTCATGCCACAAATTTAACAACTCTACTCTGGATGGTTCTCCTCCTACAGCACCGCCTTGAAATACAACAACTTTCATTTTCATTCCTCCTCGACATTTTAGAAAATATACAAAAAAGACGCTATCTTTCTAAAGATAACGTCTTTGTTATTTTACTTATCACTTACTTAAGTCACATAATATAATTATTTTTTTTATGTCAATAAACAAATTTTATATATTGTCTATTTTGTCGATTTGTAGTTACTTATTTACAACGGCTTTCCCTTCCCACTTATTCCCGTGGAAACGAATAACATTAAAGATTGCTCTTACAAGCCAGTCAATTGTCATAGCGATCCATACACCAAGCACGCCCATATTCATATAACCACCAATCACATAAGCAAGACCAATTCTAAATATCCACATGGAAACTACATTGACTGTTAATGTAAATTTCGCATCTCCTGCTGCCCTTAAGATGTTTGGTATGGTGAATGCCAACGGCCAGATCAGCATACAGCAGATACTATGATAGCGTATCAGTTGAATTGCCAGATAATCTCCCATTTCTGTTAAATTATATAAACCAGAAATAAATGGTGCAATAGCGAATATAAATATATTTAAAATAATTAAAAATACATATGCTGTTTTCAAAAGTTTCTTGGAATAATATCTTGCCTGCTTATAATCTCCTGCTCCGACACATTGTCCAACAACAGTCACCAACCCAAGACCTATTGCCATAGCAGGTATATCAGCCAGCATTTCTACTGTGCTTGCACACGCATTTGCTGCAATCGAAGCTGTCCCAAAGCTTGAAATCAAGCTCTGTGTTAACAGTTTTCCAATATGGAACATACTGTTCTCTAAAGCACTTGGCACACCTATTGATAATATATTTCTAATAATTTGTGGATTCCATCCAAGCTTCAGATATGACGTGACATGAATTGCATATGTATCTCGGCGAATCAGAATCAGCATAATGACACTTGCTACCATTCTTGAAAGTAATGTAGCATATGCAACTCCTTCCACTCCAAACTCCATTACATAAATAAAAAATGCATTACCCGCAATATTCAATGCGTTCATAATAACGGATACCTTCATGGATATCTTAGAATTATTCATTGACCGAAATAAGCCTGCACATGCATTGTAGATTGCAAGAAATGGAAATGATACTGCCGTGATGTAGAAATAAATTACTGCATTATCCATAACTACTGCTTCTACATTTCCATATATGAGGGTTAACAGCCATCTATTCGCTAATAATGAAAACATTGTAATGACTAACGAAGCCAAAGTACATATAAGTACTAGCTGATTTGCTGATTTACAAGCACTCTTTCTATCCTGATTTCCCAAATACTGCGCTGAAACAACCGCTCCTCCGGTTGCCAGCGCAGAAAATAGCATAATAAGCATATTACTAATGGTGTTAACAAGAGATATTCCGGATACAGCTGCTTCCCCTGCACCGGAAACCATAATCATATCCGCCATTCCCACTGTAACTGCCAATAGTTGTTCTACTACTAAAGGGAGAATCAACTTCAATAACTGATTTCTTGAAAATAATTCTTTCTGTTCCATGTTGCCACTCCCTTATCTCTTCTATGCAGTTTTTTTTGCAATTGCAAGAATCTCCTTCATACATGCAATAAAATATTCATTGTTCTCCTGTGTGCTGACTGAAACACGGCAGAACATAGGAATACTAATCATAACGCCCTTCTCTATCAACTGTTCTCTTACAAAAGCCGGATCGCAATGTGGATCAAACATTATGAAGTTGGATTGTGATGGATAAACAGTACATCCAAGTGCAGCAAGTTCTTGAGAAATGTAATCTCTTCCTGCAACCAGCTTCTTTTTACAATCCTCATAATAATCAAGTTCAGAAAGCGCTGCGACAACAGATGCCTGTGCTGCTGCCGGAATCCAACTACCCGGAATCTTGTTAATCCCTTCCGCAATCTCCTCATTCGCAATAATATAGCCAGCTCTTACACCTGCCATGCCATAATATTTTGAGAAAGTACGCATAACAAGAATTGGTCTGTCAGACATCTCAAAAACAAGAGGAACCGCACTTTTACAATCCTGCTCGGTTGCAAATTCAATATATGCTTCATCAAAAAGAATAACAATGTCCTTTGGAACCTTATTGACAAATTCCACAATTTTATCATACGGTAAATAACCACCTGTTGGATTATTGGGGTTACAAATAACAATCATCTTTGTCTTATCCGTAATCGCCTCTGCAAGTCCATCAAGATTATAGCTCATATCATCACATAAAGGAACTGTTACAACCTTTCCCAAGCGAATTTCAGCCATATCGATAAAAGCAGCAAAAGTAGGACACATTAATACTTCATCTTCAGGATTTAGGAATGCTGTACCAGTGATTTCAATTAATGGACTCGAACCTGCACCAACCACAAGATTGGAAGTGCTGATTCCATGTAAGTCCGCAATTGCTTTCTTCATATCCCTGCACCAAAAATCCTGATAAAAATTACCTTTTTTAGCAGCTTCTATATTTGCCTCCAAGGCTTTTGGAGACATACCATATGGATTCTCGTTCCAACCCATTCTACGTAGTTTTGACAAATCAAGTGTTGCATTGGATCTGCTTGCTCTTTTTGTTTCCGGTTTCTCTAATACACTCTTACTGAAAATCTTTTCTATATTCATGGCTTTCTCCATCCTTTCTTATTCTTTTTCCCTTCTATATAACACTGGTTGGTTTTCCTGCCAGCCAATTCTTCAGATTATCAACAGCTATTCGTACAGTACGATACCTTGCCTCCGCCGGAGCCCATGCAATATGAGCCGTAACAGATGCATTCTCACAGTCAAAAATTGGTGTTTTCTCACTTAATGGCTCTCCTGTTACAACATCCAGACCTGCCGCATATATTTTTCCTGATTTTAAGGCTGAAACCATAGCCTCTTCATCTATAATGGCACCTCTTGCTGTATTAATCAGAATCACACCATCCTTCATTTTTTCAATAGCTTCTGCGTCCAGCATATTTCTGGTATCATCTGTCAATGGACAATGAATAGATATCACATCACTTCGCTTTAGCAACTCATCCAAAGATACCTGCTCAATAAAGTCATACTGTGAGCCTTCTTTTTTATGTCTGCTATAGGAAATAACCTTCATACCAAAACCGGCTGCCATCTTTGCCATCCATAAACCTATACTGCCAAGTCCAATAATACCAATTGTTTTTTCATAAAGCTCTATCTGTCTTGTGCATACATGCTTTACCTGATAGAGAGACTCATGCTGCTCCAAATGCTGCTTATAATATGCACTTTCTCTGTCAATATGATGGCAAATATTTAACAATAGTCCCATACCATATTGTGCTATGGTCATATCACCATAGACAGTATTTGTAAAAGTTACACCATGCGCCTTTGCAGCCTCATGGTCTATACGTCCAAAACCGTGACCAAGAGTTGCAACATATTTTAAATTCGGATGCCGGTCTAAAAACTCGGCACTGAACATATCATCACCTATCCATGCTCCTATTAAAATGTCATAATCTGCTGCGATTTCATCTACATCGTCAGCTTTAAAATTCTCTCTATAATCTACAGAAGTAATCTCCGGAATACCGGCTAGCTGTTCTTTCCAATAGGCTACAACATCATCTCTGGATGGTGCTCCACCTACCGGTTCGCCTTGACACACTACTGCTCTCATGATGCCCATACTCCTTTCCTATGTCTACAATTTATACAATATCGATTCCCTGCATTGCATCATATCCTGTTTCACCGGTACGAACCTTTACTGCATCTCTTACATCATAGATGAATATCTTACCATCACCGATATGACCGGTATATAATACCTTACGCGCAGCGTTAACGACATCTGTAACCGGCACTTTAGCTATAACAATCTCTACTCTCATCTTAGGTAATAGCTGCACATCTACAGGAACACCACGGTAATATTCTGTTGCGCCCTTTTGGATACCACATCCAAGAACTTGTGTTACCGTCATACCTGTTACACCAATATCATTCATGGCTGTCTTTAATTCTTCAAACTTGGACTGCTTACAAATAATATCAACCTTAGTTAATACCGTACCTGCATGTGTATCTGCCTGAACACTTGCCATATTGATAGGAATTGCTTCATCTACCGGTACATCCTTTGTTGCTACACCAAGTACATTCACTACAGAATTTGTCATATTGTCAGGTGTAATAGATGGTAAGAAATCTGCATATGCATTGGATAGACCATGCTCTGCACTGTCAAGACCTTCAATTTCTTCTCTCTTGCTTACACGTAAGCCAACTGTCTTATCCACTATTTTAAAGGTTATTGTTGCTGTAACTGCAACCCAAAGGATAACGACAACCACACCAAGAAGCTGTACACCAAAGAATTTAGCACCACCGCCATAGAATAATCCGTTCTCTGTTGCAAAAAGTCCTGTAAGAACAGTACCAAGAGCACCACAAAAGCCATGAACGCCTACTGCACCAACAGGATCATCGACCTTAAGCTTTGTATCAACAAATTCTATTGCAAGAGTAACCACGATACCTGCACAGATACCAATGATTGCTGCTCCTGTTGGAGATACCACATCACATCCGGCTGTAATTGCCACAAGACCAGCTAATGCACCATTCAATGTCATTGATACGTCTGGCTTCTTATAACGAAACCATGTGAAAATCATAGTTGTAACCGTCGCTGTTGCTGCCGCAAGATTTGTATTCATGAATACCAGTCCTGCCGTCTCAGCTGCCTCGCCTTCCATGCTTACAGTAGAACCACCATTAAAGCCAAACCAACAGAACCAGAGAATAAATACACCAAGGGCTCCAATTGTAATGTTATGTCCCGGAATCGCCTTTGCTTTGCCATCTTGAGAATACTTACCAATACGAGGTCCAAGAATCTTAGCTCCAATAAATGCTGCAACACCACCTACCATGTGTACTGCTGTAGAACCTGCAAAATCATGAAAGCCCATTTGTGAAAGAAAACCGCCTCCCCAAATCCAATGTCCTGAAATTGGATAAATTAAAAGGGAAATAACTGCGCTATAAATACAATAGGCAGAAAATTTTGTTCTTTCAGCCATAGCACCTGATACAATTGTTGCACTGGTAGCACAAAATACTGTTTGGAAGATAACAAATGCCCAAAGAGAAACTCCCTCAGGTAATACACTGCTGTAATCTCCATGAATAAAAAAATCAACTCCTCCGCCAAACATGATTCCAAATCCTAAAAACCAATAAAGCGGTGTTCCTATACTTAAATCAAGCAGGTTTTTCATAATAATATTACCTGCATTTTTTGCTCTGGTAAATCCTGCCTCCACCATCGCAAATCCGGCTTGCATAAAAAATACCAATGCAGTGCCAAATAATACCCAAATCATATTTACTGACGATATCATACGCAATACCTCTCTTTAATCATTTTTCTGATTTACATTTGTTATTCTGCTTAAGAACTGCTGCGTTCTAGGCTCCTTCGGATTTACAAGAATTTCCTCTGGTGGTCCCTGTTCTACTACCTTTCCACCTTCCATAAAGATAACTCTTGTTGCAACTTCCTTCGCAAATGCAATTTCATGAGTTACCACAATCATTGTAATTCCTGTCTGTGCAACATTCTTAATGGTATTTAATACTTCTCCGACAAGTTCCGGATCAAGCGCTGAAGTCGGTTCATCAAAAAGGATAACATCCGGATCAAGTATCAGTGCTCTTGCAATACCAGCTCTTTGCTGCTGGCCACCTGATAACTGTGAAGGATAGAAGTCATATCTTTCTGACAATCCTACTTTATTAAGAATATTCTTGCTCATTTCCTCAGCATCGCTCTTTTTGAACTTCTTAACAGTAACCAGACCTTCCATAACATTTTCTAAAATTGTCTTATTGGCAAAAAGATTATAGTTCTGAAAAACCATTGCTGTCTTTCTTCTTAATTCAATAACTTCCGCTTTGTTGTGTTTCTTGGCATCCACCTTGAAATCATTTACTGTTATACTACCCTCATCAGCCGGATCAAGGAAATTGATGGTACGAAGCAATGTTGTTTTACCGGAACCAGATGGTCCTAAAATAACAATTACCTCACCCTTTTTAATATTCAAGTCAACACCCTTTAGGATGTGATTTTCTCCAAATGATTTATGTATGTTTTGCAATTTAACCATATATTCCATATGAGTTACCTCCTTCATGTGATTGTTCTTATCTAAGCTGTTGCATTTGCACGAAACCGTTTTAGTCTGTTCTCTCCTGCGCGGAATATTTTATTGAAGATAAAGCTTAAGACCTCATATATGATAGTTGTCATGACATATGCTTCAATAAAATTCAACTTAGGTATTGATAACAGGTTAGCAATCGCTGTAATCTCATAAACACCTACGTAATAAGCAAGAGAAGTTTCTTTTACAAGACCAACGAACAATCCTCCAAGGTTTGGCATAGCTGTAGCAAATGCCTGTGGAAAAATAATTCTGAACAACGCCTGCGTCTTAGTCATACCAATGCTATATGCTGCTTCCATCTGACCTTCATCTACTGCTGAAATGGCAGCTCTGAATACCTCAGAGGAATATGCTGCCTGACCAAGAGTCAATGCAAATATTGCATATACTACAGGTGGTATCAGATTAATATCAACATTCCATCCGATATTCTGTCCATAGCTAAAAATCACAGCCGGCATAACATAATAAGCAATATATAGAACAATAACTGACGGAACACTTCTCATAAAGGAAACAAATACTGCCAGAATCTGTGATATTACCGGTGCCTTACCTTTTCTTACTAAAGCAATGATAAGCCCTAATATCCAACCTATAATAGCGGATGCGAACACCATAAGAAGCGTAATCGGTATCGCAGCTAAAATCTGTGGAAAAGCTTCTAATATAAAACCAAAATCCATATTCCCTTCCTCCTTTTAGCTTGTTGCTTTCTTTCTGCCTCTTGTATACATCTTCTCTACGTATTTACTTCCCTGTTCCAAAACAACACAGATAATCCAGTAAATCACAGCACTTGCAATATATACCTCAAGTTTATTCGCACCGAAGCTTGCTGCACTGATTGCTCTTGCCTTGCCAAGGATATCAATAACACCAATTGTGAAACCAAGAGATGTTTCCTTGAATAATAGGATAATATTATTTCCCAATGTTGGAATCGCAATGCCAAATGCCTGAGGGAAAATAATTCTTCGGAATGCTGTAAAAGGTTTCATTCCCACACTATAAGCTGCTTCTCTTTGCCCCTTATCTACTGCAAGGTAGGAAGCTCTCATCATTTCAGCCATATTGGCAGATGTATTCAGTGAAAGTGTTGCAATGATAAAAATAGCTTTATTCCAGCCCCCAATATCAATTCCGAAATCCTTTAATACCTGTGGCAAACCAAGGTAGAGAAGGAAAATCAGAACCAATGTAGGGATACCACGCATGAATGATATATATCCCTTTGAGATTGCCTGTACAATATGGTTCTTGCTAAGTGCGCCTACCGTTACGAGTGCGCCAATTGCAAGGCTGATAACAAGTGATATAAGCAGGATTCCCATTGTTAATGGGAATGCCTGAAATATCTTAATAATTAAACCCGGAATCGAGGCAAAGTCATATGTATAGTTCATACACCTTCACTCCTTTTTAATCTAATGTACTATTCTGTACCATATCTGCATATTTTGTAAAATAGTCCTCTCCAAAATACTTTACACAGATTTCTGAAAGTGTTCCATCTTCTTTCATTTCCTTTAACGCTTTATCTACTGCTGCACATAATTCTGGTTTATCTTTCGAAATCATCTGAAAAGATTCTTCAATGATTGCCGGCTCTGTTAACATAATATTGTCAACACCAATCGCAGGAGAGATAGTCTCAAATGCCGTCTGATAAGTCAGATTAGCATCAACGGTACCATTTGATACACCTCTGTACATATCTGCAACCTCCATATCTGTTACTGCCACAATTTCAAATTTACTTTCCGGATGCTCTTCATTATATTTATTTAACAAAGTATATTCATAAGTTGTTGGTGTACCATAGATTTTCTTACCACCCATATCCGGTAATCCTGTAATACCACTATCCTTCTTGACACATAAAGCCAAAGGACTGTATGCATATGAAGTTTCCGGGAAAATATATTTTTCCTTTCTTTCATCACTTGGTACTAACTGATAAGAAACCATGTCTGCTGCACCAGAGTCAATGGAAACAACTGCTGTACTAAAAGACATTCCCTGAATATCAAAATCGTACTCTGTAATTCTTTCATCCATTGCTTTTAATACATCAAGTTCATATCCTACCAATTCATTGTTCTCATTCAGATAACAATATGGTGCGAAGGAATTACCCGTTGCCACTACAATCTTTTCAGCACCGCTTGCTGAAGCCTGAGTTGTATCTGCTGAATTACCGCATCCTGCCATCGCTACCAACATTGTTGCTGCTAATGCTACACATCCTGTTTTCTTCATAACTTGTAATTTTCTCATAATAATTCCCTCCTGATAGATAATGTTTCACCAGTTTCATACATACACAAAAAGGCGCTTGTATTTGGTGGATATCCACCATACAAACGCCTTTGTTCATCGTATATATGTTTTTGATGTGTTTTAGTATAGCATCAAGATATGCTGACTGCAAATTGTCAAAATTTATATTTATTCATAATTTTTAATTATATCTGAAAATTCATTTAGCATTCATATTGTGCAATATATTGTTCGACAATTTCCAAATACTTATTGCATAGCGCACTTAAATTTCTACTCCTACTAATAACAAGTCCTAATTCCACAACCTCAGAAGAATCATAAGGAACTGCTTTCAGAACGCCTTTGTCACTCCCGGTTCTTCGGTATCCACTTCCCATTGTATATGCATCCATTCTGTTAGCAAGCTGTTCTACCGTCATACTGTCGGTTACATAGATAGTCTTGTCTGACTCATGATCCTCCACCACTTCCTCTGAAAAGAACTGCATACTATTTTTACCCTGATAATACTTGATATATGGATATGGTGCCAGATCCTCCTTAGTAATGATTTCTTTATTTGCCAGAGGATGCTCCCTGCGCAAATATACATGCGGATGACGCTCCTGCAAAAGTCGAAATTCCAGATTTCTCTGTTCCAGTTCCCAGGACAATACCCTGTTGTCCCGATTCTTAAGGAGAATTCCTATCTCACACATACCACTCTGTACATATTCCAGTACCTCTTTTGTCTTTGCCTCCAATATATGTATCTTATAGCTATCTCCAAAGGTATGATCTAATAAAAGCTGTGCCATTGTTTCAGAAAACAGTGTGCAATGCTGACTTGCTACACTTAGCATATTATCAGCCTCATTCTCCTTAGCATAAAAATCTTCTATTAATCCCATCTGCTCTACAACTGGCGAAATCTGATTTAAAAATACCACACCCTCTTTGGTTAAGGATACACCGCTCTTGCTCCTTTCAAATATCTGAATCTTAAGTTCCTGCTCCAGTTCTTTAATTGCATTGGAGATGTTCGGCTGTGTTACAAAAAGCTCCTTTGCTGCCTTTGAGAAAGAATTATACTTAGCTGTATAAATAACATATTTCATTTGTTGAAGATTCATTTTTTGCTCCTTATCCATTGTATATTTCACGTATAAGATAATTATATAACATTTAGCTAATAAATCTATGCTTAAAAACTAGATAATTCTTCAAATAAACCATTTGTTTTTTATGGGAAACAGAATCGAAATTGCACATACACTTGAAAAAATAAAATAAAATAATTTATATTTATACTTATATAGCACATAAGGAGGAACCACTATGAAAACATTAGTCATTGGAAACCGGGAACGCTATGAGAAGTACATGCCTGCAGACCTTCCGTTTGTTAAGGAAACGGAAATCGTCTTCTGTAAATGGGGTACTTCGGATGAGGAAATCCTTGCAGCCGCAGGGGATGCTTCCTTTATTGCCGTTGATGCCATGGCAAGCGTCAGCGGTAATCTGATCCGCAATATGCCAAACCTTAAAGTTATCCATTCCGAGGGAGTCGGCTATCAGGGCGTTGACGTCGAAGAGGCAACGAAACAGGGAGTCTATGTATGTAACTGTAAGGGTGTAAATGCCGGTGCGGTTGCAGAACAGGCAGTTCTTCTGATGCTTGCCCTGCTTCGTAACGTTGTTGTCGGGGACAGAGTAGAACGCAAAGGCGGTCAGATACAAATGAAAGAACGTATGATGCTGGAAGGGATCCGTGAAGTATCAGATTGTAAGATTGGTCTGATCGGATTTGGTGATATTGCAAAAGCAACAGCCGAAAGATTATATCCCTTCGGCTGTGAAATGTACTATTATTCTTTACATAAAAAAGATGAGGAAATCGAAAAGCAATACCATGTAAGCTATCTTTCTCTGGAAGAGCTTGCTTCTACCTGTGATATCATAAGCATCCACGCCCCTGCCAACGATAATACAAAAGGAATGATCAATGAGCATTTCATCAGCCTGATGAAGCCTGATGCTTTCCTTGTCAATACGGCAAGAGGTGATCTGGTTGATAACGAAGCTCTTAGAAATGCCTTAATCTCCGGAAGAATTGCCGGTGCAGGACTTGATACCATTACACCTGAACCTACCACAAAGGACAATCCTCTTGTTGCTCTCCCGGCAGAATGTGCTGACCGTGTTATCTACTCTCCTCATATCGGAGGCATCACTACCAGCACCTTCCGTCGTGCTCATCATATGTTATGGCAGGCATTTTCCGATTATAGTGAAGGCAAAAAGCCTGCAAATGTCGTAAACCGTATCTAAGCTTACATAGCCTGCTTCACTTCTTTTACGGCTTCTGTCATGGCATATGGATCAAGAACCTTGTTCAACTGCTTCTCGCTCATAAGCTTCTGGGCAAGAACAAGCTCTCTGACTGTTTTTCCGGTCTTAAGAGAAGCTTTTGCGATCTCAGCAGATTTCTTGTAACCGATATACGGACAGAGTGCCGTTGCAATCCCTGCGCTGCTCTCCATCAGGAGCTTGCAGCGCTCACGGTTTGCCGTGATTCCTACAATACAGTTATCAATCAGGGTTCTTACGGCTCCCTCTAAAGTTTCAATGGATTCAAATAAATTATAGAACAATACTGGCTCAAACGCATTTAATTCCATCTGTCCTGCTTCTGCTGCCATGGTAATCGTCATATCATGACCAACAATTAAGAAAGCAACCTGTGTCACTACCTCAGGAATGACCGGATTTACCTTGCCAGGCATAATGGAAGAACCATTCTGCTTAGCAGGAAGGTTGATTTCTCCAAGTCCTGTCTTTGGTCCGGAAGAAAGCAGACGCAAATCATTACACATCTTGGATAGGTTTACTGCACAAGTCTTAACAGCACCGGATACCGCAACAAAGCCATCCAGATTCTCTGTTGCATCAAATAAATCTTTGGCCTGCTCCAATGGATAACCTGTCAGCTTTGCAAGACAAGGTACTACATTCATAAGATAAGCCTCTGAAACATTAATCGCAGAACCAATTGCCGTTCCGCCAAGGTTTACCGTATACATTTCTGCACAGGCAGCCTCAATTCTCTTTCTATCCCTTGCCACCATGGAAGCATAACCATGAAAGGTCTGGCCAAGTCTCATGGGAACAGCATCCTGAAGCTGTGTACGTCCCATTTTGAT
>JALEWA010000227.1 GCA_022788085.1 Lachnospiraceae bacterium
CGACCTATCAGTATGACCTTCAGGGAAGCCTGACTAAGGAACAAAGTGCCGACTTCTGCAAACAGTATCTCTACAACGATTTCCACCAGTGCATCCAGACTTTTGTCTATAGGGGAAGAG
This sequence comes from Lachnospiraceae bacterium, assembly GCA_022788085.1. GTDB lineage: Bacteria > Bacillota > Clostridia > Lachnospirales > Lachnospiraceae > COE1. Next base: position 121 of record JALEWA010000227.1, read on the forward strand.
AGGAAGAAGCGGAAAGAATCGTACAGGAAAACCTCTATGATGGTGAAGGCTTACGCTTTGCCCTAATCGAGAATGGCAACCGTACCGGCTTTATCACAGAAGGCTGGGACAACGTAACTGAGCTTGACGGTAACGGCAGGGTAAGGAAGAGAATCATTCGTGGATTGGGTATCGTTGCAAGTGAGGATACTGAGCAAAGGGAAGATAATGTATTCCATACCGCTTATCATTACTATCACGGCAATGAGCGAATGGATGTTGAGTATATCACGGATGAGGCTGGAAATGTAAGAAACAGCTATGCTTATGATGCGTTTGGAGCAATTACAGCTTCTGCGGAAACCATTCCGAACCGTTACACCTACAACGGTGAAGCTTATGATAAGACTACAGAGCAGTATTACCTTAGAAAGAGGTTTTATAATCCAAAGCTCTGCCGATTCACACAGGAAGATGAATACCGTGGTGATGGATTAAATCTGTACGCATTCTGTGCGAATAATCCTGTGATGTATGTGGATCCGAGTGGGTATGGTTCGGTGTCTTATACAAATAAACCAATCTATATTGATGGGAAACAAGTTGGCACAGTAAGCTATAAAACAGGTGAATATCTGGATATAAATATATATGATGATTGTTTACCAAAGAATTCATTATCTAGTGGGATTAATATTGGCTTTGATACAAAAGGAGAGTTTTATGTTGCCTTTAAGGAAAAGAACAGTCTGATACGAGGAAAAAATATTGAGAATATCGCTGCGCAAGCTGTTAGCGACCAGTATATACAGATTGGAGATGGTTTGGATGGCAAATTTCCAATTATTGATTTAGGCAATGAAGTTGAAGCTGTCAGTGTTAAATCTTTAAATGAATTCTGCAAATCTTATCGAAACGAAAACGGAAAGGTAGATATTGATGCAGTCTGTGATCAATTGATGGGATATTACAATAAAATTGATGATGTTACAATAAGTATTAATGGTGAAACTGATATTGACAAGACATTGTTAGCAATATTAAATGGAAAAAACAGTGAAGATCTGAAGTCAAACATTCGAAAAGAAATGGAAGAAAGAATTGACGAAAAATATAAACAGAATGTCAATGAAGAAAATGATAATAGGCGAACAAAATGCATGATAATTTAAAGATAAAAAGGAGAAGGTAAGAAATGTATGATAAAGAGTTATTTCAGAGAGTTATAAAATATTGTGGAATAACAAAATGTGACCCGGCTACAGATGAAAGAATTAAGGAAGCACAGGAACAGTTAGAATTATTATTTCCTATTGATTATGTCAGTTTTATAAAGGAGTATGGAGAGGGAGGGATACCTGGAACATGTATATTTGGAATGCATGGAGATTATTATACAGTAGTGAATCGAACAAAGGGTTTTAGAGAACAGTTCAATATTCCAAAGGAATATATTGCTGTAACAAAAGGAAGCGAAAAAAATAAGTCATGGATAATATGTCTTGATACATCCAGGATGAAAGATGGAATATGCCCAGCTGTATGGTTTGACAGGAAAACATTTGAAATAACAGAGTATGCAGAAAGCTTTGATGAAGTTGTTGATAAGGAAATGATGCGCCTGTATCTTAGTCGAATAAAACCATACGAAAATGAAGAACAGGAGAAGAGATTTATTCCCGATGGAATGGGCTATAAATCTGTATGGATGTTAATAAAAGGTTCAGACCAGAAAACAATCGCGGATAAGCTTTTGAATGGTGATGTGACTTTCAAAGAATACCGAGCTGGACTTGAAGAGATAAAGAAATCGGACAACAGGGCATTAGTGACAGCTGATTATGAAGGGAAAAATTATGTTATTATGCCACTGACACAGGAATATTTTCAGCAGGAATGGATAGAAAGGAATTGCACAGATTTTCCAGAATGTTATGTATTTTTGACAGAAAGAGTAACAGAAACACATGGATTTTTAAAAGCAGTCAACGGAAAGATTGTAAGGTATTATTATCGGGATGATGATGGTATTGTGGATATTGGAAGACCAATAATCGAAGAACAGATGAATGAAATTAATCTGCCACATGACATGAAAGAATACAGGGAAGCATTAAAAAGCAAGACTAAAACAATCATTGATGAAGATGTTATCATGGAAATTGCACTTGATGCAGGTTCAGTAGAAGAATATCCGTATGCTGATGTAATAATAGGAGAGTTGGTTAAGTAGGAGTAGTGAACAAGCCCTTGGAATTTAAAGAATTCTAAGGGCTTAAAGTGTATTTAGGAATACCTATATTACCAGCATGATACTTATCCCGAGACAGGAAAAGAGACCTACCGCTATGATGCGGCAGGGAACCGCATACAGAAGCAGACATAAAGTTATGTGGAGGATTACCTGTATGATGAACGCAACCGCCTGACGCAGAAGAACGTTAAAAACAACGTAGCAAATAGCCCGACAAACCCGTATTTGTCGGGAAGAGACATCACGACCTATGAGTATGACCTTCAGGGAAGC
>JALEWA010000003.1 GCA_022788085.1 Lachnospiraceae bacterium
TGGAGCATTGTCCGGGCAATCCACAGTATATAGAGGTAAGAGGCAGGACAATTAAGGCATGTACGGACTGTACCTTCCCGCACAGACCGGAGAACTATGATAAGATTATGCAGATTTTGAAGAATGCAGGAGAGAAAAAAGACAAACGTGACTAACATAAGTTAGAAATGATAAACTTCACCTGTAATATAAAATGCAGGAGGAGAAGGTATGGGGAATGTAATTATTATTGCTATCATCGTGGTTTTGGTACTGAATGGAATATATTCCGGCATGAAGCATTTTAAAGGCGAAGGAGGCTACTGCGGCGGTGGAAGTGAACCTGTTAAAAAGCAAAGAAAAGAGCTAAAGAATGTAATTGCAAAGAAAACAGTGATTATAGAAGGCATGACCTGTGACCATTGTAAAAACAGGGTTGAGAAGAGCATTAATGATATTGATGGCGCAGCTGCAAAGGTAAATCTTAAAAAGAAAGAGGCCATCGTATCTTTAGAAAAGGATGTAAGCGATGAACAAATCCTTGCAGCTGTCGAAAAGGCAGGCTATACAGTGGTTTCGATTCGATAAAAATGTCAGATTATGGAAAGACTATCGTATAAGAATACGTTAGTCTTTTTTTATAGCAATAAGCGTCAGAAGATATACTATTCATTTTATTTATTCAGATAGATTTAATTGCAAACACAAATAAAATCATCGAAAACAAAAACTGAAAATATATTATAATCATATAAAATAACTGAAAATAATTCTTGATTAATCATTAAAAAATAGTCATAATGATATATAAGAAAGCACGTAACTATGAAGGTAATGAATAGTTATGAAAGACATTATTGGATATAGCAATTGAATAAATTGTGGAGGTATTTTTATGGCGGTGTATAAATGCAGCGTATGTGGAGCTATTTATGATGAGGAAAAGAGTGGAAAGCCGATAACAGAGCTTACCGAATGTCCGGTATGTAAGCAGCCTGTATCAAAGTTTGTTCTCGTAGCAGAGGAGAAGAAGCAGGAAGAAAAGAAGACTTTTCAAGGTGAATTGGATTATGATCCGGCAACAGCACGGAATGATTCGTCTGCACGGTATATGAAAGAAATCCATGAAATGGCAGTTACCGGGAAATCGATAGGTGCTTCCATGGGCACGCAGATGCCCGTACCAAACTGGGATGATATCTTGCTTTTGGGAGCACAGCTTAATCCAGCCCCATTAAATGATGGAGATACAGTAGATACGACGACAATCATTGGAAAGCATGCCAAAAAGCCTATGGTACTTGACAGTCCGATTTATATTTCCCACATGTCCTTTGGTGCCTTGTCAAAAGAAATCAAGATCGCGCTTGCAAAAGGCTCCGCACTTGCCAAAACAGCTATGTGTAGCGGTGAAGGCGGCATTTTACCGGAAGAGAAAGAAGCGGCTTATAAATACATATTTGAGTATATTCCTAATAAATATAGTGTAACGGATGAAAATCTCAAAACTTCTGATGCAATTGAGATAAAGATTGGGCAGGGAACAAAGCCGGGAATGGGTGGACATTTACCAGGTGAAAAGGTGACAGAAGAAATAGCTGCTATCCGTGGCAAGAAAAAGGGCGAAGATATCCAAAGTCCAAGTAAATTCCCGGAGCTTCAGACCAAAGAAGATTTGAAAGCCATGGTAGATATGCTTCGAGAGCGTTCGGACGGAAGACCGATTGGTATTAAAATTGCAGCAGGAAGAATTGAGAAGGATTTGGAATACTGCGTATTTGCCGAGCCGGATTTTATTACGATAGATGGCAGAGGAGGAGCGACAGGCTCAAGTCCGCTCTTCTTAAGAGAAGCGACAACAATTCCGACCATTTATGCATTATACCGGGCAAGAAAATATTTGGACAGCGTGAAATCGGATATCTCGCTTGTTATTACCGGAGGTCTTCGTGTTTCTGCAGATTTCGCAAAAGCATTAGCAATGGGTGCAGACGCAGTAGCAATTGCAAGCGCAGGACTCATTGCAGCAGCCTGCCAGCAATACCGCATATGTGGAAGTGGTAACTGCCCTGTTGGTATTGCAACGCAGAATCCGGAACTTCGTGCAAGGCTGGATGTTGACAAGGCTGCTATGAGAGTTGCTAATTTCTTAAACGTTTCAAGAAGTGAGCTTGAGACATTTGCAAGAATTACAGGAAATCATTCAGTACATGATCTGTCTATGGAGAATCTTGTGACCACCAGTCACGATATTGCGAAATACACACAAATCAGACACATTGGTGATTCAATGGAATATGAAACTATAATACAAAAAGAAAAGGAAAATGGAGGAAAGAGTACTATGAAGACATACAAATGTGCAATATGCGGAGAGGTATTTACGGTAAAGGAAGGCGAGGAGCCTGTATGTCCACGCTGTAAAGCAACGGGAGAAAAATTAGAGCTTGTTACATCAGAAAAGAAAGATAAGTATGCCGGTACACAGACTGAGAAAAATCTTGAAGCTGCTTTTGCAGGTGAATCAGAAGCAAGAAATAAATATACCTATTTTGCTTCTGTGGCAAAGAAAGAGGGATACGAACAAATCGCAGCGCTATTCTTAAAAACTGCAGAAAATGAAAAAGAACATGCAAAAATGTGGTTTAAAGAGTTGAATGGCATAGGTGATACAGCAGCTAACTTAAATGCAGCAGCTGATGGTGAGAACTATGAGTGGACAGATATGTATGAGGGATTTGCCAAGACTGCAGAGGCAGAGGGCTTCCCGGAGCTTGCAGAGAAATTCCGCATGGTCGGAGCTATTGAGAAGCATCATGAGGAGCGTTATCGTGCATTACTTAAAAATGTCGAGATGGCAGAAGTATTTGCAAAGAGTGAAGTAAAGGTATGGGAATGCCGTAATTGCGGACACATTGTAGTAGGAACAAAGGCACCTGAGATTTGTCCGGTATGTTCACATCCTCAAAGCTATTTCGAAATCAGTGAAAAGAATTATTAATCGAGTATGATTTTTCTTGTGATAATGGCAGTAAATGATATACGGAGTTGATATATTTATGGAGAATCAAAGAGAAAATATTCTGATTACATATGATTGTAAAAGTGAAAAATTTCAGTATCCTGATTCTATGGAGAAACATTTTGCAGCCAGATTTGACAATCGTTCACTTGGTCAGATTATGAAGGAAGACCGATTTGCCTCCAAGGAGGATGTTGAGCAGTTTGACAAAATGTTAAATGAGATAGCCGGTGCAGATACACCCCAGGTGTTTTTTGCGGAATATAAACTGAAAGCAGCTGATCAATCGTGGAAATGGTATCGTTTTGGCTTTGTGTGTACGATTCCACAGGATTTAATCAGTATTACCGTTACAAACATGGAAAGGGAAATAGCAGAAAGCTCACATTTTGTACAATTATCAGAATATGATGAACTTACCGGATTGTACAATATGAAAGGGTTCAGCAAGTATGTAGAGCTTGCAGCTAATCAGGACGAAGCCGGTGTGAGCGCAGGCAAATACGCAGTAATATGCTTCGATGTGATTCGATTTAAGGCAATTAATGATATTTTCGGTGTGGCAAAAGGAAATAAGCTGCTCCAATATATTGCTCAGGTCATCAGGGAGACACTCAAAAGTGGGGATTTTGCATGCCGTTCTATCTCAGATCATTTCGTTATATTCACTCATACTGAGGGAAATGAGCTGGAAGATATGATAGAACAGATGTTAGAGAAAATCGAAGGCTATGAGCTTCCGTTTGTCATTAACTGTAATGTTGGTATTTATATAACAAATGGTGAGCGGCTATCTGTAGATGCCATGATTGATCGAGCCATTCTTGCTCAGTCTGTCATAAAGGGCAGCTATATGGAGAAATATAGCTATTATACAGAAGCTTTACGGAATGATATGCTTGGTGAGCAGGAGATTATAGCAATGGTGGAAACTGCAATTGCGCAGGAGCAGTTTGTTGCATTTTACCAGCCTCAATATAATCATTCCAATGGTATGTTAATAGGAGCTGAGGCATTGGTTCGATGGAACCACCCTGAGAAAGGCTTAATATCACCAGGCGTATTTATTCCAATATGTGAAAAGAACGGGTTTATTACCAGGCTTGATTTGTATGTATTCGAGCAGACTTGTAAATTCATTCGTAAATGCATGGATAAAGGGATACCGGTGGTTCCGATATCATCCAACTTTTCAAGAAATGATATTTTTCAGCCAAATTATGTGGAGAAGTTAGAGGAGATTCGCAAGAAATATGAAGTACCGGCAAAATATCTGCGTGTGGAAATTACAGAGTCTACTGTTGTAGGAGGCATCAAGCAGGTCAATAAGATTATTGAACAGTTGCATGAATGCGGATATCTGGTAGAGATGGATGATTTCGGAAGTGGTTATTCATCTCTGAATGTGCTTAAGGATATTTCTTTTGACATTATCAAGCTGGATATGATGTTTTTAAGGGAAGAAACAGAAAGCAACCGGGGAGGAATCATTGTCAGTGCTGTAATGAGGATGGCAAAATGGTTAGGCATGCCTGTCATTGCAGAGGGTGTCGAAACTGTGAAACAGGCTGATTTCCTGCGTAGCATTGGTTGTGAAAGTATACAGGGATATCTCTATTCCAAACCGCTTCCAGAAGACCAGTATGAGGAGAAATTACGTAATAGTACTGTTGGTGAAAACATTCAACAGATGAGACTGATCGATACCATAAATGCCTGTGATTTCTGGAATCCAAAATCACGGGAAACATTGATTTTCAGTAATTTTGTTGGAGGAGCAGCGATTTTTGATTATCATGATGGTAAGATTGAGATTTTACGTGTGAACCAAAAATATTTACAGGAAATCGGGTTGAATCAGTCAGAAAAGGAATTTATAAAAACAGATCCTTTAAGCACATTAGATGAGGCAAATAGAAAAATATATCATGCAATGCTGGAGCAGGCGATTCAGTCCATGGATGAAGAAGAATGTGAGACATGGAGAGAGTTGTCGTCATCCTGTTGTGGTGAGGAACGTATCTGCATACGTTCTAATGTCAGGGTGATTGGAAAAAGCGATGATGACTATTTGTTTTATGCCATGATTCGCAATATTACTGCCGAGAAGAACCGATTTGAAGAAATTTTAGATTCAGAGAGACGGTTTAAAATGGCAAGCGAGCAGGTTAATATTTATTATTGGGAATACACAGTTGCAACGAAGGAAATGAGACCATGTTTTCGCTGTATGAGAGACTTGGGACTTCCAGCGGTGCTTACGAATTATCCGGACAGTGCGATTGAGATGGGTATCTTTCCACCGGAGGTGGCAGATATGTACCGTGACTGGCATCGTCAGATAGCAGAAGGCGTCAAGGAACTTGAAGCGATAATTCCACTCACGGTTGGTCGTGTGCCGTTCCATGTAAGATATACCACAGAGTTTGATGAAAACGGACGCCCTGTAAAGGCATACGGTTCGGCAGCATTGGTGGTAGATTCATAAAAGAGTATTTTGAAAGACACTCTGCAAGAATTTTGCAGAGTGTTTTCGTTGTATTTCATTTTAGTAACCACTCTAGTACATTTATCTGCTTTATCCCATTATATGAAGTTAAAGGCATATAATCCATAGTCAATAAATATTTTGGATTATGGTCTTTTATGGAATCCAACGGTGAAAGTTCTCGTTTTAAAGTACTTTCATCCATTACAGTCTGTGCAACCTGATAATATTCCTGACCTTCGCTGTTAATTGCGATAAAATCAACTTCAGCATCTCCTGTTTTTCCTATATAGACTTCATAACCACGCCTTAGCAATTCAAGGTATACAATATTTTCAAGTATATGACCAATATCTGTTGGTTTTGTTCCTAATAAAAAGTATCTAAGTCCTATGTCTGCAACATAATACTTAAAACCAGTCATGAGATATTGCTTTCCCTTGATGTCATAACGTCCAACTTTATATAGAATATAGCTGTCTGTGAGAGCTGATAAATAGCTTTCTACG
>JALEWA010000020.1 GCA_022788085.1 Lachnospiraceae bacterium
GGCTTTACGGGAACGGATAATAACGGAACCTATGGCTTGGAAGAGTATTATAATGATGAATTAAACGGTACAAATGGCAGGGAATATGGCTATTTAAATGATGATGCAACACTTGAAAGAACAACAGTTGCAGCTGTGGATGGTAATTCCCTTGTGTCTACAATTGATGCCAATATTCAGGCAATTGTGGAAAAATATATTTTACAATTTAATGAAGAACATAAGAATGAAGCGCGTGAAGGATTAGGTTCTACAAACACAGGCTGTATTATTATGAACCCGAATAATGGAGAGATTCTGGCTATGGCAAGTTATCCGAATTTTGACTTGAATTCACCAAAGGATCTTTCTGCATATTATACGGAAGAACAGATACAGCAGATTCAGGATGATGAAACCTATTATGATACGCTGAATAAGCTTTGGAGAAATTTCTGCATTTCAGATACATATGAACCAGGTTCTACTGCGAAAACGCTGACTATGGCAACCGGATTGGAAACAGGTAAGCTGACTGGAAATGAAAATTACGAATGTACCGGCGCATTAGATATTGCAGACCGGCACATTCGTTGTAATGTCAGGAGTGGTCATGGTGTCCTGGATTTCAGCGGCGCATTAGAACAGTCGTGTAACGTGGCTTTTATGAAAATGGGCGAAACGATTGGCGTAAAGGATATGGTAAAGTTTGAGCGTATTTTTAATATTGGCTTAAAGACCAATATCGATTTGTCAGGCGAAGCGAGAACGGCATCACTTGTATTCAACGAAGATACAATGGGACCGACGGAGCTTGCGACATCCTCCTTTGGACAGGGATTTAATGTTACCATGATAGAGATGGTTTGTGCTTTTTCATCTATTATTAATGGTGGTTATTATTATGAGCCTCATATGGTAAGTAAGATTACGAATTCAAGTGGAGATACCGTAAAGAATATAGAGCCAAGAGTCTTAAAACAGACAGTATCAGAGACAACCTCAGCACTCATGAGAGAATATTTATATGCGGCTGTTGCAGAAGGAACCGGTAAATCAGCAAGACCGGCAGGCTATGCAATTGGTGGAAAAACAGGTACAGCAGAAAAAGCTGCCCGTGATAAAAAGAATTATGTTGTATCTTTTATCGGATTTGCACCGGCTGATGACCCACAGATTGTTATTTATGTGGTAGTTGATGAACCTAATGTTGCAAGCCAGGCTCATGCAACCTATGCAACCGGTATCGTTAGAAATATTCTTACAGAAGTTCTTCCATACATGCATATCAGTAAAACGGAAGAGATGACAATTGCAGAACAGGCAGAAGCAGATGCTGCACTTGGAGCATCTGTGCAGAAGCCGGAAGCTGAGACAACACAAGAAGGCCAGGGAGAAAACGAGGGTGAAAATGCCGGAGAAAATGCAGAAGGAGAGAATCCTGAAGGAACGCAGCAGGGTGAAGGAGCATCAGGCGGAGCCATTTATGTTGTAGATCCTGAGACAGGTGAACTGATAGATTCCATAAGTGGTCTTCCAGCAGAAATGGATTATCACTATGAGGGCGATGATGACACGACAGGCGGTGAAAATACGCCGTCAGCAGGAGAATAGAACATATAAAGAAGGGGAGCAGACATGGGAAGGTATGTTATGGCGTTAGATGCCGGAACAACAAGCAACAGATGTATTCTTTTTAATGAGAAGGGAGAAATGTGCAGTGTAGCTCAGAAGGAATTTACACAGTTTTTCCCAAAGCCCGGATGGGTAGAACATGATGCAGAAGAAATCTGGTCGACACAACTTGAGGTAGCCAAAGAGGCTATGGCAAATATAGGAGCTACCGTGGCAGATATTGCGGCTATCGGGATTACCAATCAGCGTGAGACAACGATTTGTTGGGATAAGAAGACTGGAAAGCCGGTATGCCATGCTATTGTCTGGCAATGCCGCAGAACATCAGAATATGCAGATTCTTTGAAGAAAAAAGGTTTAACAGAAAAGTTCAGACAGAAGACAGGACTTGTTATGGATGCATATTTTTCTGCAACTAAGCTTAGATGGATCCTTGAAAATGTGGAAGGGGCAAGAGAAAGAGCTGAGAGAGGCGAGCTCTTGTTTGGAACAGTAGAAACATGGCTAATCTGGAAGCTGACAAAGGGTGCAGTTCATGTGACGGATTATTCCAACGCATCAAGAACCATGATGTTTAATATCAATACATTAGAGTGGGACGATGAGATTCTGGAGGAACTTTCCATTCCTAAGTGCATGCTGCCCGAAGTAAAGCCTTCCAGCTATATATACGGGAATGCAAATCCTGAATTTTTCGGAGCTCCGATTCCGATTGCAGGTGCGGCAGGTGACCAGCAGGCAGCCTTGTTTGGACAGACCTGTTTCAAAGCCGGTGAGGCGAAGAATACCTACGGTACCGGCTGTTTCCTGCTTATGAATACAGGAGAAAAGCCGGTATTTTCTAAGAATGGTCTTGTTACAACGATTGCCTGGGGGTTAGATGGAAAAGTCACCTATGCGCTGGAGGGTTCCATTTTTGTTGCAGGTGCAGCCATTCAGTGGCTTCGTGATGAAATGAAGCTGATTGACAGTGCATCAGATGCAGAATATATGGCTAAGAAGGTTAGGGATACCAATGGCTGCTATGTAGTTCCTGCATTTACCGGATTAGGAGCGCCACACTGGGATCAGTATGCACGAGGAACTATTGTTGGGATTACCAGAGGGGTAAATAAATACCATATCATTCGTGCAACCTTGGAATCCCTGGCATATCAGGTAAATGATGTGCTGCAGGCAATGAGAGCAGATTCCGGAATCAGGCTGGAAACATTAAAGGTAGACGGAGGGGCGTGTGCGAATAATCTGTTAATGCAGATGCAGGCAGATATCAGTAATGCTCCGGTCAACCGTCCATCCTGTGTGGAAACAACAGCAATGGGAGCTGCATATCTTGCAGGACTTGCAGTTGGATACTGGAAGAATAAGGAGGAGGTTCTCCTAAACTCCGGGATTGACCGTATCTTTGAATCTGAAATTTCAGAGGAAGATAGAGAAAAGAAGATTCATGGCTGGAATAAGGCAATAAAAACTGCCTATGGATGGGCCAAGGAGCAATAGAGTATCATTACACACCAGAAAAAAACATAACCCCGTACAAGAGATAATAAAATGATACTAATCACTTGTATGGGGTTTTTCATGGCAAGAAATAAAACAACACAGAAAAAGAAAACATTCATAATGTGTATTTTATGTATTATGGTACTTGTAGGATTGAGCGGGCGACTGGGCTATCTTATGATATTCTGTTCCTCACATTATACGCATCTTGCGGACGTCCTCCATGAACGTGAAAGAGATATTAAAGCAGCAAGGGGAAGAATTATTGATGCAACGGGAACAGTTCTTGCAGATAACCGTACGGTATGTACGATTTCAGTCATACACAGTCAGATTGAAAATCCACAGGAAGTAATCGAGGTACTTTGCAGAGAGCTTGATTTATCAGAGGAATATGTAAGAAAACGTGTAGAGAAGTATTCGGCGCGTGAGAGGATTAAGAGTAATGTAGATAAGGAAACAGGTGACAGAATCCGAAAGCTTGATCTGGCAGGAGTGAAGGTGGATGAGGATTATAAACGATATTATCCGTATAGCGATCTTGCTTCCAAGGTATTAGGTTTTACGGGAGCAGATAATCAGGGAATTATCGGATTGGAGGTTAAGTATGAGGAATATCTGACAGGACAAAAGGGGCAGATTCTTACTCTTACCGATGCCAAGGGAATAGAACTGGAAGGAATGGGAGAAAAAAGAAATGAACCAATAGCCGGAAATGACCTTTATATCAGTCTGGATGTAAATATTCAGAAGTATGCTACACAGCTTGCAAAGCAGGCTTATGCAACGAAGCAGGCAAAAGGAGTATCCATTATTGTGATGAATGTGAAAAATGGAGAAATCCTTGCCATGACGGATGTTCCGGAATTTGATCTGAATGAACCATATACACTGATCCCGGAGCTTGAAGCTGAGGCAGCAGCATGCACGACGCAGGAGGAAAAGCAAAAACTTTTGAATAGTATGTGGAGAAATGGCTGTATTAATGATACTTATGAACCGGGCTCAACCTTCAAGATCATCACTGCTACAGCAGCATTGGAAGCCGGAGTCGTAACGATGGAAGACAACTTTAGCTGTCCTGGATTTATTATTGTAGATGATAGAAGAATTCGATGTCATAAAGCTGGAGGACATGGAGCGGAAAACTTTACACAGGCCGTTATGAATTCCTGTAACCCTGTTTTTGTAACGCTTGGACTTCGCCTTGGGGCACAGCGCTACTACGATTATTTTGAAAAGTTTGGAATGAAGCAGAAAACAGGAATTGATCTGCCGGGGGAAGCTGCAACCATCATGCATAAGGTAGAAAATATCGGAGAAGTAGAACTTGCAACTATTTCCTTTGGACAGTCCTTTCAGATAACACCGGTAAGACTTATGACAACAGTGTCAGGAATTGTTAACGGAGGTAATCTTGTAACACCTCATTTTGGTGTACGTGTCATGAACCAGGATAAGGATATCATTGAAGAATTTGAATATCCGATTACGGAGGGAATCGTTTCTGCGGACACAACGGAAAAAATGAAATATGTATTGGAGCAGGTTGTGGAAAATGGAGGAGGAAAGAACGGGCGGGTAGAGGGCTACCGGGTAGGAGGGAAGACAGCAACGAGTCAGACACTCCCGAGAGGAACAGGCCGCTATATTTCTTCTTTTCTGGGTTTCGCACCAGCTGATGACCCACAGGTAATGGCTATATGTATTATAGATACACCACAGGGACAATATTATGGAGGACAGATCGCAGCGCCGGTTGTAAGACAGCTTTTTGAAAATATTCTTCCTTATTTAGATAAGATGGATTATAATCAGTAGAGAGTACAAAATTATGTGAACAGAAACTTGCATGGTTGTTCAGATGGAGGCTAAACATGATAGATTTAAATGGTAAACGTGTAATTGTGGTCGGAACAGGAATCAGTGGCATTGGTTCAGCAAAGCTTTTGGAGGAAAATGGCGCAATTCCCGTTATTTATGATGGAAATACAAAGGTAGTTAAGGAGGAAGTGAAAGAAAAGCTTGTACAGGGGAGTAAGGCTGAAATTATAATCGGGGAGTTCCCGGCAGAGATACTGGAGGATATTTCATTGGCAGTTCTAAGCCCCGGTGTACCTACAGATGCAGACTTTGTTTTATGCATGAAGGAGAAGAAGATTCCTGTGTGGGGAGAAATAGAGCTTGCTTATAACTATGGTAAGGGAAGAGTGATTGCGATTACAGGAACAAATGGTAAGACAACAACTACTTCACTTGTCGGGCAGATTATGCAGGAATATTATGATAGTGTGTATATTGTTGGAAATATTGGAAATCCATATACACAAGCTGCACCGCTTATGAATGAAGAAACGGTTTCCGTAGCAGAAATTTCAAGCTTTCAGTTAGAGACAATCGAATATTTCCATCCACAGGTGTCTGCTATTTTAAATATTACACCGGATCATTTGAACAGACACCATACGATGGGAAATTACGTGGCAGCTAAGGAAGCAATAACCATGAATCAGACAAAGGATGATTATTGCGTACTGAATTATGAAAATGAATACACAAGAGACTTTGGGGAGCGATGTCCGGCGCAGGTTGTCTTTTTCTCATCCGCAAGAAGACTGGAAAATGGAATTTATCTGGATGGAGAGGACATTTATCTTGCTAAAGATGGAAAGACAACACGTCTCATGAACGTGAAAACAGATATGAATCTGGTGGGAATCTGCAATATTGAGAATGTTATGGCTGCTATTGGCATCAGTATGAATGCAGGTGTTCCTATGGAAAATATTTTAGGAACGATTAAACGCTTTGTTGCCGTGGAACACCGTATAGAATATGTAGCGACTAAAAAGGGCGTTATGTATTATAATGATTCCAAAGCAACCAATACAGATGCAGCGATTCAGGGAATCAAGGCAATGGATAAGCCTACTGTCTTAATTGGTGGCGGCTATGACAAGGGAAGTGAATATGATGACTGGATTCAAAGCTTTGACGGAAAGGTGAAACTGCTTGTTCTGATTGGACAGACAAGAGAAAAGATTGCAGAGTGTGCAAGAAGAAATGGCTTTGAAAAGATTGTATTTGCGGATAGCTTTGAAGATGCATTGGATATTTGTGTGAAGGAAGCCAAAAACGGAGATGCAGTGCTGTTATCACCGGCATGTGCAAGCTGGGGAATGTTCCCGAATTATGAAGTGAGGGGCAGGATGTTTAAGGAATATGTAAATAAGCTTGGAGAGTGATAAGGTGTCAGAACAACAGACAACTGGTAAAAGGAAAAAAGAGAGACATAATTTTGATTATGTATTGCTGACGGTAGTGTTATTTCTGGTGGGATTTGGACTTTTGATGATTTATTCAACAAGCTCCTATGAGGCAGGCATTGATTATGGAGATTCAGCCTATTTCCTGAAAAAGCAGATGACATCCACCTTGCTGGGATTCATAGCGATGTTTTTTGTGTCAAGGGTTCCATATCAGTTTTGGAAGAAATGGGATGCAGCGGCATTTTTAGGGTCAGCAGTATTGATCCTGTTGGTATTATCACCATTAGGTCTTACCAGAAATGGTGCTACCAGATGGCTTGATCTTAAGATTATTACCATGCAGCCTGCCGAAGTTGCAAAAATTGGTGCTATTATTTATGAGGCGAGTATCATTTCAAAGCTTGGGAAAAGTCTGAAAACACCAAAAGGTCTTGCGGTAGTCTTAGTGCCGCCTGCTATTCTTGCACTGATGCTGTGGCAGATTACAAATAATATGAGTTCTGCGATTATCGTAATGGGAATTGCAGTTGCCATGCTTTTTGTTGCAGTACCGGATTACAAATACTTTGTTGGACTGGGTGCTCTTGGTATAGCAGGTGTGACAGCGATTGTATTCTATGCAAATGCGTCAGATGCATCGGGAGAATTCAGAATGCAGCGAATCAGGGCATGGCTTAATCCTGAGGCTTATAGTACGGATACTGCCTTTCAGACGCTGCAGGCATTGTATGCGATAGGATCCGGTGGAATCTGGGGAAAAGGTCTTGGACAGAGTATGCAGAAGAGAGGATTTCTGCCTGAGTCACAAAACGATATGATTTTCTCCATCATTTGTGAGGAATTAGGGCTGTTTGGAGCGATTGCAGTTATCTTTTTATTTATTGTATTAATCTGGTGTTGCATGGTAATTGCCAATAATACGGTAGACTTATTTGGGGCACTGCTTGTCGTTGGTGTGATGTCACATTATGCCATTCAGGTAATTCTGAATATTGCGGTTGTTACCAATACGATTCCCAATACCGGTATCTCCCTTCCTTTTATCAGTTATGGAGGTACCTCGGTACTGTTTTTGCTTGCGGAAATCGGAATCGTGCTTAATGTCAGCAAGAGTGTCAGGGCATAAGTGGTATAAAGGACAAAGAGCAATACATATAATGTGGTAATTTCCTATATATGGTGTGAGCTCTATGACAAAAATGACATTGCCGGATGATCATGCAAAGGATTATATTGAAAAATATATGACGCAGGATGCGATAATTAAAGTACAAGGGAAATATCCCCTTCAAGGTAGTGTGAGAATACAAGGCTCGAAGAATGCAACATTACCTGTCCTGGCGGCATGTCTTCTGATACCTGGGAAATGCGTGATTCACAATTGCCCGATTATCACAGATGTGATGTATATGCTCAGACTTCTTGAATATGCAGGATGTATTGTTACATGGAAAGGCAATCAAGTGACAGTTGACGCATGCAATGTGAAGGAATTCCGTTTACCGGGGGAATATGTAAAGAAAATGCGTTCCTCTGTTATCCTGATGGGAGCTTTGTTAGGAAGACTGCATGAAGTTGGAATTGATTATCCGGGTGGCTGCGTAATAGGAGAAAGACCAATTGATCAGCATCTTCGGGGTTTAGAGGCTCTTGGAGCGAAGATATCTATGGAGGGTAATTATATACATGCTTCTTCAGGGAAGCTTCAGGGAGCAAAGATTGCATTTCCATCCTCCAGTGTAGGTGCAACACAAAATGTATTGCTTGCTTCCGTGATGGCAAGAGGAGAAACGCGTATTCAGAATGCAGCTAAAGAGCCGGAAATAGCAGCTCTTTGCAGTTTCCTTAGACTTGCAGGGGCTGATATTGTGGGAGAGGAAACGGGGCAGATTACCATACATGGGGTAGAGGAGCTTCATCCGGTAGAATTTGATATGATGCCGGATCGGATTGTGGCAGGAACCTACTTGTTTGCAGCAATGGCTGCAGGTGGGGAAATCTGCATAAAAGAAGCACCAATTATGCATCTTACCCAAGTCCTTCATGTGCTTGAGAACATGGGTGGAGAACTAAAGCTCAGGCAGGAATCCCAGGAAATAGAACTTCGGGTGAAAGAAAGAACAAAAAATTTGTCTTACATTGAAACTAATGTGTATCCGGGATTTCCGACAGATTTACAATCTCCTTTGCTTTCCGTAGCAGTTGTTTCAGAAGGAAAACTGCTGTTAAAGGAAAGAATATTCTCTGGCAGGTTTAAAATCGTGGAAGAATTAAGGAGAATGGGCGCTGACATTACAGAATACAGCAACAGCGTGTTGATTCGGGGCAGCTCTTGTCTGGAAGGGCGGAATGTAATTGCAAGAGAACTGAGAGGGGGAGCAGCACTTGTCATTGCAGGGCTTGCAGCGTCAGGTATTACCATGGTTACGGATACCCGTTATATTAGTAGAGGATATGAGGATATTGTAAGGGATTTGCGTACACTGGGGGCACATATATCAATAAATAAAATCTGATTAGATACAATAAAATACAGAAAGGAAATATATGAGAAGAGACGAAGATTTCATACCTCATTTACAATTAAAGATTCGCCTGATTATAGCGCTTGGAATAATTGTGGTGTTATTGTCTGTCGTATATTTCCTTTTAATACATTATGAGGTCAGAAATGTAGTTGTAGAAGGAAATAAACACTATTCGTCCAAGGAGATTCAGGATATGGTTATGACCGGATATCTGGGTGATAATTCACTGTATCTTTCCATGAAATACAAAAATAAGGAAATATCAGATATTCCTTTTATTGAGACGATGGATATAATTGTAACTTCTAATGATACTATAAAAATTATGGTATACGAAAAATCCCTTGCAGGATTTGTGGAGTATCTGGGTCGGTATATGTATTTTGATAATGACGGAGTCGTTATCGAGGCGGCAAAGGTGCCTACGAAAGGGATACCGCAGGTTATAGGACTTGAATTTGATCATATTGTACTATATGAGAAACTTCCGGTTGATAATGATGCTATTTTTCAAGATATCTTAACGATTACGAAACTGCTTAATAAATATAACATGATATGTGAAAAGATTCAGTTTGATGCAAATTATCAAATTACTTTGGGGTATGGAAAGGTAAAGGTTAACATAGGTAAGCTGGAAAACCTCGAAGAGAAGCTGATGCAGCTTCCGTATATTCTTCCATCACTGGAAGGTGAGAGCGGAACATTGGATTTGCAGAACTATACTTCGGACAAGAAAAGCATTACTTTTGAAAAAGAGTAACATAAAATCCGAAGAAAAGTAAAAAAGAGGTTGATAAATTGCGAAAAAAATTATATGATAGGTTAGATGGAATTTATAAGGAATTGTGAAGGAGGAAGGAAACTTGCTCGAGATTAAGTCAAATGAAACAGATGCTGCAGCAAGAATTATTGTTGTAGGTGTCGGTGGTGCAGGTAACAACGCGGTTAACCGAATGATAGATGAGAATATTACAGGTGTTGAGTTTATCGGTGTCAATACAGATAAACAGGCATTACAGCTTTGCAAGGCACCTAAGCTATTACAGATTGGAGAGAAGTTAACCAAAGGTCTTGGAGCGGGTGCAAAGCCGGAAGTAGGTGAAAAGGCAGCCGAAGAAAGCTCTGAAGATATACAGACAGCATTAAAAGGTGCTGATATGGTATTTGTAACATGTGGTATGGGAGGTGGAACCGGAACCGGTGCTGCTCCGATTGTGGCCGCGATAGCTAAGGAGATGGGAATCCTTACGGTAGGTGTTGTTACAAAACCGTTTCGTTTTGAAGCAAGAACACGTATGACAAATGCATTGGGTGGTATTGAGAAGCTTAAGGGACATGTAGATACTTTGATTGTTATCCCTAATGACAAGCTTTTAGAGATTGTTGACAGAAGGACAACCATGCCGGATGCCTTAAGAAAGGCAGATGAAGTATTGCAGCAGGCAGTGCAGGGAATCACAGACCTGATTAATGTACCGTCTGTTATTAACCTTGACTTTGCAGATGTTCAGACTGTTATGAAGGACAAGGGTATCGCACATATCGGTATCGGACATGGTAAGGGCGAGGATAAGGCAGCAGAGGCAATTAAGATGGCTGTTGAGTCTCCATTATTAGAGACCACTATTAATAGTGCTACAGACGTTATCCTGAATGTATCCGGTGATATTTCTATCTTTGATGCCAATGACGCAGCAAGCTATGTTCAGGAATTGACGGGTGAGGATGTAAATGTTATCTTTGGTGCTAAGTATGATGAGACAATGACAGATACTTGTACCATTACTGTTATTGCAACCGGTCTTGATCAGTCTGCAAGTACAAATAAGATTGGTAATAATTTTTCGGTTACACCTAAGACAAATGTGGTAAAGCCTAAAACACCAGGAATCAATGTCATTCCGTCTGCAAATAATGTTACCCCAAACACGGCTCCGGTTAAGCCATTACAGGGAATTCAAAGACCGGCAGATTTAAAAAGCAATGTTCAGGAAAAAACATTAAAGATTCCTGATTTCTTAAAGAGATAAGAAGTACTTATTATGAATTGGAAACACAGAGCAAAGAGCTCTGTGTTTTTTTGTCGAAAAATAAACCATATCAGCTTCCTTGCTTTGACAAAAAAAGCAGGGATTTTTTTATATACTGTGCTTGTAAAACAAAAGGATAAAAGAGGTGATGAAGGGATTTATGAATTATATTGGGACTTGTATTTTATAGAAAATCTGATTTTGGATGGAATCATGCTGATGCTGACCTTATTTCTTATGAGAAAAAGGATTAGCATAAGAAGAATTATGATAGCTGCTTTTGTTGGGGCATCAGCATCAACATGCATGCTTGTAGGCAGCATACATTTTGGTCTGCTATATATTCTGATTCTGCTTGGAATGGGAATTGTCATGATGGAAATTGTTATGAAGCAGAAGAAACGAAATGATATATTACTTGGAATGGTTTATTACTTTACGCTCGCATTTGTTTTTTCAAAGCTGCTTAAGGGAGGCGAATGGATTACAAAGAACAGGGTGAGCGGAATCGTGTTGGTAGCTTTGGTAATTGTAGTGATGAGCATCATATTGTTTTTTGTGATATATCAAAGTCGGAAAAATGGACAGAATACCATTTATCAAGTGTCTATTCAGGAACAGGGACGAAGAATGGATGTTAAGGCATTGTATGATACAGGAAATGTGTTAAGAGACCCAATAAGTGGGAAACCGGTATCCATAGTAGAAAGTGATGCCTGGTATAAAATGATGCCGGAACCAAGACCGGAGCATTATAAAGTAATTCCCTTTCACAGCATAGGACAAGAACATGGAATCTTAAAGGGAATGGAAATCGAAGAGATGATTATATGGGCAGGAGACCAAAAAATTGTGCTGAAGCAAGCAATTATTGCCTTATATGAGGGCAGTCTTTCAAAGGACGAAAGCTTTCAAATGATTTTGCATCAAGGATTACTGAATTTGGGAGGATAAAGAAGATGATATTGAAGATGTATTTGCCAGGACGTATGAGAATATGCTTAGGTAAGAAAGATAACGGGGCACAAACAGGCAGACAGGAGATTCATTATATCGGAGGATCGGAAATTTTACCACCACCGTTAGAAAGTGTTGAAGAAAATGAGGCAATTAACGGATTGGATACGGAGGACGCAGACATGTTCCGGGCGCTCCTGATAGAGCATAATCTTCGTTTGGTTGTTTATATTGCAAAGAAATTTGATAATACCGGTGTCGGGGTGGAGGATCTCATTTCTATAGGCACTATAGGGCTGATAAAATCTATCAATACATTTAATCGTGATAAAAATATAAAGCTTGCAACTTATGCATCACGTTGTATCGAAAATGAGATTCTTATGTATTTAAGAAGAAATAATAAGACAAAGCTTGAGGTATCCATTGATGAGCCATTGAATGTAGACTGGGATGGAAATGAGCTTCTTTTGTCGGATATCCTTGGAACAGATGAGGATATTATTTACAGAAACCTTGAAAATGAAACTGAAAGAAAATTGTTAAGAAGAGCGGTTAATCGTCTCGGGGAACGTGAGAAAACAATCATACAGCTCAGATTTGGTTTAAATGACCCTAATGGTACGGAAATGACACAAAAGGAGGTGGCAACTTATCTTGGAATCTCACAGTCATATATTTCAAGACTTGAGAAAAAAATCATGAAAAGATTGAAACGGGAAATGGCAAGTTAAAATAATATGGGAAGAAAGCTGTATTGCGCACCGCGTCGTACATATGTCTGATAAAAAGGCATAGGATATGGAGGTAAGAATCATATGGCGCAGGGTAAAGTAGAAATTTGCGGTGTAAATACAGCAAAGCTTCCTATACTAAAAAATGAAGAGAAAGAAGAGTTATTTGCCCGGATTGAAGCAGGGGACAAGGAAGCAAGAGAGCAATATATAAAAGGAAATCTAAGACTTGTACTAAGTGTTATCAAACGCTTTTCGCAATCCAATGAGAATGTAGATGATTTATTTCAGATTGGATGTATCGGATTGATTAAAGCAATTGATAATTTTAATCCGGAACTGGAGGTAAAATTTTCCACTTATGCAGTACCAATGATCATTGGAGAAATAAGGAGATTTTTAAGAGATAATAATGCAATCAGAGTAAGCCGTTCTTTAAAGGATACAGCATATAAGGCAATCTATGCAAAAGAAAGCCTGACAAGAAAGAATCTGAAGGAACCGACGATTATGGAAATTGCGGAAGAAATCGGAATTCCTAAGGAGGATATCGTTTATGCGCTGGATGCCCTGCAAAGTCCTATGAGCTTGTATGAACCCGTTTACACGGAAGGCGGGGATACCTTGTATGTGATGGATCAGATCAGTGATAAAAAGAGCAAGGAAGAAAACTGGATAGAAAATATATCCTTAAGCGAAGCTATGAAGAAATTAAATGAGAGAGAGAACGAAATTATTACGCTGCGATTTTTTGAGGGAAAGACACAGATGGAGGTCGCTGAATATATTGGAATATCTCAGGCACAGGTATCCCGGTTGGAAAAAAATGCATTACACATAATGAAAAAATATTTGGTGTATTGAATCAATTATTTGAATAATATTTAAGTGACAGATAATACAATCTATTGACTAAAAAAGAAAAACAATTTACAATAGAGTTATGTAGTCAATAGCATTATTGTGTGAAAGGAAGTTACTTATGGAAAAACAAAAGAGTAAAAAGAAATTTCGATTTGGTGTGAACGCCATTGTCATGCTTATCACATCGGTGCCATTATTAGCCGCCTGCCTGCTGATCACATACTTTGCGGGCTTAACAATAAGTGCAGGTCTTGAAGATGAGGCATTGGATGGGCTAAAAGGAATTGCTACGGCTGCAAGCTATACGATGAATGAAGTAGATGCTGGTGAATATCGCTTGGTTGATGAAGAACTTTACAAAGGAAATTACAATATCACAGAAAATATTGCAGTCCTGGATAAGATAGCACAGTCAAACGATGCAGTGCTGACTATATTCCTTGGTGAGACAAGACGTGCAACAACCATCCTGAATGATTCCGGACAAAGAATCGTAGGAACAACGGCTGATACAGAAATATCATCAAAGGTTTTAGGAGCAGGGCAGGAATATGCTTCATCACAGGTAAAAATCAATGGAAAGAATTATTTTGGATATTATATTCCAATAAAGAGCCAAACGGGTACTGTTATTGGTATGATATTTGCCGGTAAGTCGTCACAGGAAATAGAGCATTATACGACAACAAGAGTAAACTTTATTATTATTGTAGCGATTGTGTCATATATATTATGTATGATTATTGCTACAGTAGTTACAAAACGGAAAATGCTCAAACCAATCAACAAGCTCCAAGAAGTAGCTGTTAGGATGGCAGAGGGCGATATTAATCAGAATATACAGAGAGAATCTGAAGATGAATTTGGTGATTTGATGGAAGATTTCTCTATCATGGTTGAGAATATCGGCGAGCAGGCACGAGTTGCAGAACAGGTAGCAGAAGGCGATCTGACAGTGAATTGCAAACCGGTAAGCGCTAATGATGTTATGGGAAAAGCGTTGAAGAAAATGCTAAGAGATAATAATAAGAATCTTTCTGTTATTCGGGATGCAGCAGCAAGAATGGCATCCGGTGCCAATGAGGTCGCAAGTGCAAGTAATTCATTAGCACAGGGAACAACGGAGCAGGCAAGTGCCATTGAAGAAATTACAGCTTCTATCGAAGAAATAGCAGGTGGTGCAAAGAAAAATGCAGATGATGCTAATGCAGCCAACGAACTTGTACAGAATACAAAGGATGGCGCCATCCGCGGAAATGAACAGATGAAGCGTATGATAGAAGCAATGAAAGATATTAATGAGTCATCTGAAAATATCTCCAAGATTATGAAGGTAATCGATGATATAGCTTTCCAGACGAATATATTAGCATTAAATGCATCCGTGGAGGCTGCAAGAGCAGGAGTACATGGAAAAGGCTTTGCAGTAGTAGCAGATGAGGTAAGAAATCTTGCAAGTAAATCAGCAGAAGCTGCTAAGGATTCCGCAGAGATGATTGAAGATTCTATCAGAAAGGTAGAAATAGGCTCCAAGCTGGCAATAGAAACGGCATCCGCACTGGAAGAAATTCAGGAATCTGTCGAGAATATTGCTAAGCTTGTAGGTCATATTGCAACGGCATCTGCAAATCAGGCAAATTCTGTTGGACAAGTCAATGCAGGAATTACTCAGATTGCCGATGTAGTTCAGACTAATTCAGCAACCAGCGAGGAATGTGCTGCAGCTAGCGCAGAACTTTCATCCCTTGCGGGACAACTTCAGCATGCAGTAGCTAAGTATAAGCTGTTGTCAGGAAGAGTTTACAGATCAGGGCATGAGGATGAAAACGGTATGGATAGTGGAGAGGATATGTATCGTGATAATGAGAGTATCATTTCACTGGACGAAGACTTTGGAAAATATTAATATAGTAGAAGGAACTGCCCCGGTGGAATGCCGGGGCAAATTTAGATAAGGAAGGTATTGAGAACACTTGAAGATTTATGCAGCAAATATACAGGCCTTTGAAAGAATAGAAGAGAAATGCAGATTAGAATGGATTGGCATGCTGGATCAGGAGAGAAGAGAGCGGATTAACTGCCTGAAGCAGGAAAAGGATCGTGCCCAAAGTCTGGTTGCAGGTTTATTGCTGCGTTATAGCTTTTTGAAAGAAGGATATACTGCTAAACAGTGGGAGAATGTTAAAGTACAACGTGGGTCATATGGAAAGCCGCGGCTTGAGGGATACCCTGCGTTTTGCTATTCACTGTCACATTCCGGCAGATGGGTAATCTGTGGTGTGCATAGCAAAGAGTTGGGGATTGACATTCAGGAAATGCGTTCATGGAATGACAGGCTTGCAAAGCGTTTTTTCTCTAAGGAAGAGTACGAAAGATTAGAAGTGGCAGACAGGATACAGGCAAAACAGCTTTTTTTTAAGATGTGGGCTGCAAAGGAAAGCTATGCAAAGTTAACAGGAGAAGGCATTGGAAAGGGGATTAGTCAATATCTTACTTCGGTAGAATATGATCACATTACAGACACTCAGGAGCATGTAGCCGCGGAAATCAGAATTTATGAGGACATACCGGATTACATGATATGCGCATGCTCAAGAGAAAAGAATATTTTTCCGAATGAAATAAAAGTCATATCGGATGAAGATTTTATATGATACACAAAGGAAAGGAAGGAAGTCAATGCTTAGTGCAAACGGTAAGAATGCTGTTAAAAAGAATGATGTGATATTTAAGCAGGGCGATGCAGTAACACAGGTTGGAATTGTTTTATCCGGTAAGGTTCTTATGCAGAATGAATGGTTAAAGCTAGTCAGAGGTCAGGGTTCCTTTATCGCATTAAATGATATTCCACGGGAAAATTATGGAGCAACGTATATTGCGATGGAGGACTCTGTTATTTATGCGCTGCCTATAACAGGTGAGGACTCCTTGCATAATATTGTGGCAAAGAATGTTGATTATCGTGCAATTATGATTTCCTCCCAGTTCAAATACATAACGATGCTTGCAAGAGTAAGACAGGATTTGTACAACAGAGTATATCGTTTGTATCAATTTATTCAGAAGAGCTACCAGCAATATTGTAATCTTTGTCTGGCAATGGGGCTTCAGGCTATTGCTTTGCAGGAGATTGAGGAAATACAACCATATGACCAGATTGTCGATGAAAATGAAGACAGATTAAGGTATTATGAAGAGGCTGCAAAGATTCCGTTAAGCGTAGATAAACAGTACTTCTCTTATAGTGAAGAGATGGTTGTTTATCAGGTTACTGAGATTATCAATATGGTTGATTCATTCTACGGGGATTGCGGCGCTATGATTGATTACATCAAGGAGCTGCTGGAAGTGATAGGACTAAGGGCAAATCACAATCTGTTTGAATATGCCTGTGTCCAGGGAAAGGAAATGAGAAGAAAAGGCGATGTCCCTCGAGAAATGAAGGGGCTGCTTATGGATATAGTGAAAGAACTGCAATTTCAGTATAGAGAATTGCAGAAGCAGTGTCAGAGCATGCCGTCCATTGATTTCTCCCTTATGGAAAAGCAGATAGATGATGTTGTTTCTGAGGAAATGACAGAAAGTGAGAAGAAGTCACAGGAAGAAAAGGAAGCTGCTATTAAGCGGGATGTTCTTTCCTTAAAGAATTCCATGAATCAGATTATAGATTATGCTGCTTTGAGTGAAGAGACAGCTGAGAAACTTCGAAGCAATGTAGATTATCTGGTTAAGGCACCTGACAGAATGTCGCTGGAGGATGATGTAAAAAAGGCCAAGAAGACTATTACACCAATTGTATTTGAATTGTATCTTGCCTGCTTTATGAAGGTAAGAGAAGGATTGGTTCGAATGCCAAAGGCAGTTGAACTGTTTTTGAATTTTGGAATGTTGGATGAACGTCTGTTGGAACAGGAACACCTCGAATTCCTATGCAGCATTGAACCGGAAGAAAATGAAGGCCCTTGTAATGTTTTTACTATGGTAGAGTGGCTTAATATGGTTCATGACGGTAAACGGGAGCCATCTAAGAGTGAGTTTGATGAAGACTACTTTGAAAATCTGCGTTCTTTGAAAAAGATGGGTGATATTACGGAGGAGCAACAGAAGGCTCTGGCAAATAATATGGATAAACGTGTAGAGTATGAGGTTATGAACATGCAGAAGAGTAACAGCAGAACTCTGTATGGTCAGCCCACTACTTATATGCCTATCTTGTATAAGGAGGCAATCTTTGGATATCTGGACAAGATACTGATTACGAAAAAGATGATAAATCAGAGTGTTCAGAATTTAATGAAGTTTGATTATTCTGTCTTTTACAGGGAGGTCTTATATTCTAATACAGCGCTCAAAATTAATCATGAGGCAACCATGCAGAATATATATCCGGATGTTATCCTGTTTCCGTTATATGGAATTAATGCCTCTATGTGGCAGGAGGTAGGAGGCAAGAATAAGGCAACACCGGGCAGGTTTGCATTCCCGATTCTGTCAAATACGAATATAGATGACATGATGGTGAAAATGTTTGGAAGATTCCGCTGGGAGCTTTGCAGATGTATTCAGGGTATGCAATGGAATGATGTGAAGGTAAAGTCTTTGACATCAGAGTATATGGATTATATCCAGTTTTACCGTAAGAATCGTGATTTATCTGATGAGGCAAGAGAGAAAATCAAACTTCAGATTCAGAAGGGAAGAAATAATTCAAGAGAAATCTTCCTGATTGATTATGAAATGTGGATTAAGAATGAGGCAAATGGAGCTATGAAGCTCAATAAGGTAGCAAGAGAAATACTTGCAACGTATTGCCCATTTGAAAAGTCTTTAAGAGAAAAACTTGGTGTTCAAAGACCTTACGAAATTGCTATGGCAAGGCATGGAAGAAATTCCCAGAAGAAGAAACAGGAATTTGATCTTAGAATCAGGGCAATTCAAAAGGAAACAGCAGAGGTACCGGAAGAGATTATGACGACATATCATTTTTATGCAGATTTATAAAGATAACATTCATGAAAAAAACGGAATCCAAAATGGATTCCGTTTTTTATGCTTCTATATCATTCTTGTTTTCCGCTGCTTCAGAGGAAGCTTCTGTTTGATCTGTATCCTGATTTTCCGGTAGGAGAATCAGAACCTTTTCAATACGATTCTGAACAACCTCTTTTGCAGTTAAAGTGATACCATCCTCTGTAACTATCTGTTCACCTTCTGTTGGGAAACGGTCAAGCCGTTCAATCATGATTCCACCAATGGAATCAAAATCCTCTGACTGAAAATCGGTGCCAAGTGCATCATTGATATCATCAAGCTTCATGCTTGCGTCTACCAGATATTCATGGTCTGATATTTTCTGGATTAACTCTTCTTCATCTTCATCGTATTCATCGCGAATTTCTCCGACAATTTCCTCTAGTAAGTCCTCAAGAGTAATCATGCCGACTGTTGCACCATATTCGTTAAGAACAAGAGCAACATTTGTGGTAATATTACGCATTTCAAGCAGTAAATCGGCAGTTTTCTTGAATTCATAAGTATAGTAGGCTTCACGCATAATATCACGAATTTTAAACAGTTTTTTATTTGGAACTAACAGGAAATCCTTTACATTGATGATACCGATGATATTATCACTTTCTCCTTCATAGACAGGAATTCTTGTGTACATAGATTCCTTAAAAAGATTTAACAACTCATTATAGGAAGCTTCTACATCTATCGTTGTCATATCGATTCTTGGAATCATAATATCTTTTGCAACAGAATCACTGAAATCAAAAACGTTGTAAATCAGCTTTTTTTCTTCCTGTTCAATAACTCCGTCTTCATGACTGACATCTACATATGTCTTAAGCTCGGATTCTGTCATCATCGCTCTCTTATTCGCATCAATATGTAACAGACGCAGTATGGCACCTGATATAATATCAATTACGAAAATAACAGGGGTTAAAATCTGCATAAGAAAATAGATAATGCCAGAATATATTAGTGCAAGTTTCTCATTATTATACATAGCCCAGGTTTTAGGAACAATTTCTCCAAAAAGAAGAACGAGAAGAGTAAGAATACCGGTCGCAATACCAACAGCAGCATTACCGAACACACGTATCACCAATGAAGTCGTGAGAGAGGAAGCACTGATATTTACGATATTGTTACCAATCAGAATGGCACTGATCAATTTGCTTTTGTTATCCAGTACCTTTTGCAGAGTAAGAACATGTCTGGTAGGATTTTCTTCAACCATCGCACGAACCTTGACGATATTAATGGTGGTCAGGGCTGTTTCGGCTGACGAGAAGAATCCTGATAAGAAAAGTAAAACTGCAAGAATACAAAGTTGTATGACACCAGCGGTATCCAAAATAAAATCCTCCTTAAAATAAAAGTTATAATTTTTTAGTATACGCATAGATTATATCAATGTTATACAAGGAAAACAATAAAGAAATGATAAAATTTTGGGAGGATTAGGAAATGGTAAGATATGAAAGAGCAGTAGCATTGTTGAAATGCCTTTTGGCAGCATATGTAGTGACAGGTATTCTGCTGCTTCTTCTTGCAGCTTTGCTGTACAAGCTGCAGCTTGGAGAAAATACGGTAGAAATCGGAATTATCGTTGTTTATGTGATATCATCACTGCTTGCAGGATTGTTTTTCTCCAAGGGAGCAAAAAGCAGGCGCTTTCTATGGGGAATGGCAGCAGGGGCGGTCTATTTTCTGGTAATCTGCGCTTTGTCTGTTGCATTGGAGCCTGACTTTGGTCTGCTTTCCAATTCCTGTATAACTACACTACTAATCTGTGTAGGAAGTGGTATGCTTGGGGGAATGCTTGGATAAGATAAAAATATTAGAAAAGTACTTTTCCCAATGGAAATTTTATGCTATACTACATAAAGTATGAGCATAGGTCTATACAGAACTCAAATAATGTTAGGAGGCTTTTGTTATGAAACATATCAAAACATTAACCACAAGAGATTATAAGGAATCCATGAAGAAGGGTGGATGTGGAGAATGCCAGACATCCTGCCAGTCAGCTTGTAAGACATCCTGCACAGTTGGAAATCAGAGTTGCGAACAGGTTAAATAATCGATAAAATTATCGCAATAGATGATGAAATAAGCAGCGGTTTCAAATCGCTGCTTATTGTGTGTACGAAAGGTCATAACAGCAGTCTTTGTACATACAGAAATTGTAAGGAAAGGAAAGAAATATTTTGATACATCAATATAAAAATAACGGCTTCAATATTGTGCTTGATGTGAACAGCGGTTCTGTTCATGTCGTTGATGACGTTGTTTATGACGTGATTGCCAGCATGGTTGAGAACCATATGGAAGAAGAGGAAAAGGCAGTTGCAACTGAAAAGCTGCTTGGAACCGGTAAGTTTGATCAGGAAGTGCTTGCAGAAGCAATGGAAGAGATTTATGAATTAAAGGATGCTCAGATGCTGTTTACAGAGGATATTTATGAGAAGAGCATTGAGGCATTTAAGAACAGGGAAACGGTAGTAAAGGCGCTATGTCTGCATATCGCACATGATTGTAATCTGGCTTGTAAGTACTGTTTTGCTGAGGAAGGCGAGTATCATGGCAGAAGAGCCCTGATGAGCTTTGAGGTTGGTAAGAAGGCATTGGATTTTCTTGTAGCAAATTCCGGAAGCCGTATGAACCTTGAGGTGGATTTCTTTGGCGGAGAACCATTGATGAACTGGCAGGTAGTAAAGGATCTGGTAGCGTATGGAAGAAGTCTGGAGGAGCCTAATCATAAGAAATTCCGTTTTACCTTAACGACAAATGGTGTTCTTTTGAATGATGATATTCTTGAATTTGCCAATAAGGAAATGGCAAATATCGTACTTAGCATTGATGGAAGAAAGGAAGTACATGACTTCATGAGACCACATAGAGGTGGCCAGGGAAGCTATGATGAAATCGTACCGAAGTTTCAGAAAGTAGCTGAGAGCAGAAATCAGATGAACTACTATGTAAGAGGTACCTTTACACATCATAATCTTGATTTTGCTGCAGATGTATGTCATCTTGCAGATTTAGGCTTTAAGCAGATTTCCGTGGAACCGGTAGTTGCACCGGAAACAGAAGAATATGCTTTGCGAGAAGAAGATGTTCCAAAGATTTTGGTGGAATATGACAAGCTGGCAGTGGAATTAATTAAGCGCCATAAAGAAGGGAAAGGCGTAAACTTTTTCCACTTTATGATAGATTTACAGGGTGGACCTTGCGTATATAAGCGTTTATCCGGCTGTGGTTCGGGAACAGAGTATCTTGCAGTAACACCTTGGGGTGACTTCTATCCATGTCACCAGTTTGTAGGTCAGGAGGAATTCCTGATGGGTAATGTGGACACCGGTATTGTAAATACGAAGATTCGCAATGAATTTAAATCATGTAATGTATATTCAAAGGAAAAGTGTAAGAACTGCTTTGCGAAGTTCTACTGCAGTGGAGGATGTGCAGCGAACTCTTACAATTTTCATGGAAACATCCATGATGCATATGATCTGGGGTGTGAGTTACAAAGAAAACGTGTTGAATGTGCAATCATGATAAAAGCAGCCTTAGCAGAAGAGGAAGCATAAAGATTATGCAAAGGCTAGGTGCTGGTAAAGCAAAGGAGATATAGATAATGAAAAAGAGTAAAGGTATTTTAACCCTGGTGGTAACATTGCTTGCTATTATCGGACTGGGATATGTGGCAATCTGGGGTATTGGTACAGAAAAAGCCGGTGCAGCATCAGAAATCAAGCAGGGACTTGACCTTGCAGGTGGTGTAAGTATCACTTATCAGGTAGTTGGAGACGAAGAACCATCTGACGAGGATATGAGTGATACGGTGTATAAGCTTCAAAAGCGTGTAGAAACATATAGTACGGAAGCTCTTGTATATCGTGAGGGGTCTGATCGAATTAATATCGAGATTCCGGGTGTGTCCGATGCAGATGCTATTCTTGCTGATTTAGGAAAACCGGGTGCTTTGTATTTTATCGCACCGGTAGATTCTAATGGAAATCCAAACTATTCCTACACAGGTGAAGGTGAAACCGGATTTTCGCTGAATAAGTCAATAGAAGAGTTACAGGCAGACGGAAGTATTGTATTAAGTGGTACAGATGTAGAAACGTCTCAGGGAGGTTCTACGAAAGATAGTATGGGCAACAATCAGTTTGTTGTTGCACTTACCTTTACCAAAGAAGGATCAGATGCTTTCGCAGATGCGACTGCTAAGGCATTGGGTAATACAATCGGTATTTATTATGATGGTGACTTTATCAGTGTTCCTACTGTTCAGACTGTCATTACAGAAGGTCAGGCACAGATTACCGGTATGGACAGCTTTGAAGAGGCAGAAAAACTGGCTAGCCAAATCAGAATCGGTGGTTTGAAGCTGGAGCTTGAGGAACTGCGATCTAATGTAGTAGGTGCCCAGCTTGGTTCAGAAGCAATTACAACAAGTCTTTATGCAGCAGCAATTGGTCTTGCTCTGATTGCAATCTTTATGATTGTTGTATATTATGTTCCTGGTTTTGCATCTGTATTAGCATTAATCATTTATACAATTCTTACTGTATTATGTATTAATATGTTTGAACTTACGCTTACTCTTCCGGGTATTGCGGGTATTATCCTTTCCATCGGTATGGCAGTTGATGCAAACGTAATTATTTTTGCACGTATCAGGGAAGAAATTGCGACCGGTAAGACAGTAAGATCATCCATTGATATTGGTTTTAAGAAAGCAATGTCTGCTATCGTGGATGGTAATATTACTACTTTAATTGCAGCTTTAGTTTTAGGATTAAAAGGTTCCGGTACTGTTAAGGGCTTTGCACAGACACTTGCATTAGGTATCGTGCTTTCTATGTTCACAGCATTGATTATTACAAGAGTCATTCTTAAGGCACTTTTTGCAATTGGCTTAAAGGATGTGAAGTTCTATGGTATTGCCAAGGAGCCTAAGAGTATTAACTTCCTTGGAAAGAGAAAGGTCTTCTTTGGAATATCTCTTGCCTTAATTGTTGCAGGATTTGTATTTATGGGAGTAAATACAGCAAACACAGGAAAAATATTGAATTACAGCCTTGATTTTGTAGGTGGTACATCTACGAATGTAACCTTTAATGAAGATATGCCACTTGCTGATATTGATGCCAGGGTTGTTCCTGTAATTGAAGATATTACAAAGGATGCCAATGTACAGGTACAGAAGGTTGCAGGAACTAATCAGGTAATCTTTAAAACAAGGACACTGAATGTAGAAGAGCGTCAGATCTTAACAGATGCGTTAGTTGCTAACTTTGGTATTAATGATGAATTGATTACTGCAGAAACGATTAGCTCTACCATCAGCTCTGAAATGAAGAGTGATGCCATTATCGCAGTTGTTATTGCGGCAATCTGTATGCTGTTATACATTTGGTTCCGTTTCAAGGATATCAGATTTGCTACAAGTGCAGTTGCAGCATTAATTCATGATGTATTGGTTGTACTTGCTTTCTATGCAGCAGCAAGAGTTTCCGTAGGAAGCACTTTCATTGCATGTATGCTGACAATTGTTGGTTATTCTATTAATGCAACGATTGTTATCTTTGACAGAATCAGAGAAAATCTTGCAGTTATGGGTAAAAAGGATGCCTTGGATGATATGGTAAATAAGAGCATTAGCCAGACTCTTTCAAGAAGTATTTTCACTTCGTTAACGACCTTTGTTATGGTTGCGGCATTATTCATCCTTGGTGTATCATCTATTCGTGAATTTGCCTTACCATTAATGGTTGGTATTGTATGCGGTACTTATTCTTCCGTATGTATTACAGGTGCACTTTGGTATGTGCTTAGAACAAAGATAAAAAAAGCATCTTCTAAGTAAAACTGTTTACAAATGTGGGGGCTGTCGCCCTATGGTTTTTAATCATAAAAGCGACAGCCCTCTTCCTATAAGGCTGAAAGGATGGAAGGAATGAGAAAAGGCTTATCAGCATCAACCTTGAAAATAATTGCTATCATTTCCATGCTGGTTGACCATTTCGCAATCGCGATATACTGGCAGATGGAACATCATAATTATGATACCTATCGATTGATGCGGGATGTTGGAAGAATTGCATTTCCTATTTATGGCTTTTTACTGGTAGAGGGATTTTTTTACACAAAAAATAGAAAAAAGTATATAGCTCGATGTCTTTTCTTTGCTGCTATATCTGAAATCCCTTTTGATACGGCTATATATGGGGAAATTTGGAATCCAGAACACCAGAATATCTTTTTTACGCTTGTATTAGGATTGTGTACATTGTCTATGTTGGAACGTATAAAAGGATATGAGTTAACAGACATATTGAGAAGAGTTGTATGCATTGCAATTGGCGCAGGACTTGCACAGCTTCTGGAGGTTGATTATCATTATCTTGGAGTTTTATTTATTGTAATGTTTTATTATTGCAGGAATTTGAATCCGTGGTATCGTGATATGATTGGTGTAATAGCTTTTTCCTATGAAATTACAGCACCGTTAGCATTTATCCCAATCCATCTTTACAATGGAAAACGGGGATTATCGATTAAATATATATTTTATCTGGTATACCCGGTTCATTTATTAATATATGGAATGATAAGGATGTATCTTTTATAGTAACTATGGGGATGCTGAATAGTTATCTTTTACAGTAGAGAGGAAATGAAATGTACGTATTCGAAACAAAGGTAAGATATAGTGAAACTGATGATAGGCTGATATTGACACTTCCAGCATTGGCGAAGTATTTTCAGGACACCTGTATCTTCGAAGCAGAGGATGGCAATATCAACATGGAGTATCTGATGGGCAGAAAGCTTGCATGGGTACTTGGCTCGTGGCAGATTGTAATGAACAGATTGCCTGTTTTAAATGAAAAAATAAAGATTTACACTGTCCCATATGAATTTAAGGGGTTTATAGGATACCGTAATTTTTGGATCGAAGATGAAGCAGGAAACTGCATTGTGAAAGCTGCTTCCATTTGGACACTTGTAAATATTGAAAAGGTGAAGCCTTTTAAACCGGATCAGGAGATTTTATCAGGTTATTCATTAGGTGAGAAGCTGGAAATGGAGTACGCATCCAGAAAAATCGTGGTTGAGGGTGAAGGAGAAAGAGGAAAAGAGCATATTGTTTATAAGGCTCAGATTGATACGAATCATCATTTAAATAATTCAGAATACATTAATCTGGCTTATGAATATTTGCCTGAAAATGTAAAAGTGAATCAATTACGAGTTGAATATAAAAAAGCAGCATATTTGGGAGAAACGATAGTTCCTCTGATATATAGACAGAAGCAAAAAATACAAGTGAAGCTAAATGATATGGAAATGAATCCATATGCAGTTGTGGAGTTCTCATATGAGTAAGTGGATGGTGGCAGCAAAGAGGGCTGATTTTCAAAAGCTCTCGGAAGAATTTCATATTAGTCCGGTACTGGCAAGAATTATTCGTAATCGTGATGTGATTACGAAAGAGGAAATGCAAAAATTCCTGTATGGAACGATGGATGATCTCTATGCACCTGATTTGCTAAAGGATATGGATAAGGCGATTGCTATTCTGATGAAAAAGATAGCAGAAGGAAAGAAAATCAGAATTATTGGCGATTATGACATAGATGGTGTATGTTCGACCTATATTTTATATAAGGGATTGTCTTATTGTGGTGCTGTTACGGATACGGCGATTCCGCATCGTATGAAGGATGGCTATGGTTTGAATGAGAACCTGATTTGGGAGGCATACGAAGCAGGGGCAGATACCATAGTAACCTGCGATAATGGTATTGCAGCTTCTGCACAGATTGAGTATGCCAACTCCCTTGGAATGACGGTAGTAATTACAGACCATCATGAGGTGCCCTATGAAGAAGTTGCCGGTAAGAGACTTTATAGAATTCCAGATGCTGCAGCGGTTGTAGATCCAAAGCAGGAAGAAAGTCATTATCCATTTCCGGAAATCTGCGGAGCAGTGGTTGCCTATAAGGTTATTCTGGCTTTAACAGCAAAAATGCAGAAGAAGAGTTGGAAAGAGGTAATGAAATCTGAGCTTGGCTTAGAACTCATGGAATTTGCAGCCTTTGCAACGATTGGTGATGTCATGGAGCTCAGGGATGAAAACCGCATTATCGTAAAGAGTGGTTTAACCTTAATGAAGAATACCAGAAATCTTGGTTTGAAGGCGTTAATGGATGCGACAGGAACAGAACCGGAAAATATCAAACCATACACGATAGGATTTGTTCTCGGACCTTGCCTGAATGCAACAGGGAGACTTGATAGTGCGGTAAGTGCCTTGGAACTCTTTCAGGCAAAGGACAGAGCAACAGCGGCTACCATTGCAGGAAATCTGAAGGAAATGAATGACAGCCGTAAGGAGCTGACCTTATATGGTTTAGAGCAGGCAATTGCACAGGTTGAGGAAAAGGGCTATGAGAAAGATAAGGTTCTGGTCATTTATTTACCGGATGTACATGAGAGTCTTGCAGGAATTATTGCAGGAAGAATTCGTGAGAAATATGGGAAACCTGCCTTTGTGCTTACGAATGGTGAGGAAGGCGTAAAAGGTTCAGGGCGATCTATTGAATGCTTTCATATGTACGATGAGATGACAAAATGCAAGGAACTTTTTTCAAAATACGGAGGGCATAAGCTGGCAGCAGGTCTGTCTCTGCCGGAGGAAAACGTGGATCAGTTTAGAAATGCCTTGAATGCGAATTGTACACTGACGCCCGAGGATTTTGAGGAAAAGGTATTGATTGACGTTCCAATGCCGATGGAGTATGTAAGTCTTGACTTTGTCAAGGAACTGGATTTGCTGGAGCCTTTTGGGAATGGAAACCCAAAGCCTTTGTTTGCACAGAAACAGGTTAGATTTCTAAAGGGCAGGATTCTTGGACAGAATCGTAATGTGGGTAAATACACGGTTGCAGATGAAGCAGACAGAGTGTACGAAATGATTTATTTTGGAGATATAGAAGCATTAAATACTTATATGAGGCAAAAGTTTGGGGAACAGAATGTAGATGCACTCTACTATGGAAGAAGCCATGAGATTCAGATGTCTGTTGTTTATTATCCTGAAATCAATGAATTCAGGGGAAATGTATCCGTTCAGATGGTCATGAAGTATTATCAGTAGTTTATGATTTGTTTAGAAAAATAAGTTTTATTTTATGAATCCTACACATTTTCGACACATTTTCAGGTTATAGTAATATACAGATAGTTGAAACACTCACTATCTCCCCCCTCATAAGAAATATAGCAAAGGCCCGGCGTAATGCCGGGCTTTTGCACGTCTTGAAAATAAAAAACGTATATGGTATTCTTTAGGGTAGGGTTCATAGACTATATTGATAATGTCATTTAAGAATGGAGCATGCGGTATGTTAAAGTGTAGTGATTTATTAAAAGAACTTGAGTATGAATGTATCAGAGGCAGTATTGACGTAGAGATATCTGAGATTGTAAATGATTCCAGAAAGGTTACGGAGGACTGTCTTTTTCTATGTATAGAGGGACCAAACTTTGATGCACACACAGTTGCTGCAGACGTGGTAGAGGCGGGTGCAACCGTTTTGGTAATCAGTAAGGAGGTATCTATACCTGAGGATGCAGATGTTACTTTGATTAAGGTAAAGGATACCAGATATGCCATGGCTTTTATTGCA
Organism: Lachnospiraceae bacterium; assembly: GCA_022788085.1. Classification (GTDB taxonomy): domain Bacteria; phylum Bacillota; class Clostridia; order Lachnospirales; family Lachnospiraceae; genus COE1. The sequence continues at coordinate 28,226 of JALEWA010000020.1, forward strand.
GCAGCTTATTACGGAAATCCTGCTGACAGTATGAAGATTATTGGTGTAACAGGTACAAAAGGCAAGACGACGACAACATATCTTGTAAAAGATATTCTGGAAAATGCAGGGCATAAGGTAGGTCTTGTTGGAACCATAGAAACCATTATTGGAGATAAAAGAATTCCGGCATGTAATACAACACCGGAATCCTTAGTATTGCAGCAATATTTCAAGCAGATGAAGGAAGCGGGCTGTGATACTGTTGTTATGGAGGTATCTTCGCAAGGATTGATGATGCATAGGACACAGGGATTCCTTTTCGACTATGGCATCTTTACCAATATGGAGCCGGATCATATTGGACCAAATGAGCACGCTTCCTTTGAAGAATACATGGCATGTAAGGGAATGCTTTTCAAGCAATGTAAAGTAGGTATTGTAAACTGTGATGACAAGCACTGGAAGACGGTTTTAGAGGGGCATACCTGCCAGCTTGAGACATATGGCTTTAGCGAAGAAGCTGATTTAAGAGCAAGTGATTTAAAGCTGATAACAGGAGCAGGCTATCTTGGTATTGACTTTAAAGTGTCAGGCTTACTGAATATGGAGGTCGTGGCAGACTTACCCGGTAAGTTCAGTGCCTATAATGCATTGACGGCTCTTGCAATCTGCAGGCATTTTGATGTAAAGGAAGAGGATATTAAAAAGGCGCTGCTTCGTGCAAAGGTTAAGGGAAGAATTGAAATGGTAAAGGTTGCTGACAACTTTACCTTAATGATTGATTATGCCCATAATGCCATGGCGTTAGAGAGTCTTTTGACTACCTTAAGGGAATATAATCCAAACAGATTAGTATGCCTGTTTGGCTGTGGCGGCAATCGCTCCAAGCTTAGAAGATATGAGATGGGAGAGGTCAGTGGAAAGCTTGCAGACCTTACCATCATTACCTCAGATAACCCAAGATTTGAGGAACCACAGGATATTATCAATGACATCAAAGTGGGAATTGATAAGACATCCGGTAGTTATGTAGAGATATGCGACAGGAAGGAAGCTATCCGTTATGCAATTACACATGGTGGGGATGGTGATATCATAGTTCTTGCAGGAAAAGGACATGAGGATTACCAGGAAATCAAGGGTGTGAAATATCCGATGGATGAAAGAGTGCTGATTCAGGAGATTTTGGAGGAGCTGAAAGAAAAATAGAGGATGAAGGGCATATTTGCTAATATTATTGTAGATATATCACATGAGAAGGTTGACCGCCCTTTTCAATATCGGGTTCCGGATGAACTGATAGGGAAGCTTGCGGTAGGAATGTCGGTAATGATTCCGTTTGGAAAGGGAAACAAGCTGATTAAGGGATATATTATGGAATTGACCGATATACCGGAATATGAAGTGTCAAAATTAAAATACGTAGATTCCATGGTAGAAGGGGGAGTCAGTGCACAAGCTGACTCCATCCGGCTAGCATGGTGGATAAAAGAACATTACGGCTCTACTATGATTGCTGCGTTAAAGACGGTGCTTCCGGTAAAACAGAAAATGAAACAGGTAGTAAAGAAAGCAATCTGTTGCCTTGTAGACTCTGATACTGCTTTTGCAAAAAGCGAGGAATTTGAGAAAAAGCACCAGACAGCAAAGGCAAGGCTTATGAGGGAGCTGGCAGAACAACCGTTGCTGCCGCAATTGCTGGTTACGGGGAAATTAAACGTAACGACACAGACAATCCGCTCCTTAGAGCAGGCAGGCCTAATAAAAATCACAGAGGAAAATGTCTATCGGAATGCACTGCCAAATACCACAGACCATCATTGGAAGGCTATAGGAAAAAAGCAGCTTTCCCATGAACAGCAGGCAGTTGCTGATGCTATTATAGGAGACTTCAGACTTGGAGTAAGGGATACTTATTTGCTTCGGGGTGTTACAGGAAGCGGTAAGACGGAAGTCTATATGGAGCTGATCGAGCAGATGATTGCAGAAGGGAAGCAGGCAATTGTTCTGATTCCGGAGATTGCATTGACGTATCAGACCTTGCTTCGATTCTATCAGCGATTTGGAGACAGAGTATCGGTTATGAACTCCAAGCTATCTCCCGGAGAAAGGTCTGACCAGTTTGAAAGAGCCTCCAAGGGAGAAATCGATATTATGATTGGACCGCGTTCTGCCTTGTTCACACCATTTACAAGACTGGGACTTATCATCATAGATGAAGAGCATGAAGCAAGCTATAAAAGCGAAACCATGCCAAAATACCATGCCAGAGAGGTCGCACAGGAAATCTGCCGTATGAAATCGGCAAGCCTTTTGCTTGGTTCAGCAACACCATCGCTTGAGTCCTATTATCTTGCAAAGGAAAACAAAATAAAACTGTTTTACTTAAATAACAGGCTGGCGGGAGGCGAGCTGCCTTTTGTGCATATTGTGGACTTGCGAGAGGAGCTAAAGCAGGGAAATCGTTCGATATTAAGCAGAAAGCTAAAGGAACTTCTTGAAGACAGGCTTGAAAAGAAGCAGCAAAGTATGCTTTTTCTAAACAGGCGGGGGTTTGCAGGTTTTGTATCCTGCAGGGCGTGTGGACATGTGATGAAGTGCCCACACTGTGATGTTTCTCTTTCAGAGCATCGAAACGGCAAGCTGGTATGTCACTATTGCGGTTTTGAAATGCCACAGGTTACTAAGTGCCCTCAATGTGGTTCTAAATATATTCTTGGTTTCCGTGCGGGAACACAGCAGATAGAAGAAATGCTTCTTAAGGAGTTCCCAAAAGCAAGGGTACTTCGTATGGATGCTGATACAACGAAAAGTAAGGATAGCTATGAGAAGATTCTTTCACAGTTTGCCAATGAAGAAGCTGATATATTGGTAGGAACGCAGATGATCGTGAAGGGACATGATTTCCCAAAGGTTACGCTTGTTGGTGTGATAGCTGCAGATATGTCACTTCATGTAGGAGATTACAGGGCAGCAGAGCGTACCTTCCAGCTTTTGACACAGGCAGCCGGAAGAGCCGGAAGAAGTACACTTCCGGGTGAAGTGGTGATTCAGACTTATCAGCCTGATCATTATGCAGTCGTTCATGCAGCGAATCAGGATTATGAAGGTTTTTATGAAGAAGAAATATCCTATCGTGACTTAATGATGTATCCACCGGTTGCAAACATGATGGCAATTCTGGTATTATCAAATGATGAGCTTACAGGCACCTGCCATGCAAATGAGCTTGCAGATGCCATTAAGAGCAGCTTTGCAAAGGAACGGCCTTATGTGATAGGACCGGCATCCGCATCGATTGGGAAGATCAATGATATTTATCGAAATGTAATCTATATAAAGCATAGGGATTATCATGTTTTGGTCAGAATTAAGGATGAGATGGAAGCAATGATTGCAGAGAAGGAATGGAATACGGATACGGTACAATTTGATTTCAATCCTATGAGTGCATATTAATATTAAAAATAAGAGAATAAGAGGTAAGAAAAATGGCAATTAGAACAATTAGAGAATTTGGAGATCCGGTGTTAAATAAGGTTTCAAAAGAGGTAAAGGAGATTACTCCAAGAATTCAGGATTTGATTGATGATATGTTTGAAACCATGTATGATGCATGTGGCGTAGGACTTGCAGCACCACAGGTAGGCATTTTAAAAAGAATCGTGGTTATAGATACTACAGGTGAAGATCCGATTCTTCTGATTAATCCGCGTATTGTAGAAACATCAGGTGAGCAGACCGGAAATGAGGGGTGCTTAAGCCTTCCGGGAAAATCAGGCGTTGTAACAAGACCAAATTATGTAAAGGTTGTAGCACAGAATGAAAATATGGAAACAATTGAATTAGAAGGAACAGAGCTGCTTGCAAGAGCATTCTGCCATGAGATCGAGCATCTGGATGGTCATTTGTATACAGAAAAGGTCGAAGGAGAATTGGTTGATACGCTTCCTTTTGATGAAGATGAAGAGGATTACGAGTAACTGGTCAGTACAGCATAAAACACTTGCTGTTTTATACGTAAGAACATGATTACGAAGAATAAAGAGGTAGATAATGAAAGTAGTATTTATGGGAACGCCTGATTTCGCGGCAGGTGCATTAGAAGCAATTATTCAGGCAGGACATGAGGTTACAGCAGTTGTAACACAACCGGATAAACCAAAGGGAAGAAGTGGACAGATGCAGTTTCCACCGGTAAAGGAATGCGCAGTAAAGTATGGTATTCCTGTATTTCAGCCGGTGAAGATTAAAGAGCCGGAAGCAGTCGAAAAGCTTCGCCAATTTGAGGCAGATATTTTTGTGGTTGCTGCTTTTGGACAGATTGTATCAAAGGAAATTCTGGATATGCCCCGATTTGGCTGCGTGAATATTCATGCATCTTTGTTGCCAAAATATAGAGGAGCAGCACCGATTCAGTGGGCTATCATAAACGGTGAACAGGAAACAGGAGTTACCATCCAGCAAATGAACGAAGGAATTGATACAGGTGATATTCTGACGAAGGTGGTTGTTCCAATTGATAGAAAAGAAACAGCAGAATCCTTATTTGATAAATTGGAAGAGGCAGGAGCACACTTAATCGTGGAAACACTTACGAAGCTGGAAAAGGGCGAGATTACTCCTACCCCACAGGATGATTCGCAATCCAGTTATGTAAAAATGATAAAGAAATCCTTTGGCAGGATTGATTGGAGTATGGATGCTGTTTCTATCGAAAGGCTTGTCAGAGGCTTAAATTCATGGCCAAGCGCTTATACATTTTTCGGTGGAAAGAGCCTTAAGCTTTGGAACTGTGATGTACTGGAAGAATCCTGCCGGGAAACACCCGGAACAATTGTTAGAGTTAACAGGGACTCTATCGATGTTGCAACAGGAAAAGGAGTTCTAAGAATCTTAGAGCTCCAGCTTGAAGGGAAAAAGAGAATGGATACCAGATCCTTCCTGCTGGGTAATGCATGGAAGGCTGGTATGCTTTTAGGTGAGGCATAGGTCAGCGTTTGTTTAAAACTGACAGAAAGGAGAAATAACATGCCATTTTATTATTATTATGATCCAACATATATCTTAGTTATTATTGGTGCTATTTTATCTATCATAGCATCTTCCATGGTTCAGTCTACCTACAGTAAGTATTCGAAAGTAAGAAGTATGTCAGGTATGACAGGAGCACAGGTAGCAGAGATGATTTTGAAGAATAAAGGAATATATGATGTCAGAGTGGAGCGTGTGAGTGGTAATCTGACCGATCATTATAATCCTAAGACAAAGGTTGTAAATCTGTCTGACAGCGTATACAATTCCCAATCGGTTGCAGCACTTGGTGTTGCAGCGCATGAGTGTGGTCATGTGATTCAGCATCATGAAAATTATGTTCCATTAAGTATCAGAAGTATGCTTGTCCCTGCTGCTAATATCGGTTCGAAGGCAGGAATCCCAATCATTCTTCTTGGTATCCTTTTAGGTTATAATACAGTTCTGGTACAGATTGGAATCTGGGTGTTTGCACTTGCTGTATTGTTTCAGGTTGTAACTTTACCGGTAGAATTCAATGCTTCCAGACGTGCACTGGTATGCCTGGAGGAATATGGTATCGTGACGAGGGATGAAAAGAGCAAAAGTGCCAAGGTATTACGTGCCGCTGCATTTACTTATGTAGCTGCTGCAGCCGCTGCTATTCTTCAGTTATTGCGTTTGATTATGCTATTTGGCAGAAGGGATAATGATTAAGGATGAAACAGGAACAGGTGAATCTACGTCAACTGGTCATGGACATGCTTCTTGCAGTTACCGTTTCCAATGAAAACAGGCCGCCGGAGTATAGTCATGTAATCATTCGTGATGTTTTAAATAAATATAATTATCTTTCCGGACAGGAAAAAGCATTTATGAAAAGGCTTTTCGAAGGAACGCTGGAGCGTATGATTGAGCTTGATTATTGCCTTGACCAGTATTCAAAGGTGAAGGTTCAGAAAATGAAGCCTGTAATACGTACCATTATGAGAATGAGCGTCTATCAGATCCTCTATATGGACGCCGTACCGGATTCCGCAGCATGCAATGAAGCGGTAAAGCTTGCAGGAAAGAAAGGTTTTGCTACCTTAAAGGGCTTTGTCAACGGAGTATTGCGTACAATTGCAAGAAACAAAGATCAGATTCCATATCCGGATAAAGAAAAGGATTATGAACTGTATCTATCCATAACCTATTCCATGCCTATGTGGATTGTAACCATGTGGATAAAGCAGCTTGGAAAGGAAAGAACGGAAGAAGTATTAAAAGGTCTGCTTATAGAGCATCCTGTAACCATAAGGGTTAGAGAGCAGGATGCAGCAAAACTGGAAAAGGCTTTGCAAAGTCAGGGAGGAATACTGGAAAAGCATCCGTATCTTCCTTATGCATACCGTATCTCCAAAACAGATGATATAAGCAGATTACCCGGATATGAGGATGGGGCTTTTGTGATTCAGGATGTAAGTTCCATGTTGGCAATAGAAGCACTTGAAATGAAACAGGGGATGAAGATTCTTGATATCTGTGCGGCACCTGGCGGGAAATCCATGCTTGCAGCAGATAAGCTGCAGGGAACAGGCGAGGTTGAAGCAAGAGATATCTCCGAATATAAGGTTACTTTGATGCAGGAGAACTTTGAAAGATGCAATCTGCATAATGTAAAAGCAGTCTGCAAGGATGCTGTTGTCATGGATGAGAGCTGGATAGGGCAGGCGGATATCGTGATTGCCGATGTACCATGCTCAGGGCTTGGTGTGATTGGAAAGAAAAGAGATATAAAGTATAAAATGAATCCTGATGCGATAAAGGATATTATTGCATTGCAGGAACAGATTCTTGATAAAGCAGTTTCTTATGTGAAGCCATATGGTTTGCTGTTATTCAGCACTTGTACCATTAACAAAGAAGAAAATGAGGCACATGCCGAGCTTTTACAGAATAAATATCATATGACACCAGTGTCATTAGATGATACATTGCCGGAAGTACTGCATTCAGAGACAACGAAGCAGGGTTATTTACAGCTCCTTCCGGGAATTCATGATACCGATGGTTTCTTTATCAGTGTATTCCAGAAAAAGGATAATGATTGAACATGAAAGATATAAAGTCACTTACGTTACCACAATTGAAGGAAGAGATGGAAGCACTTGGGGAAAAGGGTTTTCGCGCAAAACAGCTTTATGAATGGATGCACGTCAAGCTTGCAAGAGGCTATGAGGAAATGACGAACATTCCAAAGAGCTTAATTGCCAAATGTCAGGAGAATTTTACCTATACTTCCATAAAAGAAGTCATGGTTCAGACATCTGCCATCGATGGAACCAGGAAGTTCTTATTTGAGCTTGCAGACGGAAATTTAGTAGAGAGTGTATGGATGAAGTATCATCATGGAAATTCTGTTTGTATTTCTTCACAGGTAGGATGCAGAATGGGATGCCGGTTTTGCGCTTCTACACTTGATGGATTAGAACGTTCTCTTTTGCCGGGAGAAATGTTAGACCAGATTTATGCCATTACATTAGCTACGGGAGAAAGAGTATCAAATGTTGTTGTCATGGGAACAGGTGAGCCGCTGGATAACTATGATAACTTATTACAATTCATTAAAATGCTTTCTGATGAGAATGGACTGAATATCAGTCAGAGAAATATTACTGTCTCTACCTGTGGCATCGTGGAGAATATGCGCCGCCTGGCAGATGAAAAGCTTCAAATCACACTGGCATTGTCATTACATGGCTCAACACAGGAGAAGAGAGCAGAGCTTATGCCGATTGCAAACAAATACCATATTCAGGAAGTTATTGATGCCTGCCGCTATTATTTTGAACAGACAGGACGGAGAATAACCTTTGAGTATAGCCTTGTAGGAGGTGTAAACGATACGAATGAGGACGCAGAGAATCTCTGCAGACTTGTTGAGGATTTGAATTGCCACATCAATCTGATTCCGGTAAATCCTATCAAAGAGAGGAATTATATCGAATCGGAACGTCGTGACATTCTGAATTTTCAAAATAAACTTGAAAAAAAACATATTAATGTTACAATACGTAGAGAGATGGGGAGAGACATAGATGGTGCCTGCGGACAGCTTCGTAGGAGAATCTCTGCAAATAAAAGCACAAATTAGAAGGATTGGAGGAAGACCAGTTGAAGTCATATGCAATAACTGATGTAGGTAAAAGACGTGAACTGAATGAAGATTATATCTATGCTTCGGATAAAGCGATTGGTAATTTACCCAATCTTTTTATTGTCGCTGATGGAATGGGCGGTCATAATGCAGGAGATTATGCTTCTAAGCATACCGTTGAGAAGGTCGTTGAAACGATAGAAGAACTGCAGAATGAACAGGATATAGAAGAAATCATACAGGAAGCAATATATAGGGCAAATGCATACATATATGAAAAATCCAAAAAGGACAGCAGCTTAAGTGGTATGGGAACAACCCTGGTAGTTGCAACTCTTAAGGATGGAGTAGTAACAGTAGCCAATATCGGGGACAGCAGAATGTATGTTGTAAATCACGATATTAAGCAGATTACAAAGGATCATTCCTTAGTTGAAGAAATGGTTACGATGGGAGGCATTGACAGAGAAGCCGCAAGGACTCATCCGGATAAGAACATAATAACCAGGGCAATTGGGGTTAAGGAATTGGTACTTGCGGATTTTTTTGCGGTCAGGCTGGAGAAAGAAGATAAGCTTCTGCTATGTACAGATGGTTTGACGAATATGCTAAAGGATGACGAGATACACCATATCATTGAGAATAACAAAGATGTTGAAACGGCTGCAAGGGCTTTGATTGAAGCAGCAAATGAAAATGGCGGACGTGATAATATAGCAGTGGTTCTGGTAGAACCGTTTGGAGGTCATGAATGATTAAATTGGGAATGCTGATAGGTGACCGTTATGAAATCCTTGATAAGATTGGTACGGGCGGACTGTCAGATGTATATAAGGCAAAAGATCAGAAGCTAAATCGTTTTGTTGCGGTTAAGGTTTTGAAACAGGAGTTCTCAGAGAATAAGAACTTTGTATCGAAATTCAGAGTGGAAGCACAGGCAGCTGCAGGACTTATGCATCCAATTATTGTAAATGTATATGATGTTGGAGAAGAAAATGGGATTCATTATATCGTTATGGAGCTGGTTGAGGGAATTACACTTAAAAAATATATTGAGAAGAAGGTAAGGCTCACAACAAAGGAAGCTATTAGTATTGCTATTCAGGTAGCAATGGGAATTGAAGCTGCACATAATAATCATATTATCCATAGAGACATTAAGCCTCAGAATATTATTATTTCAAAAGAGGGTAAGGTAAAGGTTACCGATTTTGGAATTGCCAAGGCAGCATCAAGCAATACCATTACTTCAAACGTTATGGGTTCTGTACATTATACTTCACCGGAACAGGCAAGAGGCGGTTTCTCTGATGAAAAGAGTGATATCTATTCGATGGGTATTACATTCTTTGAGATGTTGACAGGACGGGTACCGTTTAATGGCGATACGACGGTAGCTATTGCAATAAAACATATTCAGGATGAAATGCCATCTCCAAGGATTTATGTACCGGAGATTCCTGTCAGTGTTGAAAAAATTGTTTTAAAATGTACACAGAAGAGCCCTGACCGCAGATATCAGAGTATGGGGGAAATGATTAAGGATTTAAAGCGTTCCTTGATCAATCCTGATGAAGACTTTGTAAAGATAGATACCATAGAAGAAGTCGGGAAAACAAGAGTAGTTCCGGAAATGCGTACCAGCACCAGAAATGTGGAGAACATAGAAGAACAAAATACGCAGGAACTTCAGGTAAGAGAAAATGCAGCTTCAAGAGAAGCATATACAAAGCAGGAAGCTTCCAGAGAAACTGCACAAGGTGCATCAACTGATACTCCAAGAAAGAAGTCTGCAAATACAACAGGCAGTGCAAAAAAGAAGAAAACAACGGCAAAGCAGCATACAGGAAATCATTCTAAGCCTGTGAAACAGGCAAAACGCAAGGGCAATATGCCGAAGAAAAAAGAGTATACCACATATCAAAAGCAGGATAATAATACGGTAAATAGAAAAAATCTGCGGAATCTTGATTATGAAGAGGACATGGATTATACAAAAAATCAGGATGAATATGATTATAATCCCAAGACAGAAGGTATTACTACGATTCTTACCGTGATAGCTGCAATTATTATCGGATGCATGATTTTATATTTTGTGGGCAAAACAGTAGGAATTTTCTCAGAAGAGCAGAAGCAGGGAAACAGTACAACACAGCAGGAAGATGTTGAACGGTCTGTTATGCCGGAATTTGCAGGTCAGGAGCTGCAGGTTGTGAAGGAAGCTTTACAAAGTGTTAATCTTGGCTGTAAGACTACCTATGTAGAGTCAACGGAGTATGCGAGAGATATTGTTATCTCTGCGGCTTTGGAAGATGGGCAGGAGGTACTGGCAAAGGATAAAATAATTAAGAACACTACGATTGTATTAACTGTAAGTGCCGGTGCAGAAGGCATGAGAGTTCCGGATGTAGTTGGACTTTCCGAGGCAGAGGGAACAGCAAAGCTTAAGAATGAAGGTTTTCAGGTAAATAAAACAGATCAGTATTCTACAGAATTTGCTAAGGGAATCATTATTTCCCAGTCACCTGAAGGAGACTCGGTAGCCGGAATGGAGTCAGAGATCACGATTGTAATCAGTAAGGGTGCAGAAAGAGTTGATGTGCGTATGCCGGAAGTAGTTGGTAAGAAGCAGGAAGCAGCAGTTAGCACCTTAGAGGCAGCAGGTCTTGTTGTGGGAAAAATAGAGCAGTCGTATAGCTCTGAATATGGAGCAGGATTGATTTGTTATCAGAGCTATACCAGTGGAACGACGGTAGCTGAAGGAACAGTTGTAGACTTAAAAATCAGTATAGGAAGTGAAACTGCTACTTACAGCTGTAACTTAAGTATTCAGGCACCGGCTGACTATACAGGCGGTAATGCAGAGGTAATCCTGACCACAGCAGATGGTACACAACAGCTTTGGTACTCACAGAATGTGACCTCATTCCCTGTAAGTATTAATTTGAGTGGTTTCTCAAGTTCTTCAGAGTATGGTATCGTTACGATATCGTATTTGAAGAGCGTAGAGGAGGTTGTAACGGATTCGGATGGCAATCAGGCGGTACAGATGAATCAGGCATTAGCACAGACACAGCAGAATGTACAATTCGTAAAGGAATAGTGGAATGCAGGGTAAGATTATTAAAGGAATTGCGGGATTCTATTATGTTCATATAAATGGCAAGGGCGTCTATGAATGTAAAGCAAAAGGAATCTTTCGAAAAGAAAATATAAAGCCGCTTGTTGGTGATGATGTTACCATTGAAATAACGGATGCAGAGAATTTTAAAGGAAATATCATAGAAATTCTGCCACGAAGGAGTGCATTGATACGTCCTGCCGTTGCAAACATTGATCAGGCATTGCTCATTTTTGCCATGACGAAACCTGAGCCGAATTATAATCTGCTTGATCGTTTTCTGATTATGATGCAGCAACAGGGACTGGATTGTATCATTTGCTTCAATAAGCATGACATCGCATCGAAAGAAGAGAGAGTACAGATACAGTCTATTTATGAAAACAGTAATTGCAGCGTAGTATTTACAAGTGCCATGAAAAAAGAAGGAATCACGCAGCTACAGCAGATGCTTCAGGGAAAGACGACAGCTGTAGCAGGACCAAGCGGTGTTGGCAAATCTTCCATTATCAATTGCCTGCAAAAGGGTAAGACCATGGAGACAGGTTCCATTAGTGAGAAAATAGAACGGGGAAAGCATACAACGAGACATTCGGAATTGATTACCATATCAAATCAGACCTATATCATGGATACACCCGGATTCAGTTCCCTTTCCCTGTTTGACCTGGAGAAGGAAGACCTTAAGGCATATTATCCTGAATTTGAACCATTTGAGGATAGATGTAAGTTCTTAGGCTGCGCACATATTCATGAACCGGTGTGCGGTGTGAAGGATGCTGTTTCAGAAGGAAAAATTCATAAAATACGTTATGAGAATTATGTTATGTTTTATGAAGAATTAAAAGAGAAAGAGAAGAGGAAATACTGATATGAATTATTTAGCACCATCTATTTTATCTGCTGACTTTTGTGAGCTTGGCAGTCAGATTGAGGAGATTGGAAATGCAGGTGCGCAGTATGTCCATATAGATGTTATGGATGGAGTATTTGTTCCATCCATTTCCTTTGGAATGCCAATTGTATCCTGTATAAGACCACGCACAAAGCTGTTTCTTGATGTACATATGATGGTAACAAAACCGGAGCGTTATGTTGAGGAATTTGTAAAGTGTGGCGCAGACAGTGTCACAATACATGTAGAAGCAAGTGACTGTGTAGAGGACACTTTGAAAAAAATACGAAGCTTAGGTGCAAAGGCAGGAATTGCTTTAAATCCCGAGACACCGGTAAAAGAGATTCTGCCATACCTGGAGATGGTAGATATGGTTCTTGTCATGACGGTGCATCCGGGCTTTGGCGGACAGGCATATATTCCGGAATGTACGGATAAGATTAAGGAAGTGAGAGCTGCCATTAAGGAAAAGAAACTGAATGTGAATCTTGAAATTGATGGTGGTGTCAATCTTGACAATCTTCAGATGAATCTTGATGCAGGAGCTAATGTCATAGTTGCAGGCTCAGCAGTATTTAAAGGAAATATTACAGAGAAGACAAAGGCTTTTCTTGATATTATGGAGCAGTAAGCATTTTTGTTTGGTGTCATTATAAAAAAGAAATACTAGGAGGAATTAAGATGAAATTAGGAATCGTAATTTGAAAGCCTATTTCATATATCTTAATATTTTTCTATGAAATGCTATAAAGTAGCATAAATAAAGGATTCTTTAGTAATTTGAAGCTCATAAATTACCATATAATTGAATGTAATGACATAGATAAATGGTGCTAGAATGGTGCGGAAATGGTGCGATAAAAGAGCCTGACACAACGTCTAAAATTAAATATTTGGACACTACATAAGTCTATTATCAGTTATAGAAATATGATTGATAGTAGACTTATTTTAGTATTCAAATTTATCAACCAAAGAAATACTCACCCATCACAATATAATCGCTCTGAGGGCGTTCTGGTGCGTCTGAGTGCCTATTATATGCTATGGATTAAAACGAGTATTTCATTGGCAGTTTAAAACCAAATACAGCATATAGCGAAAGGAGGATAACACATTGATTATAAACAGGGAAGATTTTATAACAGAGATGGCAAAAAGAAATGGCGTGACAAAGAAAGCATCACGGGAATATACAGAAATGTTTTTAAATACATTTTTTGAATTATTGACTGAAGGACACACTATTAGGTTTTGGAGATTATTTAGTGCACGTATTATTACATCAGCAGAAACTAATACTTCTGTAAATCCGAATACTAATCCTAATGAAAGAATGAAAAAACCACCATATAAAAGATTTTCAATCAGATTAAGCAAAGGACTGAAAGAAGAAATAAATGAAATCATGAATGATGAGGAAGGACAGTAATTTTGACAGGAAGAGTAAACAGATATAATCCGAATAAGCATACAGGTTATATTTATAACATTGTAAATGGTCTTACATGCATGTTTAAAGATTCAGATGTTTTGGATGGCGATATTGCCAATGGTTATATTGTAGAATTTGGGCTTGAATATGATGAGGAAATGCAAAGAAAATGTGCCAAAAGAATCCGTGTAATTGATAGCAGTAATGGTATCTATAAGGAAAAAGAAACTCCTAAGAAAAAGCCTGATAATAATCGCCATAGAAAAGGTTGTAATGCTGATAAGGTAGTAAAAAGAGATAAACAATTTGAAAAGTTTGCAAGAGGATTTATGCGGGAACAAAAGGAGAGAAAAAGATTATGTCAGTAGAAGTAGATTTAAAGAGACTTATCACTCAGCCATTAATAGAATGGAAACTTATGATAAATTATGATGGTAAAAAAGAAGCCATCGCAGAAATAAAAGATGCTGTTATTTCTACAAATTATAAGAAAACATATGCGGATTT
>JALEWA010000022.1 GCA_022788085.1 Lachnospiraceae bacterium
CTGTCACTTTCTGAGCAATTCTCTATGACCGTATGAATCGTTTTGCTTTCATATAAATCACCAAGACGATAGCTTAATACCTTATTCTTCTCCTGAAGTGGTATGAACTCAGCCTCCATCAGCAGATTATAGATATCATCCGCAATGTAGTCTTCCTCCATAAGTCTTGCAAGGACATATCGGTAACCACTGGCTCGCAGTTCACTTTCCATATATTCCAGAAGAGAAGCTGCCACATACTGTTCGCGCCATTCTTCTTCCACATAAATATAGGTAAGTTCAATATATTCCGGATAATTCACTCTTTCCGAATAAACAGCAAATGCCACAAGCATATCCTCTTCTACGGCGCCTACCGCCAGAGAGTTTTCCTTTTGCATATAGCTGCTCCATGGCATACCCTCTTCTTTTTCCAATAGTATATATTCCACTCTCATTCCCCCTCGCCTTTTTAATCATCGTCACTCTCTTTTCGAAGTCCTACAAGATGTGCATAGGGTTCAAAATCTGCTCTGGTAAATACCTTACCGGTCTTTACGAACTCATATTTGATAGCCTGCAGGTAATGCTTCATGCCTACCTTCTTCCCGTCTCCGTCTGCTGCCGCAAGGAATGCCGCATTCAGGATACAGTTCTTGATATTACCACCAACAAACTCGAATCTCTCTGCCAGGAAACGGATATCCACATCATCATCAAGAGGCGTTCCCTTAGGTATCGTTGTTCTCCATAGCATTTCTCTGGTATCAGGATCCGGGAACTGGAATTCGACAATATATTTCATACGTCTGAAGAATGCCGGATCGATATTGTGCTTATAGTTCGTTGCCAGTACGGATACACCGTCGTATGCTTCTACCTCCTGAAGCAGAAGCGCTGTCTTATTATTATTCGATGCCTGATTGCTGCCTCCATCATCCGAACGCTTTGCAAACAGGGTATCACATTCATCGAAGAACAGTACGACATTACATTTCTTCGCTTCCCTGAATATCATGGAAATAGATTTCTCTGTTTCACCAACGTATTTATCAATAACCTTGGAAAGGTCAACACGGTAAAGCTCAAGGTTCAGCTCATGGGCAATAACCTGGGCACACATGGATTTACCGGTACCGGGAGCTCCGAACAGAAGTACGGACAGCCCTCGTCCATAAGGGTATTTCTTCGTGTAATTCCAATTCTCATAGACCTGCTTCTTGAAGTTCATCTGGTCAATCGCATGCTGCAGAGTCTCACGCTGTGTCGGATTCATAACGATATCTTCAAAGCCGAAGTTCGCCTTTACCTTCGTTGCCTTCTGTGTCAGCTCGGAACTCATCTGGTTGTTACAGCCCTCGAAGAGCTTGGCTCTTGATATCTGTATCTCATGGTTCATAATTGCAAAACTTTTTGCCTGATAAAGTGCGGAGCTTATTTTTCCCGGTGTAAAGAGGAACTTCGTTGCCACTTCCAGAAGGTCTACATCATCCGCAAGGGAGTAATTCCTGGCAAAATATCTCCAGCAGTTCTCTCTTTCCTGTGTATTTGGAGTCAGAAGCTCAAGCTCTGTAAAGTCCTTATCCGTAACACTCTTTAATGGGAGCTTGTCCCTGCTCATCATGAAAATAAGTATGTCATGCTCCTGAAGCTTATTAATTGCAAGATCCATGTACCCAATATATTTTTCCTTCTCATCTTCTCTGTAATTAAGTTCATTCAGGCAACAACATGCATCCGTGAAGATACATTCCCTGTTCACTGCCCACAGAGCCTTTTCCACAAAGGAGAAGTCATATGCGAACAATTTCTTACAGTTCATGATGATGGCGTTGATTCCGTTCTTCTTACAAAAATGCTTAATGAAGAATTTCCTTCCGCTTCCTTCATCACCATACCAGCTAAAAATTCTTGTTCCCTGCTGATAAGATATCTCCATGGCTTCCAGCTGTGAATCATTTGCCATGATGGGATCCAGCTCCTTCTCATCTGTCAGCATACTAAAAAAGCGGCTGTAGTTCTCATCAAGGCGCATCGGTGTCCGCCCAAACAAGTAATCTATCAGTCGCTTGTCCGGTGCAAGCAGCGTGGAAAAAGGCATGTTTGAATTTACTCTTAAGTCCATAACGGGAAGCAGCTTTTCAAGGCATACAGACATCTCGCTGTATGCTGTCGTAATGGAATAGCTGTCGCCAAAATACATACGCCCTGCTGATTCCACAGTAGGCGCAACCAGATTTCCGTTCTCATTGACTACCTGGAAAACGGAAGCATAGCTTGTCTGTGTCGATGATAAAATCGCTGCCGCAAGGGCAAACACGGAAAAATGACCTAATTCCAGCTTCTTACACAATTCATGGAAGGGAAGCTTTACCTTATCGGTATTGGTAACGGACAATCTGGCATCAATAAAGGAAAACATATTCTCTACCGTCATGCCTGCTTTTTTCTGCTCTTCATCCGATTCCTCGTCCTCTTCCTCTAAATCACTGTCATTCTCATCCTCTTCATCAGAGCTAAAGTTATCAAGGATACTACGCAGTTCATCATCAAATGCCTCATCCAGCTCCTGTATTTCCTCTTCTTCACTATCTGTACCATGAAAGAACTTATAGATACTCTCGCTACAAAGCTCATGAGCAATCTCAATATCCGGATACATGACATTCTTATAATTCCCCTGTCCTGCGTCATATTTCCTCATAAGTCCTTCAATATAATCGGAAAGCCTGTAATTTACACATGCAAATACATAGTCCATATACTCGTCATAGCTTTCAAAGGGCTTTGACATCAATGATTCACTAAATCGTTTTTCCCGCATATCCTATCCTCTCCATTTTTTTACACCTGCTGCTGTATGCAGCTATCTAAATCAAACACCTTGCCCGGTATCCCTTCTATTGCCTCATTATCATGAGTTGCTATCAGCATGGTGATTCCTAACATATCATGAATCTGAACCAGAAGCTCCATAATGGCTCTTGAGCCTGCCGGATCCAGATTACCTGTTGGTTCATCAGCTAGAACCAGCATCGGATTTCCTACAAGAGCCCTTGCAATGGCAACTCTCTGTCTCTCTCCCCCTGATAACTCCCCCGGATATCTCTTAAAATAATCCTCTAAACCTACCATTCTCAGCGCATGCGCTACCTGAACCGTTACATTTCTGTTTGCGACCCCTGACACATATTTTGTCAACGCTACATTCTGAAATATATCCATATCTTCAATCAATTTATAATCCTGAAAAATGAACCCGATATTTCTTCTGTAATAAGGAAGCTGCTTTCTGTCAATCTGTGCAAGATTCTTTCCATTCACATACACATTGCCCTCATCTGCTTTAAGTTCTCCCAAAAGAAGCCTTAAGAGAGTTGTTTTTCCACACCCGCTTTTTCCTTTCAGAAAGCACAATTCTCCAGGCTTCATATAGAAATCCAAATCTTTTATTGCTACTGTGTCTGTATCATGAAAGATCTTGGTTACCCGTTCTAATCTGACCATGGCTACTCAATCTTCAGAATGGAATCAAAGCCCGACATGGTTATTACATCCTTGACCGTATCCTGAAGATTCGTCAGCTTCATGGTTCCTCCCTTAGAAGCAGCCGTCTTATGACCAATCAATAATGCCCTTAAGCCTGCACTGGATATGTATGGCACATTTAAGAAATCCAGTACAATATTTTTATCTCTCTGAAATGCGTTGAGTATAGCCTGCTGTAGTTGGGGACTTGTATTGGCATCCACTCTTCCTTCTATGATAACACGGGTATAGGTTCCACAACCTGTTACTACTACGTTCATTCTAATTACCTTGCCCTTCCGCACGTATTATTGAATCACAACAGTTCCATCCATAAGCTGTTCTTCATCTAAATCTGCAACGGAGCTTGTAAATACACACGCATTACGATCAAGATAGTTGTAGCTGTCAAGTACTCCTGTATTCTCAAGGAATACAACAGCGATTCTGCACCTTACCGGCTTGAACTGTTCCAGCAGATGTAACAGCTGACGTCTTGTCGTCAGCTCCACCTTCGATTCAATCAACAAAGTTACATCATATGGATTGTCTCCATATAAATTATTATACACCTCTGTCTCTGAATACCTCAAGTACCTGCTCATCATACTTCGTTCAAGGATAATAGGTTTCTCACCAATGAAGAGTTCACAAAGCCTGTCAATGCACTGCCTCGTTCCCTTATTTGCCATAAGCCATGCTACATCTTTCAGAAGTGAACGCATAACAGCTTCACTGACATATCCCCCGGCAACATCCACACCAAACCATTTCAGATACATTTCCAGAAGCTGTACCGGCATCCTGTCAGGCTCCAGTAAATCCTCCATATGATCGATATTATTCTGAAAGTCATTATATATACTTGAAAAAATCGAAAGATAACGATGCATAAAGCTGTTCTTCTCACGATAAACTTCCGGGAACAGTCTCATGAAATTATCTCCCGGTGCCTGAACGACCATGTTTGAAACCTTAACACCTTCACCAATAATCTCTATGGCAATCCACAGATATCTTCCTTCGATTTCGTAAAGAAGTGCATCCTTTTTATTGATGAAGCGAAGGCATCTGTTCGCTGCAAGGAATCTGATTTTCTCACGGAAACCTTTCTCGCTATCCATCATAATTTCTCTGCCAAGCGGTTCATTCATTGCACACAGATATAGATAAAACACGGTATCCTCAGGCAATTCCATATCAAAGGATATTCGTCCCCAGGAGCAGTCAGCCACCCCACTGTCCAGGAGCGGCAGTATCATATAATGCATCCCTGTGTTTTCACTGCATTTTATTCCATTTTCTCCATCCGGCTCTATTCCATAATAGAATGTCTTATCCAGTCTGTTTCTGCCAATCGTAAATTGTATTCCAGCCATAGTAACAGCCAGCCCCTTTCTCTTTCTACCGTTTTCTATACATTTGTTGCTGTCAGCACCTCAATCGTAATTCTGCCGGGATAGAACAAACAGTTCTTTGCCGGATACAGGTCTGCTCCTTCTGTCGATACATACTCTGCTTTAGCCGGCTCAATGTTCAGCTCATATACATAGGACACACATTCCAATGTATCCAATGCATGAAATACCTTATCAAATCGAAGAGGTTCCCCAAAATTCCGGGTTCCGTGTATATAATCCAGTTCCCTGACTACTGTTTCATGTATGATCAGATCACAATTCTTAAGATGTGGCTTTACATAAACCTTTCCACTTACATTTACGGGTACATATACCGGCTGTAAGATTCTGATTGATGTTGACAGCAGTCTCTTTCGTTCCAAATATCTGTCTAATATTCTCAGATAGACATCGCTCATCTTAGGGAACTCCTGTTCAAGCTTTGGCATCACTGCAACCTGTACCTCATTTCTGTCATCATCCCTCCATGCTCGGGCCTTACCAATGCATAGCCCCGGAGTGTTCTTTACGAGCTTTTCATAATCCTCCTCTATGACTGCCGTCTGCGGTGTATTCATTTCAGAAATGAATCTTCGTCTGACCTGCTCTAAGGTTTCCTGATAACTTCCTCCAACACCTTTCGTTGGATTGGAAAAGGTTATGCTCTCATCAATCTCAGCGCTGATAAAGGTATTTCCTTTCCTTACATTACCATCCTCGCCTGCTACCACTGCCACGGAACCGATAAACAGGGAGGCTCCGACATAATCACCTGCATCATGAATGACAATCTTACCTTCATTCTCATAAAGGTAATAGGACATCTTTTTCTCATCCATTTTATTAGGCTTCAGGAAATCATAAAGGTAACCGCCTTCTCCATCCTCCCTGCGGGCAATCACACAGAAGGTCTCTGTTACAACATGTCCTACAGGAAGCTTAATCTCCTGATTATCATAACCATATACATCACCAAGATAGTATTTTCTCATCATCTCTTCATTATAGATTACGATTTTCACCGGATTCTTTATATTTGCCGGGGCATAGCCAAAAGCATCCTTATCAAAAGAAAATTCCGCTTTGCCATGTCCTGTTTTTCTTTTTCTGTAATATCTTCCCACGGGAAGTTCTGTATAGACATCATCCACACACTCCTCATACTTGCGATAGGAGCTTCCCTTCTGTTCTTTTGCAAATACACTGATATAGCCGTCCTCCAGCATATTGCATTTCATACAGATTTCTGTGCTTCTCTGAAAGCTGTGTGTAATGGCTAATGTTTCCTTCTGTACTACCTGAAAGAGGAATCCTGACACATGCTTTAAGGCCGGTGCAACATCATACTCTGAATGAACCAGAGTAGCTCTCCATACATAGCCCTTAATCCCATCCTGCTCATACAAAGCTGCCGGAGCGGATGGCTGTGTAAATACAAGCTCTCCATCCATTAAAAATCCAACGGTACCATCCTCTACCTCCATTTCAATGAATCCGCTTTCACAGTAACACTCCCATTTCAGCTGTGCAAATACCCCGATCTGTTCTTCATGAAAAGGATTTCGCCCATAATCACTTGCCACATCAATATGTATGATTCCCTGTTCTCCCGGCTTAAGCGGTTTATCCATAACAATATAAAGCTGGGAGCCTGCCTGTGGTTTCTTTCCGAATATTCTTGCAAGCATGGAAATATTCCTGTCAAGAACATAACTCAAATCCTTTGAATGCTCACCTGTACGATTGAAAATACCTGTGATATGGCTGTCTACGACCTCAATCGGGCGATTTGTTTCAAAGCACATATCCCCGACCATGAATCTTTGGTCAGCCAATATAAAAAAACGTTCCAAAACATGTTCCGGCTCCAGATATACCCTTGCTCCTTTTCCTTTCCTTGGTGTATATCCAAGGAGCTTCAGGATCTTTGCCTTCACATCATCCGTAACCTCATCCATTCTGTTCTGTTGAATAATCTGGGCTCCGGAAAGATTCTCCAATATTGTGATACCGGGATCGGACGGATTATAATTTGTCCACTCGTCGGTATAGATCGGTATCTTACTTATATTTTCATCCATGAGCTCTGCATATGTTTTTTGTGGCATTATTTTCGGACTTAACATATTCTTACCAAACCTTTCCTTTCCTGCCGCTTACAGGAAGTGTATCTTGTGTTCCCCATTCATTACCAATACATAAGGATTCCCCTGCAGTGCAGCCAAATCTGCTTCATGCGTACCATTTTCGTCTTCATACATAGCTGAAAACATCACTTTCTCGATCAGAGCACTGCCCTTTTCTATATTCAGCTGCATTCCTATCTGCTTTGCACTGACCATTCTTCCAATATCCCAGAATTCATTGCTTACAGGATCCAGATATTCTTCCAGAACATTGATAAAATGCTGTTGCATATCAAAGCTGTCATCTGATTCTATCAGTCTTACCCAAAGCTGGGCTGATACTTTGACGAACAAGGGCTGTACCACGTCCAGATACCGCTCATCCACGGATAACTCGCACTTTGTCAGGAGATGGTCTCTAATTCTGTTCTTCATCTTTAAGAAGGAATTATCACCATCCTTAAAATCATTCATCAACAGTACAATTGAAATTGCCCCCGGCACATTTGTTCCATCCTTACGTATATTGACAATTGCCTTTGCCTGACTGATACAGTTTGAGAAATTAAGTACCTCTCTCTCATAATCCATGGTAGAGATAAGACGGTTCTTACTTCCAAGCTGTGTGGCGCCTCGTCTTAACGCTTCGTCCAATGTTTCCATGTCCGTTCCACCAAATGCCGGCATCGGATTATAGATATCGTTAACGAACATGATATTTCCCAACGGAGCATTGATAGCTCCTGCTTCTACATTTGCCAGGCTTCCTTCACATCTGCGTACAACTATCTTAAAAGCGATTCCCCTGGTATTCTTAGGAATCCTTACATGTACCCCATCACCAAAGGATATCGTGTTATTCTGTCTGTCAATCATATAATGTCTGTCAGAGGCACAGGAATTGTCAAAATTATCGACTTCCTCCCACTTTATGTAGAACTCCTGTATCGCGCCTCCCAGGCTATATTCCGCTCTTGTCACGGCAGGCTGCTCACCAAGCATGCTGCGCATTTCACTCTCTGTGAAGTTATCCATCTCATTTACCCATACATCTGCATCCAGAATATTATCTGTATTCAGGGCAAAGGTCATATTCGGTCCAAACCAGTCGATGTAATAATCCTGCTCGTTCAGGGTATCTATGTTATTGACTTCTACCGCATTCACCCGTATGCTCTTAATCATCGGACTCTTATTCGGTTCCAGCTCAATCTCCTGCTTCTCATCCGTGATTCTGATCCAATAAGCTTCTTCTCCTTCCATGACTCTCTTAGCCATATCTGTCGGCGGTATGAATACAATGGTGCCGGAATGCTCCAGCCCATTTGTGTTGTCAATCAGCTTAAGCCTTGAAAATCCCTCTCTTGTTGAGTAATAATACCTGATATTTCTTCCTGAATATCCCTCTACTTCCTCCACATCTATCAGGATACTGACAGGTCCGTCTTCCATTCTTCTATCAAACCCAAGATATAGAGAAGTAGTATTATATGGGTTTCTGAAGAATACCGGTGTATATGGATTTTCTGCCAGCGTAGCTGTCATATCCCTTTTTCTGCTACCCTGGAAACAGATCAGCTTCTGCGGTGTATCCAAATGATGCTCGTAGGAGTATGACACCGTCAAGTTCCGAATAACCGGATAGTTATGAACCGCCGGCTGATAATAACAGTTATCTGCCTTAAGAAGCCTGAATCTAAGCCAATGTCCTTCGCTGCTTCCCTCCTCCACACTCTTCCAGTCCTTCGGACATTCGAATTCTATCTCACATTTTCCGCCCTTTGCATTCTGGAAAAGCTGACTTACAGGTGCTGTCGTGTTGAGGCGCTTCCAACCAATACCATTGTAGTATTCAATAATAATCTCATCTGCATATACTTCTGCCGGAGCACCATAAATGTCTCTTCTTGGTTTCCTCTTAATAACCTTGAGCTGTTCTTCCTCTTCATATCTTGGAATTGACACCATTTTCGTACCAAACTCCAGATAAAATTGAACTGTAATATATGCCCCCGGTTTCGTGAAATATTCTTCATGATTCATATAAAGCTCTGAGTACATGCTCATAACTTCGCCAAACGGTTTAAAATGGTCTGTCTCAAGCTCACTGTTACCGTCCCACACATTCTGTAACGCTTCCGGCTTTCCTTCAGAAGAAAAGCCAATTTTTGATACCATAACTGTTTTCGTGATTGGCACCGTTGGTTCTATCAGTAATATGGAATACTCTGTTCCATTCTGCGTGAGCTTGCCACATTCCTGCTGCTTTCTGAATACAATACGTTCCTTACTTTCTCTTGTAATATCTGTTATCGGAATAAAGCTGCCCTGTCCAAAATATTTTAATTCATAGCTTCCTGAAACAATACCATCAATAATTTCTTCCCCACCCTTAAGTTCCATCACAATGTCATTGTCCTGCACATCAAACAGGTGGGAATGGTACAGAAGCATTCCATGAAGTCCGTAATCAGGCTGATCAAAATCAAACAGGCGAAACGGGAATCCCTGTTCCTGTTCCTCTTCCTGCTCCTCCTTTACCATTCCTTCCAAAAGTTCCTGCAGGTTTGTAAAGAACTCATTCATTCCCTTTGATATTTCTTCAGCCAGAGTTGGTTCTTTCTCGATATCCGCAGACCTGCTGCTTTCCTCCGCTTCTGCGGAAGCATTTTCCATTATCTGCGTTTTCGGGACTTCTTCCTCTTCTTCCTCATCCGTTTTTACTACAATGCTATCAGGCTCAATATAAGAAGGCTGTTGGAAATCTCCTGTAACAGGATATAAATTTCCTGTCATTCCCGATGTCATGAATACTGTCTTAAGCTGTGAGTTTGTAAGATATACGGTATTTGCCGTTTCAAAGATAATCTCCTGTTCTCCACCGTTATCTGCCAGAAGCTTTATTCCTTTCGGAAGCTTCACACCCGGTACCGTATTATCAACAAGATCCATAAGCACTATACTATGAGCCGGGTAAGCTGCCTTTAATGCGATGTTGAGCATATTGACAAGTTCTACGCAGTTACGCTCCGGAATGGTATTATATCTCTTGATCAGCTCCTGCATCTCATCTGCATACAAAAGCGCGATACAGGAACCGATATCAGGATTATCCACATCAAACTGCCACTCCGGTGTATAGGAAGCCGAAAGCTCTTTGATTTTGTCCAGAATGTCCTCCCTGCTTCTGCTGTCTAATATATAATCATTCAACAACGTCGTCTTCCATTGTCTCATACGCTTCCTCCTCTGTGGCAGGTTCCTCTCCTAAATAGAAAGGAAATACCATATTTTCCCTTACATTTCCATTTCTAATGTAATAATCAATATAGATAAACAGACATCCCGGTTTCGTATTCTGATCCATTCTCACATCCACCCGACTGATACGAGGCTCATTATGAAGGATATCATCCTCAAGCTCCCTTGCCATCATACTCAGCATGGTCGCATCTACACTGTTAAAGACGTAGCCTGCTGCGTTGCATCCATAATCCGGCCGCAGCTTCCGCTCTGTCTTATGTGTCATAAGGATAAGATAAATACTCTCCTTCACGCTTTCATTACCCTCTACACATAGAAACCTTCCCGTTGCAGGATTAATCTGCGGTGGGAATTTCATTCCCTTTCCAAGATAGAATGTGTTATCCATAAGCTTACCATACCCTTCCACTAATTATTTCTTCTGCTTAACCGATCTTAACCGGCGAGCCTGCGACAGATGCCATTCCGCTGCTTTCAAGCTTTAACATCGAAGAAGCCTCTACCTTGACCGTACCTCCTGACAAACCAAATCTTGCACTGGAATCCATGTCAATTCCTTCTGTTGCTTCCAGCTTGAATTTGCCGCATTTCATTGTTATCGTTCCGCTGTCTGCATTCATGATAAGTTCAAGATTATCTCCTACCTTGATGCTCAGCTTATGCTCTGTTTCAATATCAATATTTCCATTTTCCGACTTGATCTCAATCTTATTCTTGGACTCTTTGTCAGCTATGGTTATCTGCTTCTTCTCATTATCCAGAACGAGCTTTCGTTCTTTGCCCGCCGTAATAATGGATATCTTATCCTGCTTTCCTTCTGTATTCTCCTTATCATCAAACTGAATCGTACTTCCATGCTTTGTTACGATTCTCTTAATCTGGTTTTTCTTATCCACCGATTTTGTCAGGAACTTGTCACTCTGTTTGGAAACACATCCTATGACATAGGGTTTCTCAATATTGCCCTGCTCGAATACTATGAGAACCTGATCACCTACCTCCGGGAGAAAATAATGTCCCCATTCCTTACCGCTTGAGAGCATGGCGACCCTTGCCCATTTCAATTCATTTGCTTCACTGTCCCTGACAGGTATCTGCACACATACCCGTCCCGGCATCTGTTCATCATAATTCTTGACTACGATTCCAACAATGACTCCGTAGATTCTGTTGTCACCGGTTTCCGACTTGGTCACCTGCTTTGCTGCAATTTCATCCATGATGTCATATAATCCCATTTATTCATTCTCCTCTATCTAAAATAGTGAACCAATACCTCCAATAGCATCTCCTACACTTCCGGCTGCATCTGCTAATCCACCAAGATCTCCTGCCAGGTCTCCAAGGTCTCCTGCCATATCTCCCAGATTCTCTAAATCATCCAGTCCTCCTGCCAGATTTCCGGCAGAATCCATATCACTGAAATCTCCAATGGCATCCAGACCTCCCATATCGCCAAGTCCTGCCAGGCTTCCTAAATCATCAAGGGAATCCATCTCTGTTCCTCCGGCACTGTCACTGACACCTTCCAATGTCACCAGATATCTTCCGTCCGTACTATACTCATGTCTTACCTTCGTAAGATAGAACTTGTTGTCAGCTCCCGTTCCCAATCCATACAGCTTGATGAAATATCCTGGTTTCAGAATGGGAATTCCTATCATTTCACATGTCATGGAGCCATAACGGTAAGATATCTTCTCTGCAAGGGATGCTGCTCTTGCATCTGCATCTTCTTTGGAAGAAACCGTGGAATCAAGATATACCTTCTGGCTTCCGGAAATGACCTGCTTTGCGTTATTTCCCTGTGAAAGCTTATTGGAGAGCTTCTTCTCAGACTTAATGCTCTTTGCCTTCGATACATCCATTCCCCTTACGATTACCTTATCTACGATTCCTGTAATATCATAGGATATGTCAAAGCTTCGAAGTCCCATGGTCGGAGCAATCTCCATCAATATTTTATTATTTGCCTTTGCTTTTCGGAATACGACATTTCCACAGTCTGTATAGAATTCGTAATTATTCCTCTTTCCTGCCTTTACGACAAATTCATAATCGCTCTCTGCTACCATCTCTATCGTTTTATCTGTAGTCTGCTTTTTCCCCGGCACTGCACCGGCGCTTGCACTGGCTGACACCTGCTGCTTATCGGCAGTTGCCTGAACCACGATTTTCTTAATTACCCCTGAATTTTTGAGTTTATTGTAAGCTGTTTTCTTAAAAATCTCGGAAACAGCGTCAGAATAATTTGATGCTTTAAGCTGTCGTGCATAACTTCCTGCCATCATGACTCCCTTGACATCCATTGCCGTTACGCGGACGCAGGGAACTCCTTCTGTCTCAAACAGGAAATTGACTCTTGTGATGACTCCTACGAACACAAGCGTTGTTTTCTTCTTATATCCCATTGAAATCTCTACCTTAGAGCCAATCAGGATGAATTTCTTCACGGCATCGAACATAAATTCATTCTGTGCAAGATTATATGTATCATAGATGGAAAACTCTGCTACAGATGCTTCATATCCGCTTGTAAGGTCTACTACCACATCACTTACCGGAAATCCCTTTTTACCAGTAAGTTCATTGTTCCCCACCTTAATTACTACCTCAGGATTATCAAAATACCCATATTTTCCCTGTAACTGTTCATATGTGAAAACTGCCATCTGCTGTTGCTGCTCCTCCTCTGGTCTATCATGTACTCTCGGAATCTTTTAAACAGATTCCGAGAGTACATGATATTGAAACCATTAACCAATTAAAAATTCGTATTCAATATATTGCTTACACTTGAAGACATCTTGGGTTTCTTCTTACCTAACGCCTTGAACTGCTTGTCCCATTCTTTTTCTTCTTTCTTTCTGTTTTCTTTTGTCTTCTCCTTGCCCTTTTCAGCGGCCTGTGTAACCTGATCCTGCCGTATCTGAAGTGATACCCTGGCTCGTACCGGCTCTCCCTTCGTATCGAACATGATATAAGAAGCGCTCACATTTACAAGTTCTCCCCAGAAAATCATCTTATTCCATGCAAATCCTATCCAGCGTGTACTTGGAAATACAGTCGCTCCTACCAAAAGCTCAACGATATATCTTACGCTCTTCTTTTTCTTAGCAAGCCCGGTTACCACATCTTTTGCCGTTTTGTCCATCATGAAAGCATTGTTTGTTTCCATGGTATCAAAATACAGTTCCATGCCCATCACAGTTTCTGCCGGTCTGTCAAAGTCCATAAAGGTTCCATCATGACTTGGACCCTGTACACCTTTCAAACCGGAAAAGGTTATACTGGAAGGGTTATACTGTACCTTTATGGGAATATACCCTCTTTCATTTGCTATTGCATAAAGTGCCCCATTCATGGAAAGCAGGGAAGCAGCATTGGAAATCATATCTATCCCGTTCTGCAAAGTATCTGCAAACTGTAAGAAGTTATCCGTCGCTTTATCTGTCTCCTTCATAATATCCTTACGGACAAGAAGATATGCCTTTTCTGCATTTCCCGTAAGTGCATTAGAGTTTGTTATCTTTTCCTTGGCAGTATTCAATAAATCCATATTCTCTCTCCCATCTATCCTATAATCCTGTCTGTTATGGAAGAACCGGACAAATCAATTCCCATTTCAGAACCACCATAGCTTTTCAATTCTTCCATGGCTTTTTCATACTTTGATTCCCATTCAGCCTTCATGGTTCTTTTTTCCTTCGATACACACATGATTCTTATTGTGATTTCTGCCTTGATTGGATTTCCGGATGGATTGAACATCGTGTATCTTGCAGATACGTTATTTAATGTTCCTCCATAATGCATATTTCCCCAATGAAACCATATCTGACTGCGCCCGGTATCTCTTAGTGCTGCAAGGAGTCCTTCCACATAAGCTGCCACACTGTATTCCTGATTACTTAACAAATGATAAGCAGTTTTAGCGATTCCAACAACACCACCTCTGTCAATTCGTTCGAAGAGAAAGGCATCCGCATTGTTTACTTCATCCACATAAGCAGTAAAGCTTACCTGGATACGTGGATCCACCGAATCAAGCATTGTTCTTCCATCCGATGTAACTATCGGTTGCTTACCGCCTGCCACTGCGTCGATTCTAATGGAGGATGGATTAAAAGGGAGCTCAAACTCAATCGCCTCGGCTGCATCTGCACTGAGAAGATCAGAAGTTGTATATCCTCCTAGCGTAATCCTTACCCTGTCGCTATTTCCCAATATGCTGCCGAATGTATCTGACAGATTGTCTTTCACATTCTCAAATGCTGTCTGTGCTGCACCTGAAACAGCATTTGCTACACCTGATAATATACCCATTTAACTTCCTCCCAATGCCTTTACTAAAGGCCTCTTCTTCTCTTCTCACTGTCCATACGCTTTTCGAGCTTTCTGTATACCTGATCGGACAGGCTGCCTAACTGTTCCCTCACATTAGTTGCTATGATGTGGGAAAGTTCTTCATTCTGCTGAAGCTGAATCTCATTTACACGATTTGTCACTGTCCTGTAAATATCTTCCTTCTCCTGAACATTTTCCACATGCTGCTCTACATTTCTGGTGACATTCCTGTTCACATTCCTGATTTCCTCCAGCAATTCCTCATTGATACCTGTTTGGGTAACCTTATGAAACAGTTCCACATTCTTTGGATTGCTGACATATTTCACTTCCGGTGCTTCCTTACTTATGATTCTATCAAGCTGCGATTTGATTTCCTGCTGTCTGGTGTCATGAATCAGCGTATCCACCTTCTCTTCCACATGCTGCTCCACCAGTTTTTCTCTTGGTGTAGGTGGAAGTGACGTATCACGCATAAAGGATGCTAATGCCGCATCATTGACTGTGATATTTTCCGGTATCCGGTCAGGATTCCTGTGATATTGCTCAATCTGTTCGAAAATCTTAAGAACATTTTTATCGATAACCTTCTCAAGCTGCTCTCTTGTCTGAGTTTCATAATGTTCTACCGTATTCTGGCTGTTCATGTATTCCAACATGACTTCCTGTGAATTCTCCATTGCCTTTCTGGCATCTGCCATCGCCTTAGTCCTGTTGATCTGTAATCTCGGTGACGGCTTTATCTGATTGATGATCTGCTCCAGCTTCTCCTGCTTTTCCAGATTTGTCTGGTTTATGATCTCAAGCTGCTGCTTTAAAAGCTCCTCTTCCTGTGATAAATGATTGATCTGCTGACCGTGAATATGATTCTCCTGCCTCTGAACGATTTGCTGTTCTACCGCTTCTTCCCGATATTCATTGGTATTGTCATACTGTTCATAAAGCATCTGCAGGGATGTGATTTCATTTGTGATATTCTCCTGCATGGAACGGTTATATTGATCCGCTTCCAGAAATGTAATATTGGTATGCTCATGAAAATCTTCAAAGCGGCTCAAGGTATTCTCTGCTGTCTGTCGGATACTTTCTGTCAGACTGTACCATACACCGGAATGGTCATTGATTTCATTGTAACGCAATGCATAAGCATTATTCACTGCATTCAGGATAACAGCTTCTATCAGTTCGCTCCTGATATGATCCCCTTCTGTAAGATATTCTTCGACATCTCCCATTTCATAGGTATTGACGGTTCTATATTCAAGAGGTTCGTTATGATACATGGTACGATTCTTTATTTGGTTAAGACTGATGTTCCATGACTGTACAAGCTGTTCACCAACATTGAATTCTCTGGCATCAATGTACTTGTGGGTATCATACATCGCCCGATAGAAATTCTCGATTTCCTTATAGATTTCTCCCGTTTCCAACCTGTTCAATATAGTCTGATGAAGCCACATATCATGAAAATGTTCTTCCGTTATGATATCTGCCTCTTTCTTCTCATTCTCTATATTTACTTTCTTATATTGCTGTGTTATCTCCTTCAGGATATCCCCACCCTTATGATACAATTCAATGAGTTTGTTCACATTTTGGGTATTCTGTTTCAGAATACTGACCTGATGCATGAACTGCTTTACATCTGTGATTCCCATACGGCTAAGCACCATGTCAACAAAGGTTCTGTCCTGATAACTTAACGTACTGTTGTCTGACACAAGGATACGATTCAGCACATTATTAATCAGCTCTACGTTAATCTGCTGAGTATTAATCCGGCTATTCATGGAAACCAGTGATGTCATGGAGTCTCCTTCCATGTAAACATCCGACTGACCCGATACGAAATGAAGCATACTCTCCGGACTAAGTGTGCTTGCCATAACCTGATAATTTGCCTCAACGCGTCTCCCCAAGCTATCATCCAGCTTTATCATGGATGGTCTGGCAGATAACCTGATTGGCTGTTTTATTGTAAGCATACTGTTTTCTCCCCTTTATAAGCTTTCGAAACAGATTATTGACTCTTACTTGTAGATGTTATTCCAAACATATTAAGATACTTATCGAAATCCGTATTGATACACATCAGCTCACGATAGGCAATTGTTACCGTTTCCGTAAGAAGTCCGCTTCGTTCTGAATTCAGTTCCCCATACTCCTTCGCCATGACAACAGCTCCGGTAAATGCATATGTACGGATTGGCATGTTTGAAGTAATATCCGTTCCATTATATACCATTAAGATCATGGGAAGTACGGCTTCATAACCGACCGGCAGTGTCTCCAGCACCAGACTGGTATCTGCATATCTTTCCACCTGAAAGGTAAATGGCTTCGTAACACCTTTTCTTCTTAAATGAACATAATCATTTACGCCGCCTTCCTGAATCATGTCGTATTCGGCTTCTCTCTTAAATGCCTTGACGGAACGAAGAGGTACATTGGTAACCCCTTCTACAAGAAGTGTGAACGAATAACCGGTTATGAAATCATTCTTATTTGTCCATACATCCCAAAAACTACCCATTTTATGCCTCCTTAACACCTTTACGGTACTTTAAAGTCTAAAATACTCTTTTCCTTTCCCTTTTTATCAGAAGAGGGATTAATGCTCTTATGAATGGCAGATATTTCCCTGCACCATTGCCTTCGGCTTCTGTGGTCAAGCTCCATGACCTCATTGTTTGGCCAGTGGAAATAGTAAGATATGAACGCCATCTCCTTATACATACTTTCTTCCGGATAGAGCCTTAACCCTCCATAGTAAAATTTATAGGCGCTTCTACCGTTTCTCCACAATGAGGACATACAACTCTCATCTTAGGTGGCTCCACATCATTGATCTTCTGGTACATGTCCTGCAGGAATGCAAGATCTGCGGTAAATAGTCCCTCGATAAGATTAGGAGTTATGAAATCGACTCCCTCTATCTGTGTAATGACCTGTGCAAGAACTACAATCGTAAGGTATGACGGATTTGAAAGCACTCTTGGATCCCTTGTTGCACTAATCTCATCCCTTGCCGTTGCCAGTCTCATCTTCCCCCTCCTGTGAACCTGCCCGGCATTGTCAACCAGCCCTTTTGGTAATGTAAAATCATATACTGTTTCCATGTAAAAATTCCTCCTTCTTATAATCTGATAGACCCGCAGGAGCCATACTGCTCCTGCGGTACGATCAAATCATAACTTATGTTGTTCCTGCTGCTGTTGCTCCTGCTGCTGTTGATCCTACTGTTGGAATCTTAAGTGTCTCATAAGCAATCTCAACACTCTCGATAGCGATTTCACTCTGCATTGCATTTAAATCAGGTGCTGTATACTTAGTAACCCAGGCATTTTCAAGAATCCATGTATTTCCCTTGTTCGATAATGTGGTCTGCAAAGCAGTCGGAGAATCACCGGATACGATATCAATCAGTTCGATTGAAACAGTTGTTCTGTCCATACCTTTTCTTGTTGAGCCGATGCAACTGTCAACCCACTTTTTGAATTCATTTTCCGTTGTATACCCAAACTTTAATGTCACATTTCCATGCTTTACAAGTCCCGGCACCTTAACAGGTGAAAGGCTTTCTGAATTACCCTGACGGAATTCAATGACATCTACAGTTGCTTCAATGCCGGTAACCTCGCTAAATGCTGCCTTAGCTGTATTTCCGTTTGCTGATTTTACCGTTACAACAAAGTTCATTTTTGTTAACGGATAAAAACTTCCACCATTATCTAAAGTAGTCTTTGCATATTGACTTGGCATAATTCATCTCTCCTTTTATTATTTATTCTTCTGTTTCTGCGCTTGCTTCTGCCCCTGCTTCTGCTGTAAACTGTGATACACGGAATACAACAAATTCTGCCGGACGTGAAGGAGCAATACCTATATTACAAATCAGACGTCCACTCATAATGTCATCCTGTGACATGGTAGAAGGTCCGATTTCAACGTAGAATGCCTCTGACGGTGTGCTGCCGGCAAGCATTCCACTTCTCCAAAGATTCTCCAGAAAGCTGCTTACTGTGAGATTTACTCTCTGCCACAAAGCTACATCATTTGGTTCAAATACAACCCAGTTGGTACTTGCCTTGATGCTCTCTTCTACGAAGATAAAGAGACGTCTTACATTGACATATCTAAAGCTGCTGTTTGAGCTTGCTGTTCTTGCGCCCCATACACGGATTCCCTGTCCCGGAAGGCTTCTTAAAAGATTTACGCCTGCCGGATTTAAAGCGTCCTGCTCTGCCTTTGTATACTCTGTCTTAAGGCCTGTACAGAATACCGTTTCATTTGCAGGAGCCTTATGTACGCCTCTGTTTGCATCTGTTCTTGCATATACACCCATAACTGCACCTGAAGGTGGGATGAAATCCGGCTTATTGGAAGAACGGTCGAATACCTGAATCCATGGATGATACATTGCTGCATAGGTGCTGTCTATCATTTCTCTGTATGCTAACAGTTCATGAACCTTTGATGCATCCTTTGGCATATCAATAATCGCCATACGATTCTTAAGATTCTCACAATGACCAACAAGAGCTACAACTACCTCCGGTATTGTGATTCCCGGAACAGCAATGATGCTTACTACATCGTTCTCTACAAAGGAAGCAATTCCTGTTCTCTTACCAGGTCCTAAATCCTCACCGATAAAGGTTCCTGCTGTAACCTTGGAAATACTTCCGTCCATACCGCCATCCAGCATCACCATGCCGCCTGTCGTACCTGTTCCAAGAACCGCTTCTACCGGATTTATACTTTCTTCCGCAGGCTCAACCGCAATCTTTACGATTTCACTCTTTGCCATGCGGTATGTAATATAATTCGGACTTGCCATATTCAGGGTCAGCCCTGCATATTTCTCCTGCTCATTACCATATCTTATGGTAATGTCCATCTCAGCCAGATATAAAACTGTGGAGGGAACGATAGAAGCATCTACCACATCAACGGTAAATGGCTTCTCAAAGGTAACGCTGTTATCCAAAATTGTCCTGATACGATTATATTCGTTACCTGCAACTACAACATCACCTTCACGGAAACCGTCTACAGACTTGGCAATATAGGTATCTCCATTCATTCCGACAATCTGCATCTTACGCTTCGCTACAGAATTGAAGGATATCTGAATCTTATTTCCCCACTTTCCTTCATTCACTGCTTCTATGCTTAAGATACCTTTCTTAACAGACGCTTTCTGTGCATCCTCCGGAATTACTCTGGCTATGTAGCACACGCCGCCTCCATTAGCAAAGAAATTCTCTACGCTCGGTGCGAGATAACGATATTCTCCATAAATAAAGTCACTTAACGGATTGCCAAATTCCTTTACAAAATCTCTATAACTTGTTATACGAACCGGTGCTCCCTGGGTCCTTCCTTTCTCTGCAAGACCAATAAATCCGGCAACCGAGGTTCCGACTCCATCAATAACTCTCTGCGAATTATCTGATTCTTCAACATAAACACCAGGTGTAAAATACTGTGCCATATATTAGCTCCTTTCTATACTCTTAAAAATATCTCTTCTTACAATACTTGCCTGTTACACCATTACCTTTGCCTGCCCTGCGGATAGGATTTTGATTACCCCCATTCCCATACCGCATGTCAGGGTAGATTCATTTGTAACACAAGGCTTGCCACCTATCATGACTGTCGCCTTATTCGAAGTCCAGGTTCCTGCCGGTGTCATGGTACAGGGCTGCGGTGTCAGCACTCCAAGGGCTGCCGCTGTGGCTGATGCAACTGCAGGATTTGCAAGAGATGTACACATCCCAAAGCTTGCGAGATTTGCTCCCGGCTGCATATCCTGAATAGTAGCTATGGGTTTGCCTTCTGCCATGCATTTTAGTTGAGAGGTAACCTTCAATGCGCAAGGCGTTGTACCGGATGAGCAACTGCATGTAGCTCCTGAAACTACCACAATTCCCAACTATTCCAGCCTCCCTTCCATCTGTTCTCCAAATGCGAACTCTTTGAACTTGGTCACTCCGTTTACGGTGTAACGGACCAGATATTTTGTTCCTTTGCCATCCATCCTTACGCGTAGAAGATACCTACCATTGGCTTCTGTCTTGCCACGTACGATTCTGGCTATGCCCTCTTCAGGCTTACATTCCTTTAAAAGGGGTTCCTTTAACTGAAGTAACATTCCCTTTTCTGTTTTCTTGACAATGCGGAACTCTTCAAATTCCATGTCCTCCTTATGAAAGACTGCATAATCATTTTCATCAAGCTCTCTTGATTCAAAAAGTCTGAGGGTATTCTTCTTAGCATTGTAGGCGCCGAGCAAGGCATCTATTCTGTTAAGTGATATTGCGGCTAAGTCCGTAATTCCCGGCATGTTTCCCTCTAAGGAACACATATCACTATAGCCATATGGCATAATGACCGGTATCATGGGAGCTTCAATCGTCGGGAATAATTCTGAAAGCCTTTCGTATCTGACCGGAACCGTCAGGGTATGATATCCTTTTACGGATATTTCCAGCTCCATATCCATTCTGCCGTGGTTCAGCAGAATGTAAGTACCTTTCTCCCGGTTCAACATGGATACAATCTGACCATTACTTCGAAACATTACTTCCTTTTGACTGATAGGAATACCTGTTGTCGTATCGAGAAGATTCACTATCAGATCCAGCTTGTACCTAACGTTTCCCTCTGCCACTTACTTTCCTTCCCCCTTTCCTCTTCCA
Organism: Lachnospiraceae bacterium; assembly: GCA_022788085.1. Taxonomy (GTDB): domain Bacteria; phylum Bacillota; class Clostridia; order Lachnospirales; family Lachnospiraceae; genus COE1. Next base: position 21,355 of record JALEWA010000022.1, read on the forward strand.
ATGAGATCAATGTCAAAGGAAGCATCACTGACTCTTGGAGGCTCAACAATGATTTCGCTGGATAACATTACAGGTGCCGCCTTATAGAACAGACTTATCTGATAGGGCTTTGATATAGCCTGCCACACCCTTACCTTCTCCTCCAGTGTTATCTTCGCCTGAGAAAACACTATCGGTGGTTCTGTTGCATCCAGCCAAGGCTGAAGATGATGTGGATACACAGATGCATTGTCATTTACTATCTGTGCAATCCTGCCTATGATTTTCTGTATATCCGGTGCCTTTAATCCCATCTGGGAGGAACCGTTGATAAATACCATATAGTATAAGCTATACGGTCTTGGCGGCTTAGTCAGCTGCACCCTTCCATGCGTAATCCTTGGTGGTGGTGCAACCTGCGTCTCTTCCCTGATATCATACAGATATAATCCAATGATATAATCAACATCCTGTGATGCCGGAGAAGATATTTCTATATTATTGGGAGAAGGAACCGGTTCCGGACACATCTTCTCTCTTAGCGTTTTTACGATATAATTACTTACATCTGCGATAATTGTATAATCTGCCATTTTTACACAAACCTTTCTGATTAAGTCACCTATGTTTACTTAAGCTGTGCTACCATCTGGTTGTATATTTCCGTTGTAGTCTTCTCTACCTGTGGTGTTACAACAATCGCATAATCACAACCATGAATATAACCTGCTGTTGTATTAAAAAGCTTCCTCGCATCATCCGTAAAGATATAGATTGTCTTCTGAAAGACTGACGGAGTTTTCAGTGTCGATGACTTCTCGCCTGTATAGGAATACTCTATGCTGCCCTTTGTAAAGGTATAATAGGTACGTCCCTTACTTAACGTTACGCAATAATGTATATCATCAAACACATATCGATAATTGAGCACGTCTCCCAATGCTTTGGTAGAAACAAATTCCCGGTTATCATCTTTCAGTTTCAGGTAAATATATTTATCCCTGTTGTTATACATATCTCCTGCATAAGAAATGGCAAGACTTCTGGCATTCTTATTGTTATAATCATAACCGAATCTTGATAATGCAAGTACTGCGCTGGCAAGTTCAAGAGAAGAAGCATTATCAAGGGCATGTCCAAGGATTCCTTCGAGCATGTCCAGAAGCGCGGATGTACTTAAGTTCGAAGCATTCGTTGCCAGGTCTGATTCAAACTGCCTCTTCATATCTCCAAGTGAGGATTCCATTGACTTTCTCAGTGAATCATCCAGGGAAGATGCATTATCAAGGGCATTTTCAATATCAGAAAGTGCCTGTGAGGCTGCGTTCGGATCAAGCTGTCCTAAAGCATCAAGGGCTGCCATCTTGTTGAGGAGATCACTATTTCCAGAACCTCCTGTACCGGAACCGCTTCCACCTGTTCCGCTTCCACCAGCACCACTTCCGCCTGCTCCGTTTCCTCCTGTTCCATTTCCGCCTGAGCCTCCGTTTCTGATGCCTGAGGTAATATCAGAGGCCAGTGAGTTGATCATAGATGCCGTATTACCTTCCCCAAGCTCTGCTAGGGCACGTGCCTTATCTGAAGGCGAACTGCTATCGGATCCCAGAATATCAACATACTTTTTCGTCAGATCATCAATGTCCTTCTGCTTGGCTTCCATATCCGCTGCAATTTTCTTCTCGCCTGCAAGGTCATTATTATCAAGTGCTTCCTGCCTCTTCTTCTCCAGATCACTCAGCTCTGAAGAAAGCTTGTCCATATCGGTAGAATCACCACTCTCGGCAAGTGCCTTTGCGAACTCCTGTCTGAGCCATTCTTCATGGTCTGCTACCGTTTCCAGTTGATAATTCTTCACATCATCATTCGGTACTAAAGCCTGCAAATCAGGAATGCCGTTTAACAGCTTTTCTATTGTCTGCAGCTTACTCTTACTGCTCATTCTGTCAAAATAAGCCGTCAGCAGATTCTGATATTCCAATCTCGAGGAAGTCGTCGAGGTCTTCTGATCAGACAGTAATTTCTGCTTCACAGTCATTTCCGCATTTTCGATTACTGCCTTCTTATAGTCTTCATTGATACCTTCCGCAAGCTTTCCCTTATAATCAAGATATGCATTACCGGATACCTCCTCTGCCGTGACAAGCTCTGAATTCACATCTACGATAGAACCGCTTGTAATATTGGCCAGGTCTACCAGCTTTTGTGTCGCTGTATCACATCCATTCAGATCATAATCTATACTTGTAAAGATCTGTGTCTCAGTTAATACTTCAGCATAACGTTCAGCCCATTGAGCAGCATATTGGTTACCCTGATTTAACCAATATAACTGACGTTCCCATTGCCATGTCTGACACCAGCAGGTATTCCATGGAATCCTGAATTTTTTCTTTTGCGTCTGGGTTATCGTCGTGGTTATCTTCACGGAATTCATCAGGTCATTGGAATACTGATACCTTGCAAAGCTCGAAGCAGTAGAACCTTCTGTCAGGATAATACTGGAATTCTTGGTAATACTCTCTTCTATCTTCTTCTTAGCCTGTCCGATTGCTTCCGTCAGTTCTGAATTAACATAGTATTCCTCTACGGTAGCCCACCAGGGGTACTTGACAGGCTTCTTCTCCCATCTGCCATCAGCACTTAATACATATTCATATTCTCCATACCACAAAAAGCTTATCGAATAATAGCCTGCTACATACTTTACCTTTTCCTGACCACCTACCTTATTCAGTAAATCATCCAACGCATCATTAAGAAGGTTGAATGCTTCCACTCGTCGAAGGGCATCTGTATGTTTTAAGACCTTATTGACCTCTTCTGTCCAGGTTTCCGGTTTATCTCTTTCTCCAAGTGTACTCTTATACTTCTCAAGTCCTGTGATGATGTTGTCATATTTATCCGTCTTCTCATTTCGGACGTTTGTTTCATAAAACTGCTCCAGAAAATATATGACAGCTTTGTCAGAAGGCGTCTTATTCTCCTTCTTTTTCAGAATATCGAACTGGTTCCTGATTGGCTCAAGTTCCTCGAGCACCTGTAAATTATATGGAGCAACAATATCAAACGGTGATAATGAAAAACCTGTTCGTAAGTCTGTGATCGCACCGCTTGCATCTACCCTGTGGGTAAGCTTCAGATTCTCTATCACACTGCTGTCAACCGGGGTTCCCTCCGATGTAATTTCATCGATGGAGGTCGCTGTTGTCACATCGAACCATTTACCACCTGCAAGCTCTGACTTATAGTACCTGTTCGTTTGATTGAACTTACTGACTGTTTCCTGCGCCTGCTCATATGCCTCATCGGTCAGTCCTTTCAGATTAATGACATAAGAGCCTATGATCAGACAGGTCTTCTCTATTTCAGAATCCTTCAGATGCACATATTCTTCTAAGGTATGTGTCTCCACATATCCCGTATCCTCCACCGTTTCTACTCCTTCCGGTGCCGCTTCTTCTGCTCTTACTGTTAATGGCTGCAACGCAGGTATTGTCGCCAACACCATGCTAAGCATTACTGCTGCAGCACGTAGGATATTGTTCTTCTTCACCATATCAACATCCTTTCCCTTCTGTTTCTTTCTGTTCCATGTATGTCGTCACTTACTCCTCTGCCGGTTCTGAACCCTCAATCTTTCGAAGAGTCTTATCCGTTGTCTGGAATCTTGCCTTATACATCAGATTCTCATCTTCGTCATAGAAGGTAATCACAAGCTTTTCAAGGCCGCCACTTGCAAGACCTAAGTATGTGAAATCCTGCTTGATACTCTGCTTCTCGTCATTAATCAGATATTCACCACTTTCTGTCTGAATCGTGTAAAAAGCAAACAGCTCATCCATTTCCGGAATAAAGTTAATCGTTGCGATACCTCTATCGTCCACGCTGATATCATAAGTACCCACAAGATTTCCCTTGTTCGATACAATTGTGTAGTCTTTTGTAAGATTGAGTTTGGCTGAATAAATCGTCGGATCGATATCACAGTCATCCACAAAACTATTATTATTATAGATTCTGACAAATACTCTCTCTGTCTGCTTGAGGTTCAGAGTCAGATGTCTGATGGTATCACCTAATGCTGTACGTGTTCCGATCTGTATGCCGTTCACCCATAGTTCAAAATGGGTGAGCTCCACATCTGCATCCTCTGTTACCGTTAATCCAAAGTCAAATACATTATCGGATACAAGCTGGTGAATATAGTAATATACACCTTCTCCTTCATTTGCCACTGCATAGCTGTTGGCACCGCTTCCTCCGGTTGAAGTAAAGTTTGTAGAGATACCAAGTATATCTGACAGCTTGCCACAGGTAAGCCTGTCGAAACCATACAGGATTTCACTGTAATCCGCTTTTGTCTGGATCAGTTCTAATTGCAATTCCTCGAATTCACTCTGAACTGCATCATACTCTTCGTAGGCCATTTTCCCCATCATATTGAGTGACTTTGCTTTGATCAATTCTTCTCGCTTGTCCTGAATCTGATTTTCTACAGATTCTACTGCCTTCCCGGATGAAACATAATTCTCAAAGGTGTCTGTTACGGAATCGCTGATCTCCGTCTTCGTACTCTCCTGTTCTTTTACCGCATCCTGGTATTCAAGTGCACATTCATACAATGCATATGGTTCATCCTCCACATATCTGACACCATCAATAGAACCCTTGAACCACTCCTTAGGGAAACTGATGAACAGGATGCGATAGCTTCCGGTCCACGGTTCGTCTACTTTCTTTAGGAATTCATTATATTTTAGCTTGAAAGCTGCAGTATCGACTTTATCTCCTCTCTTAATCTGATTAATATAGCTGTCAAGCATGGTAATGTCAGAACCATACTGTCCTTTCATCAGATTGTAATTCGTATTCAGGGCAATCAATGCATTGGATGTTGCCGTCTTAGCCTGATAATAGGTATGATCATGCTCTAAGGTATAGTGAATCAGGTCGTCAAGGATATCTCTGCTGATTTCACCATCTACAAAAGGATTGTCAAATTCATAACCTGCAGTAACATCTATTCCTATCAGATTACCAAGTTTCTTCTTCTGTGCTTCGAAATTCGATTTATCTGATACCAATGTGCTTTCTATGGCAGATACCTTGCTCTCCATTGCTGTGATATCACTCTCATTCGCCATTCCAAGCGTAAGTCTTGTTCTATTTTTATCTAATGTCTTGTTATATTCCGTCAGTCGTTTCTCATTGTAATTGATTCTCTCCTGCAAAACATATATCTTTGTAAAGAGAGAAGAAATATCATAATAAACCTGATAAACGGTATCACTGATCTGATGTTCCAGTGTATCCAGCTTAGACTGTAATTCCAGTGGTTTATATGAATATTCAAAGGCTTCTGAAAGATTCGGTTTCTGCGGGAACTGAAAGTTCAAAAGCGGTGACCACCGGAAGGTTGATTGATTCTTTTCTTTTAACTTAATTGCCTTAATTGACTGGTCATACTGAATCTTTGTCAATTCCAATTTATTCTGAAGCTGTTGATAGGTCATACTATTTGTCAGCCCCATACTCTTTGCCATCTTAATGCTCAGATTTTTCTGTGCTGCCTGTGTTTTCGGCATTGGTATGCTGAGAGAAACCAGGCATACAGCCAATGCAAGTGCAAACCACCGGTATAATCTTTTCATTCTATGCCTGTCCCCTTTCCTGCTTTCTTTGAACTATACAGAAATCGTATACATGAAGAACTTATCCTCATGTCCTACTGCTATAAAGGTATAACTCAAATCATTAATCTCATATACATACATATAGATGAGTGCCTCTCCATCAAAGCTGTCTACCTGTACATATTCATCATATTCCTCTGTGTATTCCAGATTTGGTTCAAGTGCAATATCTCTGCCATTGTCCTGACACCACTGAATGGCAACTGCATCATAAAAGTTCATGTAGCTGTTACCTTCAAACTGTGGCTCACCTAAGTGTTCCTTCAGTTGACTGACTGTTTCAATTCTTTTTTCCCCTGATACAAAAACATCCCTGATCACATAAAGTGTCTGAGCTTTTGCGGTTGTATCCAGGCTATTTTCTGTACTGGTTGGAATGTAGAGCGCTGAAATCTCATTCATTGCTATCATACTCTCGTCATTGTAGGCATATAGCTTTTCACTGCCGGTATAAATACCATTCATATCTTCCACTGTTTTGTCAAGAAGCTGTGTATATTGCAGTTCTCCACGTTTGAATGATCCGGTAAATACCTTTTTCTCTGCAAGATTGTATAACTCTCCTTGTCCATCCTGATAGTTCTCCTGAAACTCTCCGGAATAATACAGTGCCCCTCCCGGTCGGTAAAGCTTGCCTTTACCCTGATACAGATTGTCTACAAAGTCACCCTCATAGTGAAGCTGCCCGTTTGGATAATACTGTTTTCCTGTTCCGTTATACATGTTCTTCGAAAACTCTCCGGAATAAACGAGTCCTCCGTCCGGATCAAAGAGTTCTCCCTGCCCTTGTGCATATCCTCCCTTGACATGTCCTGTATAAGCAATGTATCCTCGCTTGGCAGTGATATTTACATCCGCATCCATGAACTTTAACGGCCATGAATTATATTTATATGTTTTTATGCTTCCGTCACTTCCCAAAGACTGGAAAGGCTTTACCAGCCACAGATAGCCAAGACATATCAAACCGACACACAGGATAACTACATGAGCCAGTCTCCTGCTCACCATGATTCCAAGGAAGGTGTAGTAATCTTTCTTATTTCTTGGTTTTACATTGAACAGTCCTGCCAGCCACTGTTGAAATCTGTTAATGACTCTTGTCTTAATATAGTTAGCATTTGTCCAATAACGTAATCTCGCAGAAATAGCTGCAAACCGATATTTAATTGTGTTAACAATCATATTAAAAAATTGATTCATTTTCTGTCCAATCCCTTCCTACTGTTCCACTAGAATAAAGAAAATCTGTGGTCTCCCTTATTCTCTTCATTCAGGCAGCTCTCACACCGGAATATGTAATGCTTTGCTACATCATCTTCAGGACAATCCTTTAATATCTCCGTGAATAGCGTCCTTGCAAAATAGAAATCCGACTGATAAAAAAGTTTGATTGCTTCATTGAACTTTGCCAGAGTATCTATACGGCATTGTCTCTCTCTTGCAGGATATGCATCAAGGACTTCATAAAGATTGAACTTCATATCGCCCTCCTGTATATAGCCTGCATATCTGCACTCGATTCCCGCAGGGAGCATCTCATGCACATAGTCAGTAACTGCCATACGTATGCCCATTTTTCTCAACGGATCAATAAATTTTTCAATTACTTTCATTTCCCTGGAATGTGCAAATGCAAATGCCTGCTCATCATCACCTGAGATACCATATACAAAAGAAGTTCTATGTAAAAGGACAAATATCTTCTTTCTATTATCAAAGGTTCTCTCACCGGAGACCATCTCGATTCCAAACCGGACTGCTTCCTTGATCTCTTTATTGAACATCATCTGAATGGTGCTCAAGTCACTGCTACTGTTAAAAATGATCCCGTTGTGAAGTTTTCTGTTTTCACCCAGCCTGGTGTAATATGAATTGATATCATTCAGCTGTTCGTGCTGCTCTAACCGCTCGTTAATATTGAAAGAAATATATGCCACTGTAGCTTCCATATTAACCTGTTCATTGATCATGACATCCTGTATGGAGGCTTTTCCCATAATCTTTTCTATATCCTTTGGAGCGAAGCGGTAATATGTCTGGAGTGCCTTATACTTTGAATAATTAATACGCTGTATATCTGTTGATATCTGTCTAAGGCCATTATAGAGTGCCCGCATTTCGTTACTTCTTACCCACCTGCTTCTCTTCTCATCCGCAAGAACTTTCCAGTCTTCTTTTCCTTCTGCCACACGGGAAACCAGCTTAATCATTTTCTTTATTTCGCAATGTTGCAGGAATATAATCATGATATAAATCAAGGTCGCTGCACCAAGTATGATTCCTCCGTACAGCAAATATGTCTGCCAGATGGATGCAAGTCTTTCATTCAATGCATTCGGAGTCACCTCCATAATCACTGCAAACTGTGGCATGATCATCGTTTTATCCATGATCACGAATATGGTATTTCCATCCGGTAAATCTCTATATTTTACTCTTCCTGTTACCCTTGCACTTTCAATCAAATCTGTACATGCTTTCTCCCGTTCCTGCCAGAATAATTGATTCTCGCCCAAGGTATAGCATTCCGCGTATCCGCTTCCCATTTTTTTCTGTATCAGACAGGCACTTACATAAGGTTCCTTTACCGCAGATACCATTGCCGCATCCAGTTTAGAATACAGTTCCAATGCACCATTCTTCGTCTCTTCTGCGTCCTCGAGCTCCTCCATAAAAGGGTAAATTCCACTAAGCTGTGCCGTTAGTATTTCATAATACTGTTCTGACACAACCGTAGCAGATTCATTATACCCAAGATAAACACAGGCAGAGACAGCCAGCATTGTAAAGAATTCCATGATTCCAAAACGCTGGAGTGCCATTGAATGTGTGAACATCAACATGATCATCACAATCATCAGTATGCCCATTCCTATGACAATAACCGTATCCACACAATCCCCCTCCTATCTGTTCAGGCTTAATCAATCAAAGATTCTGTTCCAATCTTTTTAAAGGTGTGGAAAAATAATCGTAAAAGCGGTATGTCCCCCCAAACAGTCCTGCTTATGAAAACAATCAATGCCAATATAGCCAAAATCAGACTTACTATCAGCAGTATCCGGAAAATAGTAGAATCATTCCTGATGAAGAATGCCTTAATTCTTCCAATCAGACTGCGCTTTTTAGCTGTCGTCGCGGCAAGGCGGATATCCTTATAAAGCTCACGGAAGCTTATGTAACTCTGTTTTGGAATCTTCTTGGCTAACAACTTATATCCTATGTTCTTCTTCGATATCTTCTTTTCCAGCATATCTCTGACAACAAGTGCACATTGCATCACGCATCCTGCTTCTGTACAGTTTTCGTCAAGCTCCTCCAGGTCAACTGCATAGCTGAGTGCTATTCCATTATCCTTCAGTAGCTGAATCTGCTTCTGTTTTATGATTAGCTCAAGCAAAGGGTATGGCAGTCCGGAAGTCATACACTGCACGACCAGATTCAGGCATATATCCTCACATAATTCCAGAGGCATATCCCTTGCCATGAAGAAATCGGTAAGCTTTCTTTCCTTGACATAATCAAATACCATGCAGAAACCTTTACTGCTGTCGAACATATCGATGCAGCATTCTCTTCCCATCGGAGAAGCTTCCATGATAATCATCAGCTTTCTGACTGTTTCATGGTTCTTGATTACGAGAACGGTATAATATGTATTTCTTCCATTCTTTACGTTTTCGCATATCTCTACGTCATTTACCTTTCCGCTAAAAACATCCATAACCGTGCTCAGCGTCATCTTTCCTGACTGATAAACCATATATTTCCTTTCCTACTTCATTTGAAATAAATCATTTTGAGCCTTATCCTCTTTGATTTCATCGACTGCCTTCTTCTTAACAATTGCATATGCATAAGTACAGATTAACGGCTTGTCTGTGCAGAATATCTTAATCTCATAAACTCCTTCCTTCGATGGTGCTGTGTAAATACCATCGGAGGTAATCTCACCACTTGAGCTTTCTGTAAGCTCATAACTAATAGAACATGCCTTCATGTTATTATACTTAACCTGGAAGAAGTAGCTTTCCTTTGTTCCAAGTACAATCGTAGGAGTCACTGCACTAATACTCTGATTGGTTGTCGTCTCAATCTCCTCCTGAAGATTCTCACTATCATAACGTATTGCCACCCAGCGGTATGTGAGCACCAGCATTCTTACATTCTGTAGCAGTTTTACAGCTACCACAAAGCTTCCCTTGTCGTTAAGTACCTTGACTGCTGTTTCCGCAGCTACATTGATTCTATCCTTCTCAAACAGCTCAGGGTTACCATAAATCGTTGTCTTTGTTGGATTCTGACTGACAGCATTCTCTTCAAGATATTCATAACCAACTTCTACATAGACATTTCCTGCGCCTAAGCCATGCATGATTTCGCCGGAATAACAGATATCGCCCTTCTTAGCATTCTCTCCGATTGGGATTTCAACGATTCCCGTTTCCAGTCTTGGCATATTTACCGAAGAATTACTCTTTGTAATATCTGTTTTTCCCACCGCTGCCGAAGGAGTATTTCCTTCATACATCGGAAGTCTCTTACTGAAATAAGAACTGTATTCCAGCCTCTTCCATGCATCCCTCATGGTAGGCACATAATTCTTTACATTTTTCTCATCTACTGTTTCAATCAGATAAGCAGCTCCTGTCTTTACAATAGTCAGGTTAGCAAGCCTGATTCTGTCTGATGAGCTTCTCATTCCCCTGAGTTCTATATTCACATTTCCCGTCTGCCTTGCTGACAGATGTGATGTTGATTCGTCCACAATAACAATCTTACAGTTAAGCTGAGATATAATTGGCTGCTCAACGCCGTTTACGAGTGCTTTTCCACTCCCCGCCTTGAACATGATACTTGTATCCGGTGTTTCCTCTGACTGGGCAAGCATCCAATATTCACGGACAATTCTCTGTCCTTTATTCAAAGAGATATTTTCAAGGAGAAGTGAAAGTTCCTGTCCGCCTTCCATCGTGCTTAATGCCGGTGTCTGAATTACACCTTCGTAGTAAAGATTTGCTTTACCATCACTTAGCTTCTCTACCTGAAGATCTATCTTTACATATTGTCCTGCGCAAATATATGACGGCAGCTTAAGCTGTACCTTATAGTCCTTATTTTCTAAGAGAGTACCACCTGTGTAGAATTCCGTTTCCGGTTCATAATCCTCTTCAAGACTTTCTATGTCTTTTAAGAACAGTTCATAACCTTCTTCGATTCTGTTGTTCTCATATTCCTTCTCACTATCCTGTCTGTTGATTGCATATACAGGCTGTGTTTCTGTCTCTGCGTATCGGATACAAAGACATACATCATTTGTTTTCAGTTCTTCAAATCCGGCAATGGTAGAAAGCTTCTTGACAACGGAGTTCTCGACCACGATTTCACGTCCTGTTTCATCAATCGCCATACCACTTTCAATCAGAAGTGACTGATCATCAAGGCTGACTACATTTAATCCGCATACAATACCTGATCCTGTTACCATGGCATTCAGGAATCTCCTCTTGTCATTCATGTAACTCTGTTCTGCTTCAAAGTCCACTGATGTAAGCATCTTTCCCTTATAGTATCTGTTTCTGCTAAATGGTAATAATCTGTTATTATTCACTTTCTTACACTCCTATCTTTCTTCCGTGCTTTCCTCTTGTATCTCTGTAAGCTCCAGATATTTTGCTGAAACATAGCCTTCGATATCATGGAACCGAATCAGATGCCACTCTTCTCCGACCTCAATGACCTCAGCCGTATTTCCGTTTTTCATGAAGCTGATTACTTTTCCCTGCATGGATGCTGCATCCCTGATCATAAGTCTGCTTGTGCCGACATTGACTGCTGTTGCCATATATTGCTTCACAGGCTCCTCTGTCACAGTACTTTCTTCCACTGTTGGTTCTTCTGTTTGTTCTGTTTCTGTTGTCTGTTCTGTTTCTGCTTCTGTCGTTGTTTCTATTACTTCCTCTGTGCTTTCCGTTACTTCACTCTGTTCGTTTTCTGTCTGCCATGTGCTGCTTTCCTCACATTCTTCTGTAACAGCCGCTACCTCAGTAGTTGGATAATCCGACTGCCCATAGCATATCGCTCCGGCTCCTATTCCACAGATTCCATAAAGTAATCCCAGACTAAGCAGCGTTTTCTTTCTATTCATAGGCCTTATCCTTTATTTTCAACCGGAAACTGTATATAGATTGCCATTCCTTCACCCACGCTGCTCTTTGCATATACCGTTCCATTGTAATGTTCTACGACCGCCTTTACCTGTGCCAATCCCAATCCATTACCGCTCTTACGATTAGAGCCCTGATAATTTAATTCAAAGATATGTGGAACTTCATCAGGGGAAAGTCCATCTCCGTTATCCTTACAAACAATGAAGATTCCCTCTTCTCCAATATTGGAAATCGTAATTACAAGACTTCCACTTCGGTTCATGTACTTGATGGAATTATCAATAATATTGCTAAGAAGCACAATCATGTATCGCTCATCACATTTCATGTTCAGTGTTTCGAAGGAAGTTGCGAGTTCAAGTCTGATTCCATTCTCCCTGCAAGGCTCTATAAACTTCTCATAAACTTTATTAATCACAGAAATCAAGTCTGTTTCCACTGCCACTTCATTCATAGGAAGAAGCATATTGTATTTTTCCTGATTGTTCTTCAGAGAATCCTCAATTTCCTTTTCCGAAAGCTTACGTAAGAGTTCTTCATTCTCCTTCTGTATGTCCGTCACATCACCTGTAAGCTTCTTTACCTGAATATCAAGCTCTCCTTTTTCCTGTCTGAGTGCAGCGATTGTTTTGTTCTTCTCCTCTGTATCAGCATCTGTATATTCTGTCCTGTTCTCCTCTGCATCCAGTGCTGCCTGGATGAATCTGTCCTGACTGATATAGAAATAAGCCATCGTAAGGACTCCATGTAAGGCAAAGAAAAGTAACGCATAATTTCTGTCATTGTTAATCATGAAATACAGTGATGCAATATAACAGGAAAGCATAATCACAAGGACGACGATTTCTGTTTTTGTTATTTTTTGTATTTTTTTCATTTTTCCTTCACATCCTTACGTTTTTTCATGTATAACAATTTGTTTATCTTCTGGATGAAGGCTTCCTCATCAATAGGCTTTAATGCATAATCATTAGCACCATGCTTAAAGCATTCTAATACGTGTCCCTTATCGTTATTGGAAGTCAGCATGATAATCGGCATTGCTGATTCTGGATTTGCCCTTATGCGGTCAAGGACTTCAATTCCATTCATTTCCGGCATATCAATATCAAGGATCAGTAAATCAGCTTCTTGGACTTCCAAAAACGCCAATGCCCTATCTGCTTTCGTAAAGCCTCTAAACTCATAATTGCTGCCTAAAAGTACTTCCAGCATTCTTACAATGATTGCACTGTCATCCAATGCTACGATTCTCTTCTTTCTAACTGCCATCGTCTATTCCCCTCCCAAAAGATTTTTCAAAATATCCATTGCCTTATCATCATCATATTCCATCGCAACTGCTTCTTTCGCAGCTTCCAGATTTTTGCCCCAGCAAAGCCAGCTTTTTTCATGAATCAGTTTGTCTAACAGTTCCGTCGCCTTATCGGATTCGAATTCTTCCAGAAATGTATTTGCAGTTTTTATCTGTTCCTGCCATTTACTGATATCCGACCATACTGCATACTCATTTTCATTCTCCACATTTCCCCTGGAAAGCTTTCGAAATACTTCCTGTGTTCTATGTGTCATTTCTTCAAGCTGCTGATAATGTTTTGTCAGGTATTCCATGTTGCCTTCCTGCGCATTCTTCTCATGCTCCAATGCGCATTCCGCCAGCTTTTCTGCCCCCAGAGTAGCTGCATTTCCCTTTAAGCCATGCACCTGTATCTTATATCCGGCTGTATCTTTCGTTTCCAGAAAGCTGTTCAGTTTTCCTAAGATTTCATCTGCCTGCCTTACGAACATTCCTGCAAGTTCCAGATAAGCTTCAAGGTCTTCATGCAAATGAGATAATCCCTTCTCAAGGCTGATGTCATATTTCTGAAGTAACTCTTTGATTTCCTGTTTAACGCTATTGGAACCTTCTTCCTGTTTTTTCCTGGGGCGCTCTGTACAGATCAATTCCTGAGGGATCAGCCTGGCAACCATCTCTTCGAGTTTTAAAGGATCTATTGGTTTCGTCAGGATATCATCAAATCCTTCCTCATGATATAACTGTGTCAGTCCTGATACTGCATTGGCTGTCAGCATGACTACAGGTGTCTTATGCTGGTCAAAGTTCTTATTTTTCCTTAGCTCCCGTAAGGTCTCGATACCGTCCATTTCAGGCATCTGATGATCCATTAATATCAAATGGAATTCTTCCTGTTTAACAATTTCTAATGCCTTCTTACCGCTTTCTGTCGTTGTGACCTGCACTCCCGTTCTCTTTAGAAGTCCTTTGGCAACCTCTAGATTCATGGAGTTATCATCTACTACTAATATCCTGGCTTCCGGTGCATACAGGGTAGTTTGATCATCCTTTGCATTTCTCTCAATGCTCATTTTCTCCTGCATGCTGACCTTTCCAATCGGCTCGCTGCTCTTAATTTGTTGCGGAATCGTTACAGTAAAGGTCGAACCTTTCTGATATGTACTTTCAAGCTCTAATTTACCTCCCATAAGTTCCAGGAGTGACATTGTAATATTCATGCCTAGTCCTGTTCCTTCTATACGTTTATTCTTCTGTGCATCAAGTCTCTTGAAGCTTTCAAAGACAGCATCCTTATCTTCTTGACGAATACCGATTCCGGTATCCTCTACTGCAATGATTAAATCAATCATATCTTGTGTTTCCGGTTTCTTTTGAAAGCTTAATCTTAGGTTCACCTCACCCTTGGGTGTATATTTCACGGCATTGGTCAACAGGTTTGTAACAATCTGTTTGATACGGATATCATCACCATATAGTCTTGCCGGTGTATCCGGATCAATATGGAAATAAATAGCAAGTCCTTTTTCCCTTGCTCTAAGGAAAATCAATCCCCAAAGCTCCTGTAACAACCCCTTCAACTCATACTCTGCTTCCGTCAGTTCCATTCGTCTTGCTTCTAATTTTGACATGTCCAGAATATCATTGATTAGAAAATGTAACGTCTTTCCTGCATTTTGCATGTGTAGGGCATACTCAAGAATCTTATCATCCTGAGTTTCCCTCAATATCATTTCATTCATGCCCAATACTGCATTGATTGGTGTCCTGATTTCATGGGAAATATTCGATATAAAACGGCTTTTTGCCTCATTTGCTTCGATTGCCTCATTCTTGGCTGCTTCCAATTCTTCGTTAAGAAGTCTGATTTTATTCAGTGCCATACGTGCATCGCGAAGTTCGTTGATTCCTGTCAAATCTTCCATGACTATGACAACAGCCTTTCCTGCTTCCTTGCTGTTAAGATAGCTTACGGAAACAGAAACCCATATTTCCTCTTCCTTCTCTTTGTCTCCTTTTTTCCCGGCAAGTTTTACTATTTGTCCTCTGACTCTTTTTCTTTCAAAGATAGTACTAAGTACAATCTCATGAAATTCGTCATTTTCTTCATTTTCTGCCATGAATAAAGCATATGGAAAGCCAATAACGCTGCTGTCAGCATCTAGTAGCTGCATTGCAACGTCATTCATCCGGATAACCGTCCCCTTTGCATTTATAACAATAATTCCTTCCTGCATGCTGTCCATCATTTCTTCATACAGGATTGCATTTAATTCCGTTCCCATGTTAAATTCCCCATAAATGTTCTGATTCAAACAGCCCTTTTTATAAATTTTCTTTCTTTTTCATATTATACACGCAATACCGTTACCAAACCGTTACCGCAACACACATTTTTCATACTAAAACAGCCTTTTTTATCTTTGTTGACAAAAAAGGCTGTTTATATTTATCATTTTCAGTTCTTTATAGCATCTTTTATACTATTGAGTTGGGCATTTCTTGACTCCGCCCAGGAATATTCCTTCATATATTCTCCGCAATAATTCTGGAGTTCATTGATATTACCGGAAAGTA
>JALEWA010000028.1 GCA_022788085.1 Lachnospiraceae bacterium
ATCCACAGCTGCAACTGTTGTTCTTTCAAGTGTTGCATCATCATTTAAATAGCCATATTCCCTGCCATTTGTACCGTTTAATTCATCATTATAATACTCTTCCAAGCCATAGGTTCCGTTATTATCCGTTCCCGTAAAGCCGATCACATCACAAGCAAGCGTATTATTCGGATAACGTCTGATATACTCTTCTTCAAACCATACCCCGGCTACAATACCTATTTTCTCTTCACTCTTTGCCGACTGCTCATTATAGGCTTCTTTCCTTTCTAGAAAGGGACTGATTTCTTCGTATGTCTGCCTCTTTTTCAGAACATAATATTGCGACGTCGGATTATCCTTAATATATTGTTCCAATTGGCTTCTATCAAGTCCAAAGCTCTGAACAAGTGCATCAACTGTCGGTGCCTGGTTTGCTTCATCGGAAAGCATGACCTTGCAATCCAGAATGACATTATAGACTTTCTCGCTGACTGCAAGAATAGTACCGTTTGCATCTGTAATCGTTCCACGTTTGAATGGAAGGGTTGTCGAATCATATCTTTGTTGTGACAATATCTTTTTCTGATATGTCGTCTGATTTTCCCTGGTAATACTTACCAGTCTTACGCACAACCCTGCAAAAGCCAGTAGTATGATAATAATCATAACTGCCAGCTTTTCTCTCATAATCCTTCTTTGCAATTTTACCTTATTCTTCTTAAATGTTCTGCGTTTATTTTCCATGCTACCACCCATCTTCTGCCAACTACTTATTATCAGGGAATCTCCTTATATTGCCTTACATAGTCGTTTCCTTCTCCGGAATAGGTAATAACTTGTCCATCCTTTGCATATTTCATGCCCAGCTCTTCAATAGCAATTCTCTTAATTTCTTCTAAATCCACGCTGCTCATGATTTTTGTATATTCTTCATCATTTGCCAGTTTTAAATCATTCAACTGACTTTCCAGTTTTGAAATATGATTAATGCGATTTGTAATATCTGCCTGAAGTTCCACATATCCTATTAGTACAACACAAACAACAAGCGTAGCAAGCATCATAAAGAAAACATATCCCAAATTCATAGGTGCCACTCTATGTTGTCTTTTTACCTGTTGCCTTCTTATTTGGTCATTCTGCATTCTGTTCCTGTTAACAGGAATAGACTGTAGTTTCCTTGCTGTATTTCCATCTATATAAATTCGGTCTTCTCTGATATTTCTATGCATTTGTCTATTCGTACGTACTTCTGACGAACCTGCATGATTCATTACTATTCAACCTCTCTGTTTTTAAATTCTCTCAAATACTCTTAATTTTGCGCTCTTAGATCTGGAATTCTCCTCCATTTCTTCAGGGCTTGGCAAGATAGCCTTTCTTGGCGTTGCCTTGCCATACGGTACTTTACCACATACACATACCGGGAATTCCGGTGGACAGGTACATGGATTTTCTTTTTCACGATAAACAGTCTTAACAATCCTATCCTCTAATGAATGAAATGTAATAATACAAAGTCTTCCACCGGGGTTCAACATATCGATCATGTCATCCAGCGATTCTTTCAATACTTCCAGTTCATGATTACACTCTATACGAATTGCCTGAAATGTTCTTTTGGAAGGATGTCCACCTGTTGCCCGGATTTTAGCCGGAATCGCAGCCTTAATCAATTCATTCAGCTCATAAGTTGTTTCAATTGGCTTCTTTGCTCTTGCTGCAACAATATGTTTGGCAATATTTTTTGCAAACTGTTCCTCGCCATAATCGCGAATAATGCGGTACAAATCCTGTTCTGAATATTCATTTACAATATCCCTTGCTGTCAGGCTCTGTCTCTGGTCCATTCTCATATCAAGAGGGGTGTCATACTTATATGTGAATCCTCTCTCTACTGTATCAAGCTGATAGGACGATACGCCTAAATCCAGCACAATTCCGTCCACCTTAGTGACTCCGATTTCTTCTAATGCCGTCCTTGCATTACAGTAATTATTCCGGATAATGGTTACCTTATCTCCGAATTCCTTTAGCCTTTCTCCTGCTGCCTGAATGGCATCCGCATCCTGATCTATTCCTATTAGTCTTCCCTTATCTCCAAGACGTTTGCATACTTCATAAGCATGTCCACCGCCTCCTAAAGTACCATCCAGATAAGTTCCGTCTTCTTTTATCTTTAGTGATTCCATTGTCTCTTCCAGCAATACCGATTTGTGTTTAAATTCCATAACAGTACGCTCCCATCTTAAATCATTAATCCAAGTTCTGACATATGCTCAGCGATTTCTTCCATATCATCATATTCAGAAGCTTCATCCCATTTAGCCTTACTCCAGATTTCAATACGGCTCGCAACGCCAACCAGCACTACATCCTTATCTAATCCTGCGAATTCTCTTAACACAGAAGGAATTAGAATTCTCCCCTGCTTGTCCACCTCAACGTTAGCTGCTCCTGCGAGAAAAAAACGCACGAACTTTCGTGATTCCTTATTCATGAGCGGTAATGCCTTTAGCTTTTCTTCAAAGGCGGACCATTCCTTATTGTCGTACACAAATAAGCAGCCATCCAATCCCTTTGTTACAACAAATTCATCGCCAAGCGCTTCTCTGAATTTGGATGGGACGATTAGCCTGCCCTTTGTATCTATCGTATGATTGTATTCACCCATGAACATTCCAATCACCCGCTTTCAAACGAACAACTCGGCTTCGCATATTTCTCTATGGGGAAAGTATTTGGTTCCTCCACTTTATTCCACTTTAAACCACTTTCCACCACTTTTAAGTCCATTTTACATGAATTTGTGTGAAATAACAAGTGCTTATGTACAATTTGTGCCGTTGAACACAATATTTTATATGTTCAGAGCTAAGCAGAATTGTGCCGAAAAGTACGATGAATGCTCGCATTCAAGAGTATTTTTCGGTGCAATTCTATTTGGCGGATACGCCAAAGCAAGAAAATACTAAGTATTTTCGAGCTAATCTCGGAATGCCTCAAGCACTTTCGAGCTTAGCTCGGAAGACTTCAAGCACTTTCGAGCTTAGCTCTAAGTACTCCAAACATTTTTAACAATACCTCTACACAAAAAAGTGGTACCTAATCCCAAAATTTAGGGAAAAGTTACCACTTTTAAAAAAATATATTTAATTTACACCAAATCAAACAAACTAATCTGGTTAGATTCCGGGATATCTCCCAGTAATCCAAGATTTCCCATCAAATCGATAATAGTTTTTGATACCTTGGTACGGCTTCTAAAATCATCCTTCGAAAGAAAAGGACCATCCTTTGCCGCCTCCATGATGGCATCTGCTGCTTTTTCGCCAAGACCATCAATACTGCTAAGGGATGGCAGTATCTTTCCATCAACAATCTGAAAGTTTCTGGAATGGGAACGGAAAATGTCAATTGGCATAAATTCAAAGCCTCTTGCATACATTTCCTGTACCAGCCTCATATCACGCATACAATCCTGCTCTTTATTACTTAATGAATCCGAACGTTTCTTATAATCTGCTAAAATCGCCTCCAAATGTGCCTGTCCCTGACACATGATTTCATAGGAAAATGCCGAAGCACGAATACTGAAAAAGGCACAATAATAGGCTAACGGATAATATATCTTGCAATAAGCAATTCGCCATGCCATCATGACATAAGCTGCCGCATGTGCCTTTGGGAACATGTACTTTATCTTTTTACAGGACCAGATATACCAATCCGGTACATTATGCTCCAGCATAATCTTCTCCCACTCAGGCTTTAATCCCTTTCCCTTACGGACAGACTCCATGATTGTAAAAGAAAGCTCGCTGTCTACTCCCATACCGATCAGATAAATCATGATATCATCTCGCGTACAGATAGCGGTTGAAATCGTTGCCTTTCCTTCCTGAATCAGGGTCTGGGCATTACCAAGCCATACATCAGTACCATGTGACAAACCTGAAATTCTGACAAGGTCTGAAAAATACTTCGGCTGGGCATCAATAACCATCTGCATGGCAAAATCCGTACCAAACTCCGGTATTCCCAAAGCTCCAAGCTTTGTACCACCAATCTGTTCCGGTGTAATTCCTAACGCTGATGTATCTTGAAATAGAGACATAACCTTAGGATCATCCAGAGGAATTGTTGTCGGATCAAGGCCTGTCAGATCCTGCAGCATACGAATCATGGTCGGATCGTCGTGTCCGAGAATATCAAGCTTCAAAAGATTATGGTCAATGGAATGGTAATCAAAGTGTGTCGTTACCGTATCGGTTGTCATATCATTTGCCGGATGCTGTACCGGTGTAAAAGAGTTGATTTCCTCACCCACCGGCAATACTACAATACCACCCGGATGCTGTCCTGTTGTTCTTCTAACACCTACACACCCCTCAACAATTCTGTTGATTTCACTCGTGCGCTTATGCTTTCCACGTTCTTCATAGTAATTCTTTACATAACCAAATGCAGTCTTATCTGCCAGCGTACCAATTGTTCCTGCACGGAAGGTTTGTCCATAGCCAAAGATAACCTCTGTATACTTATGCGCCTTACTCTGATACTCACCTGAGAAGTTCAAGTCGATATCCGGCTCCTTATTGCCTTTAAAGCCAAGAAACGTTTCGAAAGGAATATCAAATCCATCTTTTGCCAGCTTTTCACCGCAGTTCGGACAATAAGCATCCGGCATGTCACAACCTGCCATACCGGCGAACTTCTTTACCTCATCCGAATAGAAATCACTATAATGACATTTCTTACAATAATAATGTGGGCTGAGCGGATTAACCTCTGTTATTCCTGCCATAGTCGCAACAAAAGAAGATCCTACAGAGCCTCGCGAACCTACCAGATATCCATCCTCAACAGACTTCCACACAAGCTTCTGCGCAATGATATACATAACCGCAAATCCATTACTGATAATAGAGTTTAATTCCCTCTTCAGTCTTGCTTCTACAATCTCCGGCAATTCCTCACCATACATCTCATGTGCTTTACGATAGCAGATATCCGTCAATGTCTGGTCACTGTTCTCGATAACAGGTGGACACTTATCCGGTCTTACCGGTGCTATCCTGTCACACATATCAGCAATCATATTCGTATTCTTAATAACGATTTCTTCCGCCTTATCGCTTCCGAGATAATAAGCGAATTCATCCATCATTTCTTCTGTTGTCCTCAAAAACAAAGGGGCTTGTTCATCTGCATCCTTAAAACCCTTACCCGCCATAATAATTCTGCGGTAGATTTCATCCTCAGGATCAAGGAAATGCACATCACATGTTGCCACAACAGGCTTATGGAACTGCTCACCAAGCTTTACGACCCGCTTATTCAGTGCAATCAGGTCTTCATCACTCTGAATGTCCGGAAGTTTATCAGAAGCAATCATAAAACGGTTATTACCGATTGGCTGAATCTCAAGATAGTCATAAAAATTAACAATCCTTGCAATCTGTTCATCACTCTGACCGTCTAGCATTGCCCTGAATAGCTCTCCGGCTTCACAGGCACTTCCAATAATCAAGCCTTCTCTGTATTTTTCAATAAGACTTTTTGGAATTAGCGGACGTTTATAGTAATATTTCAAATGTGATTCTGATACCAGACGGTATAAGTTGATTCTTCCTGTCTGATTCTTCGCCAGAATGATAATATGATAGGAATGCAGCTTTCTGATTGCCTCCACACTGGATTTTCCAAGCTCATTAAGCTTTTCCAGTGTTTCGATTCCATCCTTTTTCAGCATATCTATAAATTTCACAAAAATTTCTGCCGTACATTCTGCATCATCAACCGCCCTATGGTGATTTTCCAAAGAAATACCCAATGTTTTTGCTACCGCATCTAGCGTATATTTTGCCTGTCCGGTAAGCAGTGTTCTTGCAATACCTACCGTATCAACATACGTAAAATCAACAGGAATTTCTAATCTTTTGGCATTTTCCTTGATAAAGCTTACATCAAAGCTCGCATTATGTGCTACTAAAATAGCATCACCTACAAATTCCAGGAACTTGGGTAATACAACCTCTATCGTATCCGCATCAATAACCATACTGTCATTGATACTCGTTAACTTCTCGATTTCAAACGGAATTGGCACCTCAGGATTCACGAAAGTAGAAAAGCGGTCTGTAATCTCTCCATGCTTCACCTTTACTGCACCGATTTCAATAATCCGATTCGTTACTGGAGAAAAGCCTGTTGTTTCAATATCAAATACAACATAGGTTTCATCTAAAGTCTGTCCCTTTCCATCTGTAACAATCTCTTTCTTATCGTCTACCAGATAACCTTCCACACCATAAATAATTTTGAACTCATCACCGTGGTCAATGGCATGATTTGCATCCGGAAAGGACTGAACACATCCATGGTCTGTAATGGCAATCGCCTTATGCCCCCATTTCTTTGCCCTTTTGATGATGTCCTTTACATCCGTAACACCATCCATATCGCTCATCTTGGTATGACAGTGGAGCTCTACTCTCTTTACAGCACTATTATCCATACGAGCTGTCGTAAAGTCAGGAATCTTCTTTACTCCATTTACGGAAGCAATGGTCAATTCATGGTCAAAGGTATCATTTACCGTCACGCCCTTTACCTTAACAAAAGCGCCCACCTTCAACTCAGCAAGAAGCTCGGGAAGCTGTTCATTATGTACGAACATCTTTACCTTGATGGTATCTGTATAATCTGTAATTTCAAAACTGACAATTGTTTTCTCATTTCGGATCTCTCGCTGTTCGAGAGTTCTTACCTTACCACGTATGGTAATCTCTCCCATTTCACCCCAAATCTCATCAATGGTAATTGCTTCATCTTCAAAATCACGCCCATAAATGACATCAGGATTATCTGATTTTTTCGGAAGACGCCGCTGAAAGCCTTTCTCTTCAGATTTAGCAGGTTTGTTAAGCGCCGCCTTTTCTTTTGTTGCAGCGTTAGAGATACTCTTCTCCTGCTTCTCTTCCGTTTTCTTTGCTTCCCTGACTTCTCCTATATCTTCGTCGCTGTTTGTATTACTTGTGATTCGATTAGCAATACCATCCACAATCTGTTGAATCTTAAGTTCATCTGCCTTTTTATACTTACTCTCTGCTGTGATTTCACGATAATCTACCATGAACTTCACATGAAATCCACAACGTTCATTTAAGACCTTATCCAGTATACGGACAAGTTCATCCTCCTTGGATTTTGCAATAACACTATCCTCTAAAGTCAGTTCCATTGTATTGTTGTCCGGAAATTGTGTCTCGGCCTGCTTAAACATCGCATAAAGCATATGTTCGCATTCCTTCAACTCCATAAGGATACTGTCTTTATACACATACATCAGTTTTTCCGGATTGTATTGTTCAGAAAGATCAAATCTCTCATAAATCTTTATGACAATATTGTCATTTGGGAAGAACTGTTTTTTAATCTCATTTTCAACCGTATAGATGTCTTCCTTCTCAATCAGTCTCTCACTTCGAATATAAATGCGAAGGAAATCCTTTCTCTTAGTAGCTGTAACCTTTTCTACCACTACCTGTTCAAATAAATCCTTATGCGTACCTGTTAGCTTAAGGTTCGGAAAAGCTTCAAAAAATCTCTTCTCCATATAGCCACATCCTTCTTAAAGTAACCCTTTACCTGATCCCTATTTCCAGTTATCAAGCTCTGCCCTTAACGTTGCAAGAAGTTCTGTCTCCGGCACCTTGCGAATAATCTCTCCCTTTTTGATCAACAGACCTTCGCCAATGCCTCCCGCAATTCCGATATCTGCTTCCTTCGCTTCACCGGGGCCGTTTACGGCGCAGCCCATAACAGCTACCTTTATATCAAGGTCGTAATTCTGCACCATAGTTTCTACCTGATTTGCCAATCCAATTAAATCAATATTTGTTCTTCCACAAGTAGGACAGGATACTACCTCAATGCCACCCTTACGAAGTCCAAGCGTTCTTAGAATCAGCTTTGCTGACTTAATTTCTTCTACCGGGTCGCCTGTCAGGGATACACGAATAGTATCACCAATTCCTTCATTCAAAATAATGCCAAGTCCAATTGCCGACTTAATATTGCCACTTGTTACGGTTCCTGACTCTGTAATTCCTACATGAAGCGGATAAGCAGTCTTTCCTGCCAATAATTTATGAGCCTTTACGCTCATCATGACATCAGAAGACTTTATACTTATGACAAGATTGTCATATCCTAAGTCTTCAATTAAGTGAACCTTATCCAGCGCACTCTCTACAATACCTTCTGCTGTTACGCCATGATATTTTTCCACCAAATCCTTTTCCAAAGAACCACTGTTTACGCCTACACGGATTGGGACATTACGTTCCTTCGCCACCCTGACAACCTCTGCAACCTTTTCCTTGCTTCCAATATTCCCAGGATTGATTCGAATCTTATCTGCTCCGTTTTCCATTGCTGCAATTGCCATTTTATAATCAAAATGAATATCTGCTACTAACGGAATGGCAATTTCCTTTTTAATCTGTGCAATTGCCTTTGCCGCCTCCATGTTAGGCACTGTACTACGGATAATATCACAGCCTGCTTCCTGCAGTTTCAATATCTGCTTCACAGTAGCAGTTACATCCTCCGTCTTAGTATTTGTCATGGACTGAATCATAATCGGGTTACCGCCGCCGATTACTTTATTACCTATATGAACTGTTTTTGTATCATCTCGAAACATATTCCATTCCTTTCTATGCAAAGATTCTTGCAATATCGTTATACATGACAAATACCATAAGAACCATCAATGCCACAAAGCCTATAAAATGAACAATACCTTCCTTTTCCGGCGGAATTGGCTTGCCACGGACTACTTCTATCAGAAGAAACAGCAATCTTCCTCCATCCAGAGCCGGAATTGGGAGTAAGTTCATAACGCCAAGGTTAACGCTTAATAAAACAGCAAAATTAATCATTGTCAGAATTGTTGTCGGTAATCCATACGGTTTTGTCTGCTCAATTGTTTCATCAATTGTTACAGCAATGCCTACCGGACCTGATAAATCATCCTTTGACAACTGTCCCTGAACCAGCATAAGCAGACTCTTCACTGTTGCATTGAGCCAATATCTTACTTCGTATGCACTATATTGAATAAGCTTCAATCCTTTGCATTCTACATACTCACCAATCGTAAAGCCCATATAATAACGGTTATCTTCTTCACTGAATTTTGGAGTCAACAAAGTTTCATGCTTTTCACCATCACGTAAAAATTCTATCTTCATCGAATTTCCACGGCTCATGGCAGATATTAATGTGACCTCTGATTGCAGATGTACTCTTTCACCATCAATTTTAGTAATGACATCTCCTACTTCAAGTCCTGCTTCCTCTGCAGGATACCCTTCCATCAGAGAATTAATCGTTGGTTTTACAGAACCCGAAAAGCCAACAACAATCAAAGAAAGTAAAAATGCAAGAATAATATTAAAGAACGGTCCTGCAAATACAGTTGCAATTCTCGCCCATACATTTGCTTCTGCAAAGGATCCTGCTGTTTTCTTATCTTCCTTTCCATCCTCCCTGGAAGAATAAATTCCATCCTCTCCCTCAAACATACATGCACCACCAAATGGAAGAAGACGTAGGACATACTTCGTTTCACCTTTTGTGAACTTGACTAATGCAGGTCCCATACCAATCGCAAATTCAAGAACTCTTATACCATTCAGTTTTGCAATCAGAAAATGTCCTAACTCATGCGCAATTACCACAACACTAAATACAAGTATAAATACAATAAGCGTTACCAGCATCCTTTACCTCCATTTTGACTGAATTAATTCATAGGTTGCTTTTTCTGCTTCCAAAATTTCTGCGACGTCCGGATTTTCTATTCTTTTATGTGCATCCATACACATTTCAATAATTTCCGGTATTTCAAGGAAACGTATCTTTCTATTTAAGAACAGACTAACGGCCTTTTCATTTGCTGCATTGAAAACTGTCGGCACACTTCCGCCTTCTCTTGCTGCACGCAATGCTAGCTGTAATCCTGTAAAGGTCTCCATATCCGGCTTCTCAAAGGTTATATTTCCCAATTCATAAAAATCTACACGTTTTCCATTCATTGGTCTTCTATCCGGATAAAATAAAGCATATTGAATCGGAAGCTTCATGTCCGGTGTTCCAAGCTGCGCAATAATACCACCATCTACATATTCTACCATAGAATGAATAATACTCTGTGGATGAACCACAACCTGAATTCTGTCCAAATCCACATCAAACAGCCATTTTGCTTCCATAACTTCAAGACCTTTGTTAACAAGCGTTGCTGAATCAATCGTAATCTTACTTCCCATAGACCAGTTTGGATGTTTTAAGGCATCCTCCACCTGGATATTTGTAAGTTCTTCCTTTGTTTTTCCTCTGAATGGTCCGCCGGATGCTGTAATAAGAAGCTTACTGATTCTTTCCTTATTCTCCCCCTGCATGGATTGGAAAATAGCACTGTGTTCACTATCTACGGGCAAGACAGATACTCCCATCTGTGCCGCCAATGGCATAATGATATGTCCTGCTGTAACCAGTGTTTCCTTATTTGCAAGAGCAATATCCTTTTTCTTCTTAATCGCTGCAATCGTTGGTCTGATTCCTATCATTCCTACAATTGCGGTTACCAGTATCTCAGATTCTTCCATTTCCGCAATACGAATCAAGCCTTCCATACCAGGCACTACCTCTACCTGCAAATCAGCGATTCTTGCTTTCAAATCTTCACATGCCTCTTCGCTTTGTAACGATACAAGCTTTGGCTTAAATTCTCTGATCTGTTCTTCTAATAGCTTTACATTACTTCCTGCTGCAAGCGCAACTACCTTTAAATCAGGATTCTCTCTCACTATTTCCAGTGTCTGTGTCCCGATAGAACCTGTAGAACCCAATATTGCTATCTTTTTCACGTTTTTATCCCTTTCTATATTATATTATTGCAAAAAA
This sequence comes from Lachnospiraceae bacterium, assembly GCA_022788085.1. Classification (GTDB taxonomy): domain Bacteria; phylum Bacillota; class Clostridia; order Lachnospirales; family Lachnospiraceae; genus COE1. The sequence continues at coordinate 10,963 of JALEWA010000028.1, forward strand.
ATAATAATCAAAAAATAAATCATAGGTGCTGTAAAGATTACACTATCAAAACGATCCATAATTCCACCATGTCCGGGAATCAATTTCCCATAATCCTTAATATCATGATTACGTTTAATTGCCGAAGCTGCTAAATCACCCACCTGTGAAATAACAGAACCAATCGCACCAATCACAAACAGCATGACGCCAAACTGGTGTCCGCCTAATGTCTTATCCAATAGTAAAAATCCAAACAAAGCACCAACAACAGCAGAACCAAGAATTCCACCAATAGATCCCTCTACTGTTTTCTTTGGGCTTAGCTGTGGTACGAGCTTATGCTTTCCAATAAGCACTCCCACCAGATAAGCGCAGGTGTCCGAAATCCATGAGCTGATAAAAATCATCCAGACAAGATATATTCCGTAAGGAAGCTGTCTTGTAAGGAAAATAAATGACAACATGACAGGTGCATAAATCAATGAAAAATAAGTTGCCATCACTTGATTTGCCTTAAATTTAGGAAAAGAAAATACATACACAAACATCAGTGCCATCAACACCAGAATGACCGTTATCATAAAATAAGTATATGTTTGAGCAAAGGAAATTAACAAATAATAGGAAGCAATGGCCAAAAGTCCCGTAACCTCCAGCGCATTTAATTTCTCATCTGTCCTGATTCCACATGCCTTTGTTAATTCCAAAAATGCCACATTGGAAATCAGATACAAAGTTACTGCAAGTATTGCTCCTCCCGGTAATATCGTTGCCAAGGCAATCATTACCAGAATAATCCCGCTGATAACTCTCTCCTTACTAATCTTAGAAGCCATATTATTCCTCCTTCACCAGTCCATATCTTCTGTCTCTGTTCTGATATGCTTCAATTGCCTTCACCAATTCTTCCTTCGTAAAATCAGGCCATGGAACGGAAGTAAAATAAAATTCCGAATATGCCAACTGCCATAATAAATAGTTGGAAATTCTCTGTTCTCCGGAAGTTCTAATCATCAAATCAGGATCAGGAATTCCAACCGTATCAAGTTCATTTTCAATCGTCTCTTCCGTTATATCCTGCTCTGATAATTCACCGACCGCTACCTTTTTTGCTATACTCTTTACTGCTCTTGTTATTTCATCCCTGCTTCCATAATTAAGAGCTATCTGAAAATGAAGTCCTGTATTATTCTTGGAGGCTTCCTCCAGCTGTGCAATACTGGTTCTGATGTCATCAGCAAGCCTTGACTTATCTCCAATCACACGTACACACATGTTATTCTTTTCAGCCGTTTTTAGACAAGTCTTCATATAATTGCGCAGAAGCTGCATCAAGGCATCCACTTCATCCTGTGGTCTGTTCCAATTTTCTGTAGAGAAAGCATACACTGTCAGATATTGAACACCGAGCTTATATGCCTCTTCACAGATTTTTTCTACATTCTTTGCGCCCTGAACATGCCCCGCTTTTCGAGGTAGTCCTTTTGCTTTTGCCCATCTTCCATTACCATCTAAAATGATCGCTATATGAGTAGGTACCTTCATAATTACATCTCCAATCCATTAAATAGAATCTGCAAGAAAAAGGGGACACTACACCCTTCATGTATTGCCCCTCTCTATCATGCCTTACTTATTCATAGCTGTAACACTATACAGTCAGAATTTCCTTTGACTTTTCTTCGATTGCTTTATCAATATCCTTGATAAATTTATCTGTCAGCTTCTGTGCAGAATCTTCTAAGTCCTTGATCTCATCTTCAGAAACCTCTGTTTTTGCAAGCTTCTTAAAGGAATCATTCGCTTCTCTTCTGATATTACGAACTGCAACCTTTGCCTCCTCACCCTTCTTCTTCACATCCTTAACAAGGTCCTTTCTACGTTCCTCTGTTAATTCAGGGAAAACAAGACGAATAACGGAGCCATCGTTGCTTGGTGTAATCCCGATATCAGAAGCCATAATTGCCTTTTCAATTTCTCTGATCAAGCTCTTTTCCCAAGGAGCAATCTGAATCATTCTTGCTTCCGGAACAGTAATATTACCAACCTGCTGAATCGGTGTCGGTGTTCCATAATAATCTACCTTCAGCTTATCAAGTACATGAGGATTTGCACGTCCTGCACGAATTGTCTGATAATCATTTAAAAGAAAGTCATATGCCTTCTGCATCTTCTCCTCAAAAGGTTTTACTCTTGCATCCATTCTATCATTTCCTCCTATTATATCCAATATGTTTATGATACAGTGATAATTGTACCGTTTGATTTACCCATTACTGTATTTATAATACTATTTTCTTCATTTAATCCAAAGAGAGTCATTGGCATCTTATTCTCCATACATAGCACTGCTGCTGCCAAATCCATTACCCCAAGCTTCTTGTCAACAACCTCCTGTATAGGAATTGTATCATATTTCTTCGCATTCGGATTCAGTTTTGGATCTGAATCATATACTCCATCAACTGCTTTTGCAGACAATATCATATCAGCCTCAATCTCAATTGCTCTTAACACAGTTCCCATATCTGTTGAGAAGTATGGATGACCTATTCCTCCTGCAAAAAACACAACTTTTCCACTTTCTAATGCACTAACAGCCTTATCCTTAGAGAACAGTTCTGTAAAAGATGAACACTGGAAAGGAGTATAAATCTCAGTTTCCATACCAACAAAGCGGAAAATCTCCGAAACATAGATGCAGTTCATAACCGTTGCCAGCATACCTATCTGGTCTGCCTTCGTTCTGTCAATGGTCTCACTGGTTCTTCCTCTCCAGAAGTTACCACCACCAATTAAAATACTTACCTGAGTTCCACCGTCCACAATCGTCTTAACCTGCTTTGCAACCCTTGTAACAGTTTCCTCATCAAATCCTGTCTTTTTCTCTCCGGCAAGCGCCTCACCACTTAATTTCAATAAAATTCTCTGCATCTTAATGACACCTTTCCATTACACTTTTCATTATTTATTTTTTCTGTTCTTCACATCACTAAAGAAGGAAGTAGGACTAACCTCTGCATAGCACTGTGAACACATACCTTCAATCACTGCACCATTATTAATCTGTACAGATTTAGACTTGATATTACCCATAACGATTGCTGATGTGTCCAAAACAACTGGGCCATGCACATCAATGTCACCCTTTACTGCACCTGCAATCACTGCACTTGTCGCATAGATATTACCAATTACAACAGAGCTCTGACCAATTTTAACACTTCCCTTGCTCTTCACCTCACCATTAATCTGTGCAGATTCTGCATAAATTTCAGCTGCTGAAGAATTACCATTGATACTACCTGTAACATTCAATTTTCCTAAAATCTCGATGTTTCCATTAATATTTCCGACTAAATCCATATTGCCACTGCTGCTTACATCCCCGACAACAGTCATACCTGCCGTAATAACAGCAGTATCGGTTGATATTTCAGCTGACTGCATGGAATTAAAGCTCTCATTCAAAATGCTCTGCTCTTTTGTGCTTCTGAAATTTGGCTCTTCCTTCTCTAAATATACAGGTTCTGCCATATTCTGCTCAACCTCATTTAAGAGTTCCTCTACTTCCTCATTTGCAGCAGCCTCAATGGTCTCATCTACCTTTTCTTCCGGCTGTGTTTCTTCTACAGTATTCTCTTTGGTTGCTCCTAATGCTGCAACCTCCTGCTCCAGCATTGCTTCTAAATCTTTGAAATCTTCACTATCAGACTGTCCAAATAAATCCTCTGATGAAATTGGTGCTGTATCCGGAGACATAGCAATCTCATCTCCTTCTAATTCTATATCCTCCGGCAAAGTATCCGTTACTGTCTGTGACAAGTCCTGTTTTAAATCCTGAAAAAATCCCATTTAACTCTCCTCCAATTTTCCACCTTATTTTATGCAGCTAATTAGCCTGCACATGCTGTATCGGAGCTGTATCCTCCGTAATCGGCAGCAAAACAGTATTTTCTGACTCCAATATTTTCTCAATGATAATCGGAAGCGCTTCTACTGTTGTATCCTTGACTGATGAATCATGCATTAATATCACCACTGAATGAAACCGCTCTATATTATTTAAAACATTTTGCGCTATCTGTTGGGAACTTACATAATTACTTGCCGCATCACCACTGGACACATTCCAGTCAAAATAGGTTATCCCCTCCTGTGACAAGTATTCTATCAAATCCTGCATAACCTCTGTCTCGCATATTGTATTACTGCTGCCTCCGGGAAATCTCATAATCCTGCTGTCTACACCTGTTATCTCATATAAAAAATCGTGTAGCATCTCCATATCTTCCTTAAAAGCCTCTGACGATTTGTAAATTTCCCGAAATTTATGACTATATGAATGCATACCAAGTGTATGCCCCTCTTCCACAATACGCTGATATTCTTCTGTATACCTTTCTTTTCCGCATACGAAAAAGGTCGCTTTTACACCATATTCATTCAAAATGTCCAAAATCTTATCTGTATTTGAACTTGGGCCATCGTCAAAAGTCAGATACACCCTTCTTATTTCAAAATCAGAATTCCAATCCAAAGTATTCTGTTCTGTCTCATCCCATACAAGCTTATTTTCCAAAGCTGCTATATCGGCTGATGCGTTATCTTCTGAAAGTTCAGCACCGTTTTCTGTAACGTAATTATCCACCAAAGCAGTCAATTCGCTTTCACTTTTCCACGCCTGAACATCCCTTTTCAGCTCCTTAATATCACTGCGTAGCCCTACCACCTGAATTGCCAACAAAATACAGATACATGAAGGCACTATTACTAAAAATATAAGCAATATGACAGCATAACTTTTCAGTCTCTCAGAGCGCTTCTTGCGCTTCTCTTCCTCAGTCATCTGCTTTCTTACCACACCTTCCACTTCCAATTATGTTACTCTGATGATTATATCATAATTATATAACTTTAGGAAAGAGAATTTTCTAAATAATGTGCTCTTTCTCCCCCAATATATTTTGCTCTTGTCCTTGCACATACAACATGGGCACTTCCAATAGTAGGATGAGCAATTCTGACAGGAACTGCAACCGCCTTCAAATGCATTCCAATCAAAGTGTCACCAATATCAATTCCACCCTTAGCACGAATCTCTTCTACTGCAACAGGATGCTTCATATACTTCCATGCAGCTGTTGCTAGTGATCCACCAGCCTTGGGCTGCGGTACAACATTAACCTCTTCATAACCTGATTTCTCTGCGACTTCTCTTTCCAGTATCAGTGCCCTGTTTAAGTGTTCACAACATTGTGCTGCCACCATAATTCCATTCTTATAAAATGCATCCCTTATAGCAAGGAATAATGCTTCACCGAGCTCTGCATTCGAATAAGAACCTATCCCATGCGCTGCGACCTCACTAGTTGAGCAGCCAATTACTACTAAATCACCAGCATGTAAATTTGCCTGCTCAAGATATTCTTCTACAACTCTTGTAGCATCCTCTTTCTCTTTTTCAAACATATAGATATCTCCTTCTGAACAATTTTTTTATTTGTAATCGTAACTATTCAGTGTCTTCATAGTTATGAGCAAAAATCTTTGCACACTTTCCAGCTTCCGATTAGTCGTTCCAATGAGTATCCTGCATTTGCAGGACTCGTGGAAGGTAAACATATAATATTTCTTTGTACAATTGGTTCCTGATGTTTATGAAACAATTTGGCCGCCGTTGCACCATTTGCATAGATAGCTGCAATGTCTGCCTCATTCAAAATCACCCTTAAATCAGTAGGTATGACATTTCGAATACTGCTGTCACTTGACCCCGTAATATCACAACTTGCAATTACATCCCATATTGCGATTCGATGCTGTAGTAAAAATACTTTCTTTTCCTCAATTGTAGTCAGTGGCTCGCTTTCAAAAATGGCAGCAAGTACCTTCCAAAAACGATTCTGCGGATGTCCATAGTAAAATTGATTTTCTCGTGACTTCACTGACGGAAATGTTCCCAAAATCAAAATTCTTGAATTACTATTATAGATTGGTTTAAAAATATGCTCCTGATGAGCCTGTTCCAACTTCACCATCTTATTACTTCCACTTCTTTTCTTCCAATGTATTCCTTATCGTCCTACAAGCCATCTTATTACTGGAATACGTTTCAGCAAAACGGTAATGCAAAGAGAAAGAAACAGAACCAGAACTGCCTCCAAAGTATTTAGAAAATGATTCTGTCTAAAGTATACTCCAAACATATCCCCTGCCTGTAAAATAAGATAGCCTGATATCATATATATTCCCAAACTGTTTTTTCCTAATGCAGATAATACAGGGAATGTATAATCTCTTGCAAGGATTTTTACCTTTCTCCACAAAAGGATAAAGAAACCAGATCCTGCAAATCCGATGAGCATTCGGTAACAATCAATCCCTAACTGCAATAAAACATTCTTTCCAATCAATTTGTATCCGGAAAGATAAATGAATGAATTCTCTTCAAAAAAGATAAAAAGAAATGCAAAAATAATGCCCAATCCGATTATCCAAATCCAATCACTAATATAATTGATTCTTTCTATCCATGCATTATATTTCACTTTTCCTTCATCTAACCTTTTCTGCCACCCACGGAAATAAAAAGCCGTAATAAAATAAGGCATCATATACTTATATGCACCAAGCCCCAAACCATCCGGAATAATAAATAAGCTCAGAAAACCAACCGCATAAAGAAGGACAGAATCCTTGAAATAGTAATGCATAAAAAAAACAATCAAAAAGCACCAAAAAACTGCCCATAAAAACCATGCATTTGTAAAGAAACTCAAAATGAAATTCTTTATAAATAAGGACATAGACCAAAAAAAAGGATGAGTCCTTCCATGCTCCAAATAACAACATATATAATCAAAGCAAGTCCATCCAAATATAGGAACAAGCAGTGCTACACTTCTTTTCCCAAGCAGCTTCCATTGTCCCTGCTTTTCCTTTTCCCTTTCCATGCTGTCCCATGCGAAATAACCACTGATCAACATAAACAAAGGCATATGAAAACTATAAATAAACTGATACCACTGATCAGAAAAATACATTGTATTACTTTTGAACTCAATTCCACTGCCTTCCTGTATGCAATGCCCCAGTACTACTAAAGCTATGGCAAATCCTCTTAATATATCAGGTAACAGTTTTCTATCTTTTGTTTTATCCATCTTACGCCTCTCTAATACCAACGCTTTAAACTTACCACACTTTACATAAGAAATCAACCAAGCCTTCCTAATGAAAACTGTTAGAACATGAAAAGATTATGATTGACAAAGTTGTACCACATAGCTATTATAATATTAGTATTCCTATTAAGAACTACTACTATGAGGAGGTATCTTATGCCAAAGTTAAATGAAAATTATTTAAATTTAAAAGAAAGTTATTTGTTTGCCGAAATAAATCATCGTGTAAAAGCTTATTCCGAGGCTCACCCTGAGAAAAAAATTATCAGACTTGGAATAGGTGATGTTACCCTTCCAATTGGTTCTAAAATGATTGAGCAGATGCATGAAGGAGTAGATGCTATGGCAAGTTCTGAAACCTTCAAGGGATATGGTCCTGAACAGGGCTATGATTTTCTTAGAAATGCCATTGTTGACTACTATGCCAGAAATAATGTTTCTATTGAAGCCGATGAAGTATTTGTATCTGATGGTGCCAAAAGCGATACTGGAAATATTACTGATTTATTTGCCCAGGACAATGTCATTATGATTCCTGATCCTGTCTATCCTGTTTACGTTGACACCAACATTATGAACGGAAGGAACATTACATACATCGATGCAAATGCAGAAAATAATTTTCTTCCAATGCCGGATCACAGTAAACATGCTGATATCATCTATATCTGCTCACCTAATAACCCTACCGGTGCAGCATATAATTATGAACAGCTTAAGGAATGGGTTGATTACGCTTTGGAAAATGATGCGATCCTTTTATACGATTCTGCATACGAATGCTTTATCACGGATGAATCACTTCCTAGAAGTATTTTTGCTATTGAAGGTGCAAAAAAATGTGCCATCGAATTCTGTTCTCTTTCTAAAACAGCAGGCTTTACCGGGACAAGATGTGGTTACACCATTGTTCCAAAGGCTTTAAAATTTGTAAGCTCTAAAGGAATCGAAATGTCTCTTAATGCCATGTGGAATCGTCGTCAGACTACTAAATTTAATGGTGTTTCCTATATCGTGCAAAAAGGAGCAGCTGCAGCCTTCAGTGTAGAAGGTATGGCTCAGTGTCATGAAAATATAAAATATTATCAGGAAAATGCTAAAATCATTGCTGATGGACTTGCTAAGAAAGGAATTCGCTACTTTGGTGGAGTAAACTCTCCCTATATTTGGTTTGAATGCCTTAATAGCATGGATTCCTGGGATTTCTTCGATTATCTGCTTAATAACGCCCAGGTAGTAGGTACTCCGGGTGCCGGATTTGGAAAGAACGGTCAGAAGTATTTCCGTCTCACTTCCTTTGGAAATCGTGAGAATACAATAGAGGCAATGCATAGAATAGACCAACTGTTCTAAACATATTTTTAATTAAGAAAAATAATATCATAGAAAAGGTGCCATGCTATGCATGACACCTTTTTAAGACTCTATTTTGTTACAAATATTCATAATGGCCGGACTTAATCGTACACTAGAACTGTAAAAAATATATCTTAACACCTATTAAGCAAGTGTAACATTTGCTGCTCTTAACTTCTTGCTATTCTTAGGATCCTGTTCAATATCAAAAGTAACTTTCTGACCTTCTTCAAGTGTCTTGTATCCATCTGAATTAATTGCAGAGAAATGTACAAATACATCTTCTCCTGTTCCTTCATTTGTGATGAATCCATAGCCCTTTTGTGCATTGAACCACTTAACTGTACCGTTATTCATTTAACAATACCTCCATTATTATATTTGTAATCATTCTCCCCATACTACACACTCTTCAATACATTATTCTTGTAAATCTGCCTGTAATAAAACAGCCAACCTATTCTGCAATTCAAAAGGAATGATTTGCAGAACAAGTCGGCTCATAGTTCAAATTGAATACTTATAAATAATACCACTTATACCCAAAAGAATCAACACACAAAATGAGATTTTATAAATCCTTTATCTCTAGGAAAAAATCAAATTTACCGCAAACATAAGAGTATTCAGGCGTAATCAAATAAGTAATAGCCACTATTAAATGAAAAAAAGTGTTGCAAAACCAACACTTCCACGACTTTTTAAGTAGTAGCGAGAGGGGGATTCGAACCCTCGACACCATGGGTATGAACCATGTGCTCTAGCCAACTGAGCTATCTCGCCATAAAACTTTTTGATATTTTAGAATATATCGTATTCCTTCAAAACCGAACACACAGATCTCTCTCTTCTTCCGTTCCAAACAATCCAAACTTACCTTCCAGGATAAGCCCTCGACCTATTAGTGACATTCAGCTCAGTACATTGCTGTACTTACACCCATGCCCTATCTA
>JALEWA010000105.1 GCA_022788085.1 Lachnospiraceae bacterium
ATTATAAGAAGGAAACGATTCTTGCACCTTTATTTAAAATGCTGGAAGCATCCTTCGAGCTTTTTGTTCCTCTTGTTATGGCGGCAATCATTGATACCGGTATTGCCAATGGAGACAAGGGTTATATCATAAAAATGGGCGCTATTCTGGTAGCACTTGCGGTAATTGGACTCACCTGTTCTGTAACAGCACAGTACTTTAGTGCAAAGGCAGCAGTTGGTTTTGCTACAAAGCTTCGTCATGCGTTATTTGCTCACATTCAGAGCCTGTCTTATACAGAGCTTGATACGATGGGAACAAGTACACTGATTACCAGAATGACAAGCGATGTCAATCAATTGCAAAACGGTGTCAATCTAACACTTCGTTTATTGCTTCGTTCTCCATTTATCGTATTTGGAGCAATGACCATGGCATTTACCGTGGATGCAAAGGCAGCTTTGATTTTTGTGGTAACCATTCCGCTGCTATCAATTGTTGTATTTGGAATCATGATTGTGAGCATGCCTTTGTATAAGAAGGTTCAGGCAGCTTTGGATAAGGTACTTGGAAGAACAAGAGAGAACCTTGCCGGTGCTCGTGTGATTCGTGCATTTTGTAAGGAGGAGCAGGAGATAGATGGTTTTACGAAGGATAATGAACAGCTCCTTCATATTCAGGTGTTTGTAGGAAAAATATCAGCAGCTATGAATCCTGTGACTTATATTATTGTAAACGGAGCATTGGTAGTACTTCTTTGGACAGGGGCTATTCGTGTGGATGCAGGAATTATTACACAGGGTGCTGTTGTTGCGTTGGTTAACTATATGTCACAGATTCTGGTAGAGCTGATCAAGCTTGCCAATCTGATTATCCAGATTACAAAGGCACTTGCCTGCGCAAAGAGAATCGAGAGTGTGTTTGAAGTAGAGAATTCCCAGGAAGTTATTTTCGGTGAAGCATCCCCTGGTGCAGCAGATGATATGGTTCGTTTTGACCATGTAAGCCTTACTTATCATGGAGGTGGTGAGGAATCCCTGACCGATATTGATTTCACCGTGAAAAAGGGACAGACAATCGGTATTATCGGCGGTACCGGCTCCGGTAAGACTTCTGTTGTGAATCTCATTCCAAGATTTTATGATGCAACAAAGGGAACCGTTTTTGTCAACGGAAGGGATGTTAAGACATATGACACGAAGGAACTGCGTAAGATGATCGGTATTGTACCGCAAAAGGCAGTACTTTTCCATGGTTCTATCCGTGAGAATCTTTTATGGGGCAATGAAGATGCAACCGATGAGGAAATCGAACAGGCAATTGAGATTTCACAGGCAAAGGAATTCTTAGATACGAAAGAGGGAAGACTGGAATTTAAGATTCTGCAGGGTGGTAAGAACCTATCTGGTGGACAGCGCCAGAGACTGACGATTGCAAGAGCCATTGTTAGAAAACCGCAGATTCTTATTCTTGACGACAGTGCTTCCGCACTTGATTTTGCAACAGATGCAAAGCTTCGCCGGGCAATCCGGGAAATGGCAGAGGATACGACAGTTTTTGTTGTTTCCCAAAGAACTTCATCGATTCAGTATGCAGACCAGATTATTGTTATGGATGATGGTAAGGTGGCAGGTATTGGTACCCATGAATCCCTGCTTGCCCAAAATGAAGTATATCAGGAGATTTACTATTCGCAATATGAGAAGAAAGGGGAGGGTGAAAATCATGAAAAATAATCAGCAAATTATGAAAAAAGTACTTCACCATATTGGAAAATATAAATTTTTCCTGCTCCTTTCTATTGTTATGGCAGCAGTAACCGTTGCACTTACCTTATATATTCCAATTCTTACCGGTGATGTTGTCGATTGTATTATAGGACCGGGACACGTTGATTTTGCAGGAATTTTTGTCATTCTAAAGAAAATGGCAGTTATCATTTTAGCGACTGCAATCATACAGTGGTTAATGAATGCCTGCAACAACAAAATTGCGTATCAGGTGGTGCGTGATGTCAGGGATGAAGCCTTTAAGAAGCTTGAAATATTACCACTGAAATATATAGATGGTCATCCACATGGAGATATTGTAAGTCGTATTATTGCCGATGTAGATCAGTTCTCAGATGGCTTGCTTATGGGATTTACCCAGCTTTTTACCGGAGTTGTAACCATTATCGGTACCCTGTTATTTATGCTTTCCATTAATGTGACGACAACAATTGTTGTTGTAATCCTGACACCTGTGTCATTCTTCATTGCAAATTTTATTGCAAAAAGCACCTTTAGTATGTCAAAGCTTCAATCACAGACAAGAGGCGAGCAGACCTCTTTGATTGATGAAATGATAGGAAATGAGAAGGTCGTAAAGGCGTTTGGACAGGAAGAGAAGGTAATAGAGCGCTTTGATGAAATTAATGACAGGTTGGAGAAAGCAAGTGTAAAGGCAATTTTCTTTTCTTCGCTCACAAATCCGTGTACCAGATTTGTAAATAGCCTTGTTTATGCAGGTGTTGGTATTCTTGGTGCATATCTTGCTATCAAAGGTCGTATTACCGTAGGACAGCTTTCGAGCTTTTTAAGTTATGCCAATCAGTACACGAAGCCGTTTAATGAAATATCCGGTGTTATTACAGAGCTTCAGACAGCGCTTGCCTGTGCAGGAAGAGTTTTTGAATTCATTGAAGAAGAGCCACAGATCCCGGATTCTGAGAATGCAGTTCGTTTATCAGAACCAAAGGGACAGATTACACTGGAGCATGTCTTCTTCTCTTATACAGATGAACAGAAGCTGATCACGGATTTTAACCTGACGGTACAACCTGGGCAGAGGGTTGCCATTGTAGGACCAACAGGCTGCGGAAAGACTACCATTATCAATCTGCTTATGCGTTTCTATGATGTGAAGCAGGGAAGTATTAAAGTGGACGGTATTGATATCCGTGATATGACAAGGGAGAGCCTTAGAAAAGGCTATGGCATGGTGTTACAGGAAACCTGGCTTAAGGCAGGAACGATTAGGGACAATATTGTAATGGGCAAGCCGGATGCGACGATGGAAGAGGTGATTGCTGCAGCAAAGGCTGCTCATGCACACAGCTTTATCAAGCGTCTGCCGCAGGGATATGATACCGTGATTACCGAGGATGGTGGAAGCCTTTCGCAAGGGCAAAAACAGCTTCTATGCATTACCAGGGTTATGCTATGTCTGCCTCCAATGCTTATCCTAGATGAAGCAACCTCTTCGATTGATACAAGAACCGAGATAAAGATTCAGAAAGCATTTGCAACTATGATGAAGGGAAGAACAAGCTTTATTGTAGCTCATCGTTTGTCTACGATTCGTGAGGCTGATATTATCCTTGTTATGAAGGATGGTAACATGATAGAACAGGGTAATCATGAAACACTTCTTGCACAGAATGGCTTTTATGCAAATCTGTACCAGAGTCAGTTTAGTATATAAAGAGTAAATATGTTGAGATCTATTTTCAACTTGCAAGTTTCCTATATAAAGCATATAATCGTAACTGTTCGGAAACGACCTTTGAAGAGATGCATATATTCAAGGGTTGTACATACACTAATTATATAAAATAGAGGAGATACTGAAACATGATTAATCAGTTTTTGAATGTTTCTGAATATAGTATGATAGGATTTTTAGGTGTAGCATTTGCCTATCTTGTCACCTGTGTCCTGCTTGGTGCCTTTATTCATAAACTTCCACAGGATCATGGACGTGCTTATGCACATGATGGAGTTCTTTCTGCAGGTAAGCCTAGAGGAGCAGGATTTATATTCATTCTGGTATTTGTGGCGGCAGCATTGATTTTTGGAAATCTGGAAAGAGAAATTATCATTTATCTGATACTTGTAGTTGCAGCAATGATGACTGGCTTTTTAGATGATTGTGCCAAGGTTTCCTGGGGAGAGCTTCGAAAAGGGCTTCTTGATCTCATCATTGCTGTTATGACAGCGTTTACTTATGTGAATTTCAATGGAAGTGATGTCCTGATTTCCATAACGGGACAGACCGTTACTCTGCCTCCTGTTGTGTACGGTATTCTTGCGGTAGCACTTGTATGGGGTTCCATTAATGTAACAAATTGTGCAGACGGTGTAGACGGATTATCCGGTACGTTAGCAAGTGTTTCTCTGGCTACCATATATATCATTATGCAGGCAAGAGATATTACGCCGGATTTTGCTTATTTGATTCTCATATTTATTGCGTGTATCTTAGGATATTTATGGTATAACGCAACACCAAGCTGTCTTATGATGGGTGATGCCGGATCAAGAGCGATCGGACTTTTTATTGCAATTGCTGTGATGAAGACGGGAAGTCCATTCCTTTATCTTCTCGTAGCCTGCGTCTTAATGGTAGATGGCGGTATCGGCTTAGTGAAGGTTGCACTTCTTCGTTTTCTGCACATTAAGATTTTAACGAAGGTGCGCACTCCTTTGCATGACCACGTAAGAAAGAATAAGAAATGGTCAAATGCGCAGACGGTATTCAAGTTTGCGATTATCCAGATTATGATATCGGCAGCAGTTGTGTGGCTGATCTGTAAATAAGAAACAGAGCAGGAAAGAAGTGTTGTGAGAGCAATACTTCTTTTTTGTTTCATAGGAAATTT
>JALEWA010000140.1 GCA_022788085.1 Lachnospiraceae bacterium
GTTGCAGGCGCTGGACTTCCCCGGAACGCATCCCTTCATCAAGCAGACAATGAATAATTGCAAGATTACGGGCACCTAATTTAGTACCTTCGTTATAACAATCATTAATCTTGTTTACTTCCGGGATTGTAAGCGGTTCAATAGGCTGCGGTTCCACCCGGGGGAATTTAAACCTGTCAGCAGGATTCTTTTCAATGTATTCGTTTTCAAAAAGGAAATTGAGAAAAGCAACAACATCTTTTAGATAATCTTTTCTAGTCCTGGAAGAAATCAAAACATTTTCATTATGTCCACAATAATTATTATTGTCATTGCGAACCTTATTTTTTAAGAAAATAGAATAAGCATTCAAGTCATGTATATCGATATTGCTTACAGCTAATTCATCAGATTTCGCATCGTAGCGACTTTTCATGAAATTTATGAAATACCGTAACGTATTGCTATAATTTTTTACTGTAGGATCAACACAGTAAGCATTTCGGGACTCTATAAATAACTCATAAGCTTTCTGTAATGTTAGATCATTCACGTCTTTCACCTCCGGCAATATCATAATGGTTTGTATTTTTATCATAACGGATTTTACATCCAGCAGCTTCTGCATCCTGTAGCATTTCACACATGCGTATTTGTTCGGAACATGTACGTTTCTGCTTAGATGCAAGATTATTAATTACTCTGTCTAAATAATATAAATTCATTATTTTTCTTTCCTGTATCTCATTTTTCAAGCCGGTTATTCCGGATCACGTTCCTGCAGAAACGATTATGAGATACATCACGTATTTTGCACCTGCTTTTCCTTAGGATTAAATTCAAAAACAGTTATCGCATTATAATAATTTGGAACATCAACAATGTACGTTTTTATGCAGTCAATTGACAATTCGACATTATGGTTATATTCTATTTCTGTAAGGATTGTATCCAAGTGGTCTGCTCCACACATCACATAGGACTTTTTCGGTAATTCAAGATTACAAGACGGTAAGTATCTACGTTTTCCCATTGTTATTTCACATAACTCTTTAGTAATATATTTCACGATGTAGGTTACCGCTTTTCTTGTATCGGTCACTCTTGTAGCTGTGGAGAATCCACTCTTAAATTCCTTAATGTTGTATATAAAGTTTCCATCGGGGTAGCTTGTCCTAAGAAATTCACCTTTATACTTATTTGGGACATGCTGCCCTTTTGCGTCATAAACATATTCTCCGTCTATCTTAAGCCAAGGCTGGTTATTCACCGCTTTCACAAATGTCAGACCATTCTCATGATCTTCAAATCCACAATTCGATACTAAAGCATGAAAATGCCACGCACCTGATTCATGTTGTTCGGGAACAATCAAATACTTGATATTTTTGCAATATCTTTTCTTGACATTATGAAACCATTCCGTAACTTTTGTTTTGCATTCTTCATAATTGAATCTGTCAAACGTCTTTACCGGAGCAAATGTAAAAGTAAAGAACCAATCCCAGACATTCGAACGACCATAATCGTATATCATTCTCTTAGATCTATTAATTGAACTTCTTAACGATTTATCCTTTTTATCAGCAAGCTCTTCCTCCGTAAGACATATCAACTCGTCAAGTTCTGCACCCTCTTTTTCTGTAGGGATAATAGAAACTTTATATCTATCCTCAAGAGATACAAAAGGATTGAGCGTGTACAAATTATCACAATTCTCACCAAATCGACTAGGCTCATCAAAATACTTATCACCCTGAACATCTTGAGAAGGTTTATAACGGTCTTCTTTTAAGCGAATAGGACTACTGTAAAACGTTAATTGCAATGTACCGTTGTTATACTCTTTGAGTTTAAAATTGTACATTACTGATACCCTTTTCTTTTGTGACCCAAGTTATGTTGCTATTGTCAAGTATATAGGAAGAAACTCGATCGCGCTGGCGCGCGCCTCGTTTCTTCTGGGAGCTGTGAGCGCTGACGCGCTCACGCTCCTTGGCAACATAACGCTGCGTCTGTAACCACTCCGGTCGCCTGTTGCGTGCGCGCAAGCGCGCACGCATCCAGCCAGACCTCGAGGGAGTTTTTATACATTGATTGTCATACCGTAATTTTCTGCGTAGAAGGACTGGAGTTTTTCCCTCCATGACTTCATCCCCCAGTCAAAGTCTGGGGGAATGAAGTCCGTGTCGTAATATACATTACTGAAAAGCTCCTGGTCCTTCTCCACGATAAAATCCACTTCCTTCCCGGTAGACATATACAGAAATTTATAGTGTATATGTGTCGCGCTGCTCTTTACGAGCACGCAGACGGTCATCTGGTTACGGATGCGGTTATAGACCATCTGCGCATCAATCGAGGTAAACACGAACAGACAGTTCTGTTTACCAATCGTGTTGATGAAGATGGAAATGTCTTTAAGCTTCCTGTAATCCTGTGCATCGCAGCCGTTATAGATTTCATCTATCAGGACTATCTTCGGCTGCAGATCCAGAGGAAGTTCATCAATACTGTTTACGTATTTCCAACCAACATCTTTAGGACAATACAGATTAGTGTAGACACGCAGATCTACACCTTGCCGATGAGCAAGCTCACACATCGACTTTACTAATTTATAGGCTATCAACGTCTTACCCGAACGTTGCTGGCCATAGATGCCCATAATAGCACCAGGCATATCTTTTTCACTCCTTTGCTAAACTTCCCGTGTTCACTCCCGCAAGCTCCTGCTCTCACCCGCTAAGCCGCTAACCCGAGCCTGTAAATAGATTTTTACGCTACCGCACCCTGGTATGCCTCAGCCCGGCGGAGTCCGAACCCTTGCAGCGCCCCTAAACCCGGCGCACCCAACCCGTTCGCCGTAAGCGTAGCAGGTATGCCTACGCCACGGCGCTGAATTGCTCCGAGGATGCCGTTGTTTTCGTTCGTTTGCTTCTTCCCGCTTCCATAAGATTTCACTATATCTGCTTTATAGACTCAGGATAGTTTCCACGACCAGTCAGTCGCACTAAATTCGATCGTCACTGATGTGCCATCTCATTAAGTGCTTTGTGCCAGCCTTCCAAGGCATTTATGGGCGGTTTAAGGAAGCAGGGGAGTGCAGACGAAAATTTGCAGGACAACATACACGGTTACGCCATATCAAGTCTGCTGAACATCGCTGACATTATTTAACGTGCTGACCTTTATTCCACGCAGGTATTCATTCTGTGTATATGCGCTCAGAAGATTCTGGAGGACTTTACTTGACAACAGGCCAAGATTCTTATTCTTCCCCATGACACCGTCGAACGTAGAGAACATAGCACGCATATCTTCAAGGTCGTATTTTTCGATGAAGTAGAACGCCTGAAAGAGTAGATGCTGCTGAGTATCATCATACGTCGGCAGGATGTCATAGATGGAACGAATAGGATCATTGCTCTGATTGCCTGCACTCATTCCGTCCAGAATTTTCTGAAAGTCGATATCCGCCATAATTCACACCTCACTTTGTAAACAGGATCAGCGCCGTTAAGATAATATTCACGATGCTGAATATCTTCGCGGAATTATCTTTCCGGAAGAAATTCCCAAACATGATATTGCTTACCCTGGCTTTATCCTGCAAAAAATCCAAATCCTGATTGTTACAATAAACAACAAAATCACCGCCGCAGGGAGTACATTCAGACTCTTCCAGCAGAATATGATACTTGTTATTAAAA
This sequence comes from Lachnospiraceae bacterium, assembly GCA_022788085.1. Classification (GTDB taxonomy): domain Bacteria; phylum Bacillota; class Clostridia; order Lachnospirales; family Lachnospiraceae; genus COE1. The sequence goes on from JALEWA010000140.1 coordinate 3,693, forward strand.
TCCTTAAAATTCTTACCGGTACGCACACCCGCGTCTGTAATTTGATATATCATCTTACTTCTCTCCATCCTTTCACGAACGTAACGGCTTCCCGGGCAATTACATCTATATTTGCTATGATATACATGCCAAACGCTACACCGAACACAGCCGCATAATTAAATGCGTTAATTTCTATACCATACATTTTTATCATCCTCGTTCAAAATCAAATCTTGCTGACTATTTTAACTTTTACCAAGTCGGTAGCAGCTGCTACAGCATTAAGACATACATTAAACACAACGATAGCAGCGAAGTAATAGCAACACCACGTTAACAGCTCCATGCTTTCACATCCTTCCTTAAGCAAAAAACGACCTATTTTTTCTTGAAAATGAGTAAAAAAATAAGAGCCACAAGCAAAGCAAGCGCATACTGTATAAACTCTAATCTATTTAAAATCTCATTTTCATAACGTGTTACATATACAGGAGAGTCCATGAATTCCTCATATGTATCATAGAGCTGGTATACTGAACCATCATTCGCATATGCTACTACAGAACCATCCTGTAACATCATGACGGTCATAGGCTCCGTTATTTCTTCCGTGGTATATTCTTCTGTTAAATCCTCTTCTGAATCGCTCTCAGCGCCCTCAGACGAATCAGAATCACTTTCTGTAATATCCTCGGTACTTTCTTCCTCAGAATCACTCTCAGAGCTTTCAGATGATTCAGAATCAATTTCAGAATCCTCTTCTGTGTTATTTTCTGTTTTATCTTCCTTTTCATCCTCTACAGGCGAAGGAGAATCCTCGGAAGACTCCGAAGAGCTGTCCAAAGACTTCTCCTCAGAATCCTCCTTGTTTTCCTTTTCACTTTCCTGACCGGATGCAGAAGACTGTACCTTAGACTCATTATTATCTCTTCCTGAATCCTGTACATTGGAATCCTGATCTGCTTCATGAGAGACCTCTGACTGAGCAGTAGATTCTTTTTCTTCCAATCTGGCCACCTCCTATAATCTTACGCCGCCGGAGAATGCATTCTTTAAAGCGTAAATAATAGTAAAGCCTAATGCAAAACCAGCACTGATATAAACTAGAGGCATCATGGAACCTGTAATAACATTTGTGTACGCGAACATCTGACTTGGATCAAAATTAAGTTCTAACGTAGCAGCGGTATCAGTAAGTAATAAAGCTCCCATTTTCTCCAATTCCTTTCTACAAAAACAAGTTAACAAGTTACAATTTATATAAATGGCCAATTTATATACGTATTAAATATTTCCTATATCCTGATTGAATCAGGAATTATCAATTTGCTCCCTAAACTTATTACAGTAGTAATTAAGCGCCATATAAAGCAGGAAGCCCAATATAGCAAATATGATAACTACATTTACTTTAATAATACCGGAACCGATAAAGAAACCAATCAACAGGCCTATGACAACAAAGGTCATAGATACCAGGAATAAAATCAATTTAATCAAATCCATCTTTACACCTTCATAAATCTAAAAATATAATCAAATTTATCTGCGTTTTTCCACATCAAAGAATAAGCTATAACTAAGATAAAAAATCCTATTATAAACAAAAATTCATACAAATTGTTTTTCATTAATAGCCTTTCTGTATCTCAATTTTTCTGATTATCCATGCAGATCCGGAAGCTGCAGCAAAAGTTATGAGATACATTTTTACATTTCCGGAGTGCCTGGCGGCGATACATGCAGAACCCATGTAATTTAAGCCAATTATTATACAGATAATAAGGGTAATAAACAAAATAATCGCCACGCATTTAACACCTATAATTTAAATATTTTAGTCAACACAGTAGAAAACTGTGCTTTACTGGTTACTCCACTTGTAAGCTGTGACATAAATTCTTTTACTTTTGCATAAATCAACAATACAAGCTTAAAGATTGTCCAAAGACAGCCAAACAATACAACAAGATATATCAAGTAAAAGATTACATCCCCGACAACATAATGAAATGTACTTATTGCTTCCACAACAGGAAGACCATCAAACTCGGTTGCTCCACAGTTATCTACCATAGCCACAACTCTTTGATCAAATTCATCCAGCATATCATAGAACGACTTCAAAGCCACAATAGCAGTAGTTATCATATCTATAAAATTCTGGAAGAAATCCAATAATTTATTCCCTGCATTACCTAATTCTTCAATCAGATTCATAGAACACCTCTATATATGCAATTTATCAATATGCTTTTTCAATACTTTTACAACGCTGAATATAACAAGAATATGTATTAGTCCCATCAGAAAATCATAAACCGATATACTCAAAGGAGAGAGCTGCACAGTTTTTATAAATTCAAAACCGATTGCAAAATCTCCGGTTATGAATCCAGGCGTTGCCGGAATCTTGAATATATTAATTATAAATTCCAACAAATGTAAAAATATCTGTAGTAATTTAAACAAAATATATACAAGTAACAAGATACCGTTTAAAAGGTTTACGGTTCCACTACCAGAAGAGTCCGAACCACTTCCAGAACCATCTATAGTACCCCATGGATTTTTAGGTTCTCCTAATCCTGTAACCGCTTCTAATAAATCAGCAAGGCAATTTGCAAGCCACAACTGAAAGTCTTTTAGCCATTGCAATAATTCCTGCCAATCCTGCAAAATAACACCTAATGGATCAGTAAAAAACTCCCAAATACTTTTAGGTAAAGATAATATTGCATTCAGTATCTTTCCCAAGATACCCATATAATTTATTGATGTTCCTGTATCTGTATCTGAATCCGTTCCTGGATCAACACCAGCTTTCTCTGCAATCGCATCATCAATAGACGGAACTGCATCACCTGTTCCAGCAACAGTATCAGAGACATCAAGAAGATCAGGAACAGCATCCGGAAAATCATCAATGGATGGATTTTTATTCATCCACTTATCAATATTAGTCGAGAGAGTAGAATGAGCTGATGGAGCTGCTTTCTTAAAATTTGGATAAGCAGAATCATCAACAAGATTCAATATTCCAGATGTATCACCTTCATTAAAAAAAGCATAAGCTGAAGCAGTGTCAGAAAATAC
>JALEWA010000178.1 GCA_022788085.1 Lachnospiraceae bacterium
TCATAACTTTTCCATCTTTTTCATAGTATTTCCCCCAATCAAAAAGAGGTGTTGCATTATCCTTCTTTCCAGAGTTTGTATGTGATATATGAGTGTATGTAACCCACGGCATAGGCGAACATTGGAAAACATCATTTCCTAGTGGTCCTGTAAAATATTCTTTCTGTTCATCTGCTGTTTTTGATGCCAATTTACAGTATTCTTTCAAATCATCTATCATTGGAACATTTACTACCTTAAATAAATCGGTTTCCTTATTCAAATAAGTAAATGCGGTATCTATTTTATCAAAAAGAACCACTTGTCCGTCTGCAAAACGATAACGAAAGGCTTCTATTATGTTTGCGCACTTGCAAACTGCATATACCATAGCCAATGTAAATGATAATCCTTGTTCCTTGACCATACGCTTATAATTTGTAACATCTGCTTCGAATGTTACACAAAAAGCAGGTTCAACACTGTTTCTAAAAACCATGCAGTACATTGCCCTTTCCCAAGTTTTTTCATCTATTATCTGATACGAATATCCCTCCATAAATTCCAACTAAATCTAATCTGACATCGAAATGACTCCTATTTAGTGATATCGGTGTTCTTTGAAAACTGCTTACCCCGAAAATGCTTTCTAACTCTTTTATCGATGCAATTTTTCTTCCAAATTAAAAAAATGAACAACGATTTTTACATAATATGTAAATCCCGATGTTGACAACTCAAAAAACGATGTTTTTTAACGACGATAAAGTAAGAAAAAACTATTATCGGTGTAACACCCCATAAATAACCATATAACGACAAGGAAAACTACAATTTATTTATGCAAACAGTATTCGTTAATATCTTTTTCTGAGCCATCATCGGTTATTCTTATTTCCATAATATGCCTCCTCTTAATCAAAAAAACCCGTAGCCATAAAAACCACGGGTAACAACCTAATACTGTTAGTTTTCTTACTAAGGTTAACATAGATACCATTTTTTGTCAATTATGTATAGCACATATAATTACAATTATTACTTGGCAATTAACTTATTTTCAGACTATTTCACATGATTATGTCAAGACCTTTTGTATAATATCGTAGACAAATCATTGCCGTAATAGCCTCTGTTACCGGTGCTACCAACCATACACCCGTCATTCCAAGGAACTGTGGAAGAACAAGTAAAGCAATCAATAGAATCACAAGTCCACGAGCCATGGAGATGATTGCTGACTCTTTTGCAAATCCTATGGCGGTGTAATAGAATGAACCCATAGTATTGATACCTTCTAAAATGAAAGAAACAGCGAAAATCAGAATTCCTGAAGAAATCATCTGTATGATCTCAGAATTTTTGATAAAGAAATGACTATAGCTATTTCTTCCAAGTACCATTACGATAAAGGTAATGGTTCCAACAATGGTACTGACTACTGTGGCTGCCTTACAAAGTTTTCTGCCTGTAAATATATCCTTTGCACCATAAACGAAGCTGACCAGTGGAGTCATTCCCTGTCCAATTCCAATGATGATCATTTGTACAAGATAAGATGCATATCCCACTACTGCAAATGCCGCAACACCTGATACTCCCGATATTTTCAGAATGATTGCATTATAAGCTGCCATGGTAATACACATAGACATTTCACCAATTAGTTCAGAACTGCCATTCAATAGAATCTGCTTTACATCCTCTTTTTGAAATTGAAACTTACCAAAATGATACATCTTAGAGCCCTTGACAAAAAACATCACGGAAATAATCAGGCAAATCATCACGGAAATGAGTGAAGATACAGCAACTCCTGAAATTCCTAAATGCAACACTTTTACAGCAAGAAAGTCTAAAATCGTATTTAATATTAAACTTAGTATACTAATCAACATGCTAACCTGAGGTTTTCCTTCGCCTCGCATAAACATTCCCAGATTGTTATTGATAATTAAAAGCGGTAATTCGAAAATAATGATGAAATAGTACCTTTGAAAGTATGTTAATGTCACTTCATCAATATGCAGTAATGATGTCACCGGATAAAATGCAACAGCCGCCAGAATCGTTACTCCTACTGTAACAAGTGCTGTAAGTGCAATTGACTCTCGAAATATCTGATTACATTTCTCAAACAAACCACCACCAAGTGCTATTCCCGCCTGGGCAATTCCACCAACTCCAATCATAATACCTACGCCTAAGTAAAAATAAAGTAAGGGTAAGCCTAAATTTACCGCCGCAGTTCCTTCCTTTCCTACATAATTCCCAATGAAGTAACCATCCACAAGAGTAATTGCAGAGGTTAAGACCATGGCTATCACACATGGAATTGCAAACTGTATCATCATTTTTGTTCCTTCTTTTTGAATTCTTTCCAGATTCATAAAAAAATCCTCCCTTTCGTGTTGTATGTACGAAAAAGAGGATACCTCATTTCATAATTATATACTTCTGAATTCTTGCTGTTTTAGAACTGGTGTTTTAAAGTTTTAATTTCTTCTCAAAGGGACATTCTACTCAAGCGGAATGCATATATCCAGCTCCAGAATATCAGCTTCGCTGTTAAACTTACGAATTACATCATATAATTCGCCACATTTTAGTTCATAACCTGACTGCGGTAACCATACTGTAAACAGTCCCTGATACTCTGTATAAATATCTTTCTTATGACCATGAAAGCGATAAACAGCATATTTACCACCAGGTATACTACTTGTTGATTGAAGGTGCATTTCTTTAGAAATATCAGTAGCTATCCTTTTTTCCACTTGTTCGGTAACAGTCATCGCAACATCACAGATACAACGGTCAAGTTCCACAATATCAGGATCTGAGAAAGAGCGCTCAATTCATAAGGTTTCCTCTGTTACAAACCTCTCATTGTCTGCCATAAACTGAATCCAGTGCTTTTTTAATTCAGCGTAGCTGCCAATAAATCTACGATAGTATATTTTCCTTTCCGGTAATTGCGTTATGGTGATGTTTTTGTCATAATCATCAAAAGATTTCAGATACCCGAATTCCACGTCAAAAAATGGATGCGGAACTTTTCCATCACTCCAACATCGTTCTTGACGAAACTGCACCGGAGACTGTTTCAACTGTTCCTTAAATACTGTTGCATAATTGGATGCTGAATATCCGCAGTCAAGTCCTACATCCGTAACAGATTTCTCTTTGTAAACCTTAAGATTCACTGCACTAAGCGCAATTCTGTTATGCTTGATAAAAGAATACAGGCTTTCCCCTACTTCTTGCTTAAAAAGACGGGAAAAATGATACTTTGACATATGACAATGTTGCGCCACCTCATCCACAGTCAGTTTTTCATCGATATGCTCAAAAATATATTCAATTGCTTTATTGATTAATTCATTGTTTACCATACTGTCCTTTTAACATATACTTGCGTTTTTGATAAAATATCTGAAGGATGGTTGTGTTAGAGTCATCATATTTTTATTTCACTTCTACAACAACTTTTATGTTTTTTAGAGACTCCTTGATATCCAATTCCTCTGTTACATCTAACATAGGCGCTCCATCTACATCAAAATGCACTCGCCTGATGGCACTGCTTCTTGGAGCATCGGTACCAAATCTGGCATGATAGGTATTCCAAACAGTGCCTGATTCATCGATGACATAGGCATTGTGACCTGTACCGTACTCTCCTGCAACACTTCTGGCTGTGAGAATTGGATAATTGTTCTTAAACCAGTTGGATGGGGTTAAGAGATCTTGCCCTTTCCGAATGGATAGATAACTTACCACATAGCTGACATCTACTGCAGCGGCAGAAAATGTAATATACAGAGTATCTCCATTTATAAGAGCAAAAGGTCCCTCTTCTACAAAGGTATGATTATTGCCCCATCCGTAGTTTGGTTTTGACAAAACAATTGGCTCAGAGGCAAGCATCCAAGGTTTTTTCGGGTTAAGTTTGGCGATATAAAGCCATGCTCCAAGATCCTTTGGCAAAAATTGTCTCTGTGACCAAATGGCATAGTAATCTCCTTCCCATAGGAAACAGGTCATATCCAGTGTGATTTCTTTGCCTTCTTCACACAACTCAGAACCATCCATGCGTACAATACGTTCCGGTCTGGACCAGTCCTCACGGTTAAGGGGATTGCCGCCTTCATTTAGCGTCATCAGTCTACTTTCCTCTGCAAAGAATTCTTCTCTGGTTGCAGCATGGAAAATGTATAAACGTCCATCAATTTCATGGAATTCCGGTGCCCAAAGCAAGCCCTTGATATTATCATAGGTATCACTATCCAGGATTAGGTGCTCCTCTGCGGTTGCAAGCCCTTCTAAGGTATCGGATTCTCTGATATAGAGCGTATGGTTATGATCAGCGTCATTGGTAGCGATAAAGTAGTACTTTCCATTCCAGAAGGTAACATCCGGATCAGCACGATGGATGGCAATTGGGTTCTTAAAATGCATCTGTGTTAAAGTAGCATTAACTGTATATTTGCCAGGTCGTGTGAAGTCAATCTGGTTAGCATCCATGGTAATCTTTTTGGGAACAATGGTTCCATCTGAAAAAATGGTATCTACAAATTGGTGCTCCAAATCCTCTTTTGTATGAAGTTGAATGAAATTTGGAACTTTGACTTCTACCATTTCCGGAGTTAATAATTTTTGATGTAAATATGCCATTTGGGAATCTGTGATAGTAATGACCTGATGGCATACAATTCCTTCAATACCAGAAAAATCATATTTTTTACATTCTGTCACTCTTGCTTCTCTTTCCTGAAAATAGGCATTGATTTCCCTGGAAAGTGCTGCGTCATGAATAGAAATAAGACCTTTTTCCTCATATCGGATAAAGTCGTTGGTTTCTGCATATACTAGATGCTCCTTGCTTTCTGCATCTTCTCCACCATCCCCTTCGATGCGGGTGGCCAGAATGCCATAAGTTCCCTGCTTTGTTTTAAAAACATATGGATTCTCCAAACTCTTCGGATTTAAAGAACCATCTGCATTTTCTGTGGCTTTGACAAAGAAAACCCCTGAATTATGATTGAAGGCTTTTGCTTGATTTTGTTCATTCACGTATGCCAAATGCATGCTGTAGGCTAATCTTGGATCATAGATAATGTTGTTAACTGCTTGTCTGGTATAAATAATCAATGTCTGATTCATGATATATTCTCCCCTGTTATTTCTTTTTCGTGAAATCCATTATAGATACGATGATTCTTTTGACTTTTTATGCCCATTATAAATCATCGGATGGATTATATCTATTCATATTTGTGTTAATTATACTCATTTTTGTGCATATGAAATAATCTTTACCGAAGCAGTACTTTTTGAATTCTTATTATTTTAGAACATATGTTATATGTTATATATTATTAATTCTTTTCGATTGCACATTCTACTCAATCGGTATATATATCCAGAATATCAGTGTTGCTATTAAATTTACGAATTTATTGGTTCACTTCCTGCATCAGTTTAAAAAAGTATTGTGGCTCACCAGTACGAAAATAATTATACCAAGCATCCAAAGCATCCTTCTCAAATACATTCATTCGTTCAAGAATCTGTTTTGTCCAAAGAAGAGCTCCTGTACATCCTGCAGTAATAAGGTTTTCATCTGCAATTGATAAACAATCCTTATAATAGCTTTTTCCACAATATTCAGGTACAAACATATCAAGAAAGCCAGCTCCATTACTTGTATGAGGTCTGTTGTCAAGTATTCCTGCTTTTGCAAGCGCAGTAGTAGCTCCACATATGGCGCACACGGTTGCACCAATATTTAGCAATTGTTTTGCCTTCTCAATGATAGCTGTGTGCTTGGAATCATTCCATGTATCTGCACCTGGTAAAAGAAGAATGCTTGTTTCATTCATAACAATATCGTCGATTTCGCAATCAGGCACTATAGTCAATCCTCCCATGGTTGTAATAGATTGTTTAGAGCAGGCAACATATTTAAGCGAAACCTGATTAGCCCCCCTTTTGAAAAATCGTCCGGAATTTAATTCTGAAATAACATGTCCAATTTCCCAGTCTGCTAATGTATCCAGAACATAAATATAAATTACTGACATTTTTTACTCTCCTCCTATGGTTTTTGTCATAACTATGTTTCTTTGTCATCATACACTTCTATTGTTGACACATGTATGTCAACAATTCATACTATAATAAATATAAAATATAGATAGGAGACATAAGCTAATTATGAAAGTTGATAGATTAGTCAGTATTATAATGATTCTTCTAGACAAAAAACGCATCAGTGCCCAGGAATTAGCTGATATGTTTGAGGTATCTCCTCGTACAATTTATCGGGACATTGACGCAATCTGTATGGCAGGTATCCCTATCCGTTCTACATCAGGTGTAGGTGGTGGCTTTGAGATTATGCCTAATTATAAGATTGATAAAAATGTTTTCAAGGAAGCTGATTTAACAACTCTATTAATGGGACTTTCCAGTCTTTCCAATGTTGTCCACGGAGATGAACTGGTTCACACTCTGGCAAAAGTCAAAAGTTTTATTCCTGCTGACCGGGCAAAAGATATTGAAGTAAAAGCCAATCAGATTTACATTGATTTAAGTCCATGGATGAGTAACCGAAACATACAGCCCTATATGGAAACAATTCAAACTGCTTTACAAGAGGACCGCTTATTAACACTTTCATATATAGACCATCATGGAAACCAATCCAAGAGAACCGTGGAACCTTATCAGCTTGTGTCCAAAAACAGCCATTGGTATTTTCAGGGCTATTGTTATTTGAGAAGTGATTTTCGCCTATTCAGATTATCACGTATCTTAAGTCTATATATGGAAGAAGATACCTTTATACCTCGAGAATATCAAAAACCTCAGTTAGAAATCGATGAAATAATTGCACCAATGCAGAAAACAATTATACTTCGCATTCACATATCCATCATGGACAGAGTACTTGATTATTGCGCTTATGAACAGTTTGCTCTTGAGGATGAATCACATTACATTGTAAAATTTCCATTTATAGAAAAAGATTATTACTATGATATGCTTTTAAGCTTTGGTAATAAATGCGAGTGCTTGGGACCTCCTCATATTCGAGAAGAATTTCGACGTAGAATTATGGCGTTAGCTTCTATTTATGAAGTTTGATTTTTACAGTGAAAGTATATGTTTTATAGTTGAAACATTGGAATAGAAATTTCATGATAAATTTATTGAGTGTCTAAATCTGAAAAAATATCGGAGATTTAGATACTCAATTATTGTATAGATGAAAGATTTCGCTCATATCCCTGCGCTTTGCAATAATCACACAGTTCCAGAATGATGGTTGTCCCAATCCCTTTTCCCTGTAATGATACATTCATCATAAATAAGTCAATATAGCTTGTACTGTCATTTGGATATCCGGCAATCAAATCCATAATTGCTATCAGTGTTTCCTTCTCATAATATCCAATAAAGTATTTATCTTCATAAGTTTTTCCCGGCGGGAGTGCTTCCATGTCTTCCTTCACACCCTCCATCGTAATAAACGGTGGGCAATATTCATAGTACATCGTATTTTTACTACATAAATGATAAACTTCTTCAATGCTGTTAAAACTTAATTTGCGTACTCTATATTTCTTTGATAAATCTTTTATTTTCATGTTTACTCCGCCACAATATTTGCTTCATTTCTATCCTGCACTTTAATATAATCAATATCAAAGTGATTTGCTTCATTCTTGACGGACACCACGGCTTTTGATCATCTGCAATATATAATGTCAATACACTTTCCTTTATCCGATATGTAGCAACAGCATTCTTTCTACTGCTCCATTGTGGTAAATAAAAGGGAAACCAAATCTCTTCATTTAAGTCATTGTCTAAAAAATCATCAAACATCTTTATTGTCATTTTCATATACCTGCTTTACATTTCTCTCTCGTACTTTATTCAATAATAGATTCCATAAATATGGACTGACAAATACGCTGCTACTAAAAGTAAGATAACTGCCATATCAATATTCATCAAAGCAAACGATAACATTAATACACCAAACAGGAATGTCATGAGATCATATGCCTTTGCTTTCGACTTAGTTGAAATCGCAATATTACGCTCATCATTTTTTTCTATTTCAAGCTGCCTTTCCAAATCTAAATCTTTTGAAATTGCTTTTTTGGATACTATGTTACTCATTCCATATCCAAAAATTCCACATCCTGTTCCCACGAGCACATACGGCAACGTCAAAAGGATTCCTTGTGCATTTTCTATTGTCTTTGTCATAAACAGTCCGATCCCTAACATAGTAACTCCTATTAATGTAATCACCCAATCTGCTTTCTTCATTCTGATTCCTCCTCATAAATAAATATATCTTCAATAGACATTTCAAAGTATTTCGCAAGCTTAAATGCCAGTAAAATCGATGGATTGTACCTTCCATTCTCCAACGACCCTATTGTTTGTCTTGAAACCTGCATTGCATCCGCTAATTCTTCTTGCTTGATTCCTCTTGCTTTTCTCAATTCCTCCAATTTATTTTTCATTATTTTCCAATCACCTCTCTTGAAATGTAAAGTTCACTTTACATATTCCATTATACATCCTTTTATAACGATGTCAAGTAAGCTTTCCATTCTTTTTTGCAAAACATTGTCCTGTGTTGGAATTACAACAGACATTTTTTTGCCAGAATATTAGAATAGGATCGTAACATCAAGTACAACAAGTATTTTAGAAAGATTTTGGAGAGAAAATAATGAGCAATAATATGTTTTGTTTTCAATGTGAACAGACCGCAGGATGTGGTGGTTGTACAGGTAGAGTTGGCGTATGTGGTAAAAGTGCTGATGTAGCCAAGTTGCAGGATGAACTTACAGGAGCTTTGATTGGTCTTGCCAGAGCTTCCGATGGTCATCAACCGACATCATCCACTCATAAGGCGATGATTGAAGGGTTGTTCACGACTTTGACTAATGTGAATTTTAACGAAGAAACGATTCTGTCACAAATTGAGACAGTCAGACAGGAAAGGGAAGCTCTTATCCCCGGATGTAGTGGTTGTGCATCTCCTTGTGGCAGAAACGATGAATACGATATGACCAGACTTTGGACTGATGATGAGGATATCCGTTCCCTTAAATCGTTGATTTTGTTTGGACTGAAGGGTGTAGCAGCTTATGCTTATCATGCACTGGTGCTTGGTTATTCAGATGAGGAAGTAAACAATTTTTTCTATGAGGGACTGTTTGCTGTAGGAGAAGACTGGAATATGGAACAGCTTCTGCCTGTCGTAATGAAAGTTGGAGAAGCGAATCTTAAATGTATGGCACTTCTTGATAAGGCAAACACAGAAACTTATGGTCATCCAGTTCCTACAGAGGTGTCTTTGACCGTAGAAAGAGGTCCGTTTATTGTCATTTCAGGACATGATCTGAGAGATCTTCAGCTGTTGTTGCAACAGACAGAGGGAAAAGGTATTAACATCTATACACATGGCGAAATGCTTCCTGCACATGCCTATCCGGAACTTAAAAAGTATTCTCATC
>JALEWA010000182.1 GCA_022788085.1 Lachnospiraceae bacterium
GCTTGCACTCATTCTATATGGTGATTTATCCATTTCTGTTATGGACGAACTTCCGGCAAACAGACTTCCCATTAAGAATTGTGTTGTTGGAACAGATTATCGCAAAAAGGCTTATGAGTTTATTGCAAAAGAGGTTGCTAATGGCAGACAGGCATATGTAATCTGTCCAATGGTAGAAGCCTCTGAGGATGAAGATGACAGTCAGACAGCGCTGGAAAATGTCATTGATTACACCAAAAAGCTTCGTAATGCATTACCAAATTCTATAAAGGTTGCATATCTTCATGGACAAATGAAACCAAAAGAGAAAAACACCATTATGGAAGAATATGCACGTGGTGATATTCATGTACTGGTTTCAACAACAGTAATCGAAGTTGGAATTAATGTTCCAAACGCTACTGTAATGATGGTTGAAAATGCAGAACGTTTTGGTCTTGCTCAGCTTCATCAGCTTCGTGGACGAGTTGGAAGAGGGAAGCACCAGTCATATTGTATTTTTGTCAGCACAACGAAGCAACAAAATACATTGGAACGTTTGCAAGTACTTAACAAATCAAATGATGGCTTCTATATTTCCTCTGAAGATATGCGCCTTAGAGGTCCTGGTGATCTTTTCGGCATACGTCAGAGTGGACAACTCGGTTTCCGTTTGGGAGATATTTATCAGGATGCCTCCATATTACAATCAGCGCAAGAATGTGCGACGTATTTATATAATATGCATAATACAAAAGAAACAATATCTAGTCAGGAATACCAATATTTTTGGCAATACTATGAATCAAATATTGCATCGGGTGTTGACTTTATTAACATCTGACAGTAGAATAAAGAGGTTAATATAATGTTCCTGAAATTTATTTTAGTTTATAAGAATTAGGGGGACCATATAATATGGCAAAAATTGCAATTGTTACCGACAGTAATAGCGGTATTACCCAGGCACAAGCAAAGGAATTAGGAATCAGTGTTATTCCAATGCCTTTTATGATTAATGGCGAGACTTTTTATGAGGAAATTACATTAAGCCGCGATGAATTTTATAAACGACTGGCGGATAATGCTGATATTTCTACATCACAACCTTCACCGGATTCTATTATTCAATTGTGGGATAATCTGTTGACTACTCATGATGAGATTGTTCATATTCCTATGTCCAGCGGTTTAAGTGGTTCCTGTCAGACAGCAATGATGCTTGCACAGGATTACGAAGGTAAGGTACAGGTTGTCAATAATCAGCGTATTTCTGTTACTCAGAGACAATCTGTTTTAGATGCTCTTATACTTGTTCAAAATGGTAAAAACAGTAGCGAAATAAAAGAAATACTGGAAGCAGACAAGTTTAATTCCAGCATTTATATCATGATCGATACCTTGTATTATCTAAAGAAGGGCGGGCGAGTGACTCCGGCTGCTGCAGCCCTTGGAACATTACTCCGTTTAAAACCGGTTCTTCAGATTCAAGGAGAAAAGCTTGACGCATTTGCAAAAGCACGAACTGTTAATCAGGCAAAATCAATTATGATGACTGCCATAAAAAATGATATCGAAAAACGTTTTGGTGGTGTTTCAGAGGATAATCAGATTTATCTGCAAATTGCTCACACACAGAATGAAGAAGCCGCAAATCAGCTTAAAGAAGAGTTGCATGAGATGTTTCCTTTCTATCCGACTTATGTGGATCACTTATCATTAAGCGTATCGTGCCACATTGGACCTGGTTCACTGGCAATTGCATGTACGAAAAAACTTGTTTAACACATGATAAAAAATGCCTTTGGTTGTAAAATATATCAACCAAAGGCATTTTTCTTATTTACTGTAGTTTTCTTTTTATGCAAGTGCTGCTGTGATGATAGCCATAGAATAAACCTCGATTGCATTACATCCACGTGATAAATCATTAATTGGTGCATTTAATCCAAGCAGGATAGGACCATATGCTTCAAAGTTACCCATACGTTGTGCAATCTTATATCCGATATTTCCGGCATTGATATCAGGGAAGATAAAGGTATTTGCATGACCGGCTACTGTAGAATCCTTACACTTTGTACGTGCAACTCTAGGAGATACCGCAGCATCAAACTGAAGTTCACCTTCAATAGGAAGATCAGGATATTTAGCCTTAGCCTTGTTTGCTGCATTACGCATTTTTTCAACATCCTCACCCTTACCGGATCCAAGAGTAGAGTAGCTTAAGAATGCAACCTGAGGATCAATTCCGAAAATCTTTGCACATTCTGCTGTTTCACCACAAATTTCAACTAATTCATCTTCAGTAGGTGTAATGTTGATTGCACAGTCACCCATAGCAAGTACTTCATTTTCACCGGTAGCAGATGGACGAACTAAGATAAAGCATGAAGACACAATAGAATTGCCTGGCTTTGTCTTAACAATCTGAAGCGCCGGACGAACAGTATCGGCTGTAGAATAGGTTGCACCACCAAGTAAAGCATCTGCAACACCCATTTTTACCAGCATAGTTCCAAAATAATTTGGCTGCTTAAGAACCTTTCTTGCTTCTTCCGGAGTAACGCCCTTGCTCTTACGAATTTCACAGAAAAGCTCAACCATTTCATCAAAACGGTCATAATTATCAGGGTCAATGATAAGCGCGCCTCGAATATTATATCCGGCTTCCTCTGCAGCCTTATATACAGCATCTTCATTTCCGACTAAAATCGGATGAAGGAAACTGCTTGCTAAAAGTCTGGATGCCGCTTCAAGGATACGTGGATCTGTACCTTCCGTAAATACAATTGTCTTAGGGTTCCTTTTTAAAATTTCAATCATTGTTCCGAATCCAAACATGTTTAAATCCTTCCTTTTCTTAGAATGTTTTATGGTTTATATGAAAGCGTTTACACTGTGATGTTTTGTGGTCTCCGCCTTATCCTAATTACTATTGTATACAATTCTTTTACATTTGCAATGGTTGTATTGAAATAAATGCACAAAAATTTTTATAAAATACAAAATTTTAAGTGAAACGTGTACATATACGAATACAATCCTTTATGTTAGCGGTTACAAAGTGTTTTTGGAAACATATGTTTGCTTTTTGACCAATTTTTGTTTGCAATCAAAAAAAGTTATGTTATAATAACAAAATGATATTATGTCTACAAAACGTGTGATATAATATTTCTTCCTATTATAATTAACGCAATGAAGGAGCGTAAAATGGCAAAGACAGATAATGTTTATGATGCTTCAAGCATTACCGTTCTGGAAGGCTTGGAAGCAGTTCGAAAGAGACCTGGTATGTATATCGGAAGCGTATCTACTAAGGGCTTAAATCATTTAATATATGAAATTGTAGACAACTCCGTAGATGAACATCTTGCCGGAGTTTGCGATGAGATTCGTGTTACACTTGAAGCAGATGGCTCCGCTACCATTAGTGATAATGGTAGAGGTATTCCCGTTGGAATGCATGCTAAAGGAGTAAGTGCAGAGCGTGTTATTTTTACCACGCTTCATGCCGGCGGAAAATTTGATAATTCAGCATATAAGACAAGCGGTGGATTACATGGAGTCGGTTCCTCAGTTGTTAATGCATTGTCTACGCAGCTTACGGTAACCGTTAAGAATGGTGGCCTGATTTATCAGGATCAATATGCATATGGTAATCCGGTTACAGAACTGATAGACGGGTTACTGCCTGTTATCGGCAAGACAAAGGAAACAGGTACTACCATTAATTTTACTCCTGATCCCAGTATTTTTGACAAAACATGGTTTAAGGCAGAAGAAGTAAAAAGCAGACTCCATGAGACAGCTTATCTTAATCCGAAGCTGACTATCGTTTTTGAAGACAAAAGAGGCGAAGTTCCTGAAAAGGTTACCTATCTTGAACCGGAGGGTATTGTTGGTTTTATTAAGGATTTAAATAAAAATAAAGAAGCCATTCATGATATTATCTATTTGACCGGAAAAAGTGATGATATTACTGTGGAATGCGCCTTCCAATATGTCAATGAATTTCATGAAAACGTTCTTGGTTTTTGTAATAATATTTACAATGCAGAGGGTGGTACCCATCTTACCGGTTTTAAGACAGTATTTACTAATGTAATTAACACCTATGCCCGTGAATTGAATATTTTAAAGGACAAAGATGTTAATTTTACCGGTGCTGATGTCAGAAATGGTATGACAGCCGTTATCTCTATTAAGCATCCGGCTCCCCGTTTTGAAGGTCAGACTAAGACAAAGCTTGATAATCAGGATGCTGCAAAGGTTGTCAGCAAGGTCGTGGGTGATGAGGTCACACGTTTCTTTGATCGAAACGTAGAAACCTTAAAAAGTGTGATTGCCTGTGCTGAGAAAGCTGCAAAGATTAGAAAAACAGAAGAAAAAGCTAAAACAAATATGCTTACGAAACAGAAGTTTTCCTTTGATTCTAATGGAAAGCTTGCTAATTGTGAATCCAAAGATTACAGTAAATGCGAGATTTTTATTGTAGAGGGTGATTCTGCTGGCGGAAGTGCAAAAACGGCGCGTGACAGAAATTATCAGGCAATTCTTCCGATTCGTGGTAAGACTTTGAATGTAAAAAAGGCAAGTATTGATAAAGTCCTTGCAAATGCAGAAATCAAGACAATGATAAACGCTTTTGGCTGTGGCTTTTCAGAAGGTTATGGTAATGATTTTGATATCACGAAGCTCCGCTATAATAAAATCGTTATTATGGCGGATGCCGATGTTGATGGTGCCCACATCAGTACTTTGTTGTTGACCTTATTCTATAGTTTTATGCCGGAACTAATTTATGAAGGGCATGTATATATTGCAATGCCGCCTCTTTATAAAGTAATGCCTGCAAAAGGCAAGGAAGAGTATCTTTATGATGATAAGGCTCTTGAAAAATATCGAAAGACACATAAGGGTGCATTTACGCTTCAACGATACAAAGGTCTTGGCGAAATGGATGCACAGCAGTTATGGGAAACGACTTTGAATCCGGAAACAAGAATCTTAAAGCAGATTGAAATAGAAGATGCCAGAATGGCTTCTGAAGTAACAGAAATGCTAATGGGCACAGATGTTGCTCCCAGAAAACAATTCATCTACGAGCATGCAACAGATGCAGAACTTGATATTTAATCCTTTGTGGAGGCAGAAATGGAAGAAAAGATAATTAAAACCGAATATTCGGATACCATGCAGAAATCATTTATTGATTATGCCATGAGTGTTATTGTTTCTCGAGCTTTACCTGATGTAAGAGATGGGTTAAAGCCTGTACAAAGAAGAACGTTATATGACATGCATGAATTAGGAATCCGATATGACAGACCATATAGAAAGAGCGCACGTATTGTCGGTGATACTATGGGTAAATACCATCCCCATGGAGATAGCTCTATTTATGAAGCCCTTGTTGTTTTGACACAGGATTTCAAAAAAGGAATACCATTAATCGATGGTCATGGCAACTTTGGTAATATTGAAGGTGATGGCGCCGCTGCCATGCGATATACGGAAGCACGTCTTCAAAAGATTACACAGGATGCTATTTTAGCTGATTTAGACAAGGATGTTGTTGACTTTTCACCTAATTTTGATGAAACAGAGAAGGAACCCGATGTATTACCATGCAGATTCCCTAATTTGCTGGTGAATGGCTCGGAAGGTATTGCTGTAGGTATGGCAACCAGTATTCCGCCTCATAATCTTGGCGAAGTCATTGATGCCATGAAGGCATATATGCTAAATGAAAATATCACAACAAAAGAATTAATGAAATACATAAAAGGACCCGACTTTCCTACAGGTGGTATCGTATGTAATAAGGACGAGCTTTTAAATATATATGAAACAGGAGTTGGTAAAATTAAGCTCCGTGGAACCGTTGAGGTAGAGAAAGCAAAAGGTGGCAGACTGAATCTGGTAATCTCCGAAATTCCTTATACTATGATTGGAGCCAATATCGGTAAGTTCCTACAGGATGTAGCTGCTCTTTATGAGCAGAAAAAGGCACCTGAAATCGTGGATATTTCAAATCAATCCTCGAAGGAAGGAATCCGTATTGTTATTGAGCTAAAAAAAGACACGGATGTAGAGAATTTTAAAAATCTTCTTTATAGAAAGACTCGTTTGGAGGATACTTTTGGCGTAAATATGATTGCTATCTCTGACGGTCGCCCTGAAACAATGGGACTTAAGAGCATTATTGCCAAAAATGTCGCATTCCAATATGAAATCAATACAAGAAAGTATAATACTTTATTAAATAAAGAGCTTGAAAAGCGCGAAATTCAGGAAGGCTTAATCAGAGCCTGCAATATTATTGATTTAATTATCGAAATATTACGTGGTTCTAAAGACCGTACTATGGTAAAAAACTGTCTGACAAACGGTGTTACTGAAGGTATCAACTTCCGTTCCAAAGAATCAAAGCTTATGGCTTCCCAGCTCAATTTTACCGAAAAGCAGGCAAATGCTATTCTTGAAATGCGTTTGTATAAATTAATAGGCTTAGAAATTGAAGCATTAATGAAAGAGCACAAAGAAACGACTGCTAATATTTACCGCTATGAAGATATATTAGAGCGAAGAGACTCCATGGCACAGGTTATTATGCAGGATCTGGATGCCATCAAGAAGGAATACTCCAGAAAGCGTATCACAAGAATTGAGAATGCCGAAGAAGCTGTTTACGAGGAAAAGAAGATCGAAGAGATGGATATCATGTTCATAATGGACAAGTTCGGTTATTGTAAAACTATCGACATGAACACTTATGAGCGTAATAAAGAAACAGTGCATACAGATTTTAAGTATGTTATTAAGTGTAAAAATACCGGAAGAATGTGTATCTTTACAAATACGGGACAACTTTATACAATAAAGGTAATAGATATTCCATTTGGGAAACTCAGAGATAAGGGTATGCCAATAGATAATATCAGCAACTACAGTTCAAGTACAGAGGACATCATTACGATTACAAGTCAATCAGAGCTTAATTTGTATCGTATGCTGTTTGTTACAAAGCAGTCCATGTGTAAAGTCGTAAGCGGTAGTGAATTCGATGTTACAAAGCGGGCTGTTGCAGCAACCAAGTTAAATGAAGGCGATGAAATCGTAAGTATTGTTATACTCAATGTTCAGCAGAATATGATATTACAATCTAAGGAGGGCTACTTCTTACGTTTTGATATTGGAGAAATTCCGGAAAAGAAGAAAAATGCAATAGGTGTCCGTGGTATGAAGATGAATGAAAATGACTACATTGAAAATGTCTACTATATTCAGAACGGCACGGAGCATATCATAAAATATAAAAACAAAAAAATTGAATTAAATAAATTAAAACCTGGCAGAAGAGACACTAAGGGTACTAAGGTCAGGATTTAAATACGAAAACTTCTACAGAAAGGAAATAAAATGAGAGTAATAGCTGGAACAGCCAGGAGTCTTAGACTAAAAACTCCTGATGGATTGGACACTCGTCCGACCACAGACAGAATTAAAGAAACTTTATTCAATATGCTGATGCCATATATACCGGGAGCCGTTTTTGTTGATTTGTTTTCCGGTAGCGGCGGTATAGGAATTGAAGCAATCAGTCGTGGTGCAAAAAAAGCGTATTTTGTAGAAAATAATCAAAAGGCACTTGACTGTATCAATGACAATTTATCACATACGCATTTTGATACACAGGCTGTTGTATTAAAGCAGGATGTATTTTCAGCTCTTCGTGGAAGTATTAAAGAGGATGCTGATGTCATATTTATGGATCCGCCATATAATCAGCAGTATGAGAAGAAAGCTATGGAGATTATACGAGATGCCTCTTATGTTACAGAGGATACTCTGATTGTTATTGAAGCAGCTTTAGATACTGATTTCGACTTTATTACATCACTTGGCTTTTCTGTTATTAAGGAGAAGCTCTATAAAACAAATAAACATGTATTTATTAAAAGGAGTTAATATATACCATGAAATCTGCAATTTATCCGGGAAGCTTTGACCCTATGACATTAGGACATTTAGATGTAATCAAGCGAGCATCAAAAATGTTTGACCAGCTTACCGTCAGTGTTTTAGATAATAAGGCTAAGAATGCGTTGTTTTCTGTGGAGGAACGTGTTAGTATATTAAAAGAAGCAACAAAGGATTTACCCAATGTTTCCGTAGATTCTTTTAGTGGACTGTTAGTTGATTATGCCAGGCAAAAAGATATTCATGTGTCTGTACGTGGGTTACGTGCCGTTACAGACTTTGAATATGAACTTCAGATTGCACAAACAAACAGAAAGCTGTCAAATGGGGCATTGGATACCGTATTCCTTACCACAAGTTTGGAATACGCTTATCTGAGTTCTTCCAGTGTGAAGGAGATTGCTGCCTTTCACGGAGATATTTCTCAGTTAGTACCTGATTTTGTTGCTAAACTTGTATATAAAAAATACAATTCGGGGAGCATGGAGGATTAATATAATATGAGTAGTAGGATAGAGCAATTAATTGATGAGATTGAAGACTACATTGATAATTGTAAGTACAAAGCTTTTTCTACCGATATCATAATGGTAAACAAAGCTGAAATTGATGAACTTCTTCGTGAGTTACGACTGAAGACACCGGAAGAAATTAAACAATATCAGAAGATTATTGTCAACAAAGAAGCTATTTTAAATGATGCAAAGAAAAAGGCACAGGAATTGATTAATGATGCAACTATACAGACGAATGAGCTTATCAGTGAGCATCAAATTATGCAACAGGCATATGCACAGGCTAACGAAATCGTTGAATTAGCTACAAAACAGGCACAGGAAATACTGGATAGTGCAACAACGGAAGCAAATAATGTTAAAACAGCTGCAATGCAATATACCGATGATATTCTTGCGAATTTGGAAAATATCATCAGACATTCTATTGAAGTTTCTACAAAAGACTATAATACTATGATTTCTAATTTAAATAATATTGACAACATTGTATCATCTAACAGGGCAGAATTAAATCCTCCCTCTATTGAAGATGAAGCCATTCCGGCTACTGGTGAAGAAGAAAGTGAGAAATTAGATGTCATCTAATCATTCAAACCCACAGTATGCTGTGGGTTTATTTTGTGTTATATTGTTTATTTTACTATATTCTACTTCCGACATATTATATGCCAGCGAACCTGTGATTATCGTGATAGATCCCGGACATGGTGGTGAGAATTTAGGTACTACCTATCTGCCAATAGCAGAAAAATATTATAATATGAAAGTTGCCTTATATATGAAGGAACGGTTGGAAGATTATGAAAATGTCGTTGTCTATTTAACTCACACACAGGATATAGACATGTCTCTGAAAGAAAGAGCAGAATATGCAGACTCTGTTGGTGCTGACTTTTTGTTTTCTTTACATTTCAATCAATCCATTGAACATAATATCTATGGTGCGGAGGTTTGGATTCCATCGGAAGGTATTTTATATAGCCAAGGTTACGGAATGGCTAATGAAATGTTAAAAGAATTTGATGAAATGGGTTTATTTAATCGGGGAATAAAGACAAGATTAGGAAAAAACGGTGATGATTACTATGGAATTATAAGAAACTGTGCCTCATTTGGTATTCCTTCCATTATTGTAGAGCATTGCCATGTGGATCATCCTAATGATATTACTTTTTTGGAATCAGAAAAGACATTACAGGAATTTGGCTATCGCAATGCTGATGCCATTGCTCGTTACTTTGGCTTATCTGCTAAGGATGGTTCCATAGACAATAGTGACTATGCTCCATTAGCAGTACCGACTCCATCTACAAGAGTAAGTCAGGACTATACAAAACCCGTCTATACACAGGCAGAGCTTATAGTGTCAGACCGTTTTCGGCATTATGCCACTTTTCAAATATCATCTTTAGAACAGGAATCTTATTTACAATATTATTCATATTCCTTGGATGATGGACTGACATGGTCAACGTATTATCCGTGGGATAGAAAAGCCAACAACATGACCATATTAGTCAAATATGGATGTAATCAACCAAAAAAAATTATTTTTCAAGTATTTAATCAATATGATCTCGGAAGTATTTCAAATCCTGTTATGCTATACTAAGGATTTACAAATCATGTATCATAACAGGATGAGAATGATAAAATAATACATTGCAGAAATCCCTGTGATAATACTCTTATGATAAATATACTTTTTCATGGATAATTCCTCTTCGATTATAATACTGCTTGTTTGCAGCATACAGCATATTCCGCTAAAGCTTAAGGATACCATAATCCAAAAGGCTTTCCATGCAGGAGAAATATGTGTATTTACATAGATTCCAGGGATTCCATGAATAATCTCAAGAAAACTTCCAACTATAGCACTTGCTTTGGAAGAGACTCCCATGATATCCGGTATAATACGGAACGCATTTACAAAAGTTACATATCCTCCAAGTAGAAGGATTGACTGTATACTATTAAAACAGGAAACCCTAAGTGCAGTTGTAATCGCTATTCCTTTTGGAGGCTCCAAAGGCTCTAAATTCTCCATTTCATCATGGGATTTAGAAGATTTTTTTTGCATTCTACCTAAAATTATTCCATATATCAAAGGAATCATATAGATTCCAAATAAGAATGGGATTTTTTGATTATATCCACATTCCTGTAAAATCGGAAATACAACACCAAGAAAATATGTAGGGCCAATATTATTGCAAAAAGAAAGCAAATATTCTGCTTCCGTTTTTGTGATTTTCTTATTTTTTCGCAAATCGCAGGAAGACTTTGCACCCATGGGAAAACCACATAAAAATCCCATAAAGATAGCATATAGTCCATTTGAAGTGCATGGAAATAACGGTTGAAGTACAGGACGTAACAGCTTTACAAGATACATATCAATTCCTGTATATATCATCATAGAGCTGATCATCATAAACGGAAAAAGAGTAGGTACCATTCTGGTTGCCCATTGAACAAGCCCCTGGTAAGCATAGCTAACCGTAATTTCCGGGAAAATAAGAAGTATTCCAATAAATATAATATAAAAAAATACAATTCCTCTATATTTCATCATTTCATAAATAATTTCTTTCTGTTATGATAGGATTGATGTATACTATTACATATTATGCAGGAGGTAACGCAATATGCGTCTTGATAAATTTCTGGCTGATATGCAGCTTGGAACAAGAAGTCAGGTAAAGGAATTCATAAAAAAGGGTCTTATCACAGTGAATGGTGATATTGTTACCAAAGCTGATTATAAGATTAATGAGCTTGAAGATTCCATTACCTGTAAAGGTGTATCGCTTTCTTATCAAAAATACAGATATTTTATTCTGCATAAACCATCCGGTGTTGTGACAGCCACAAAAGATAACAGGGATAGAACAGTTATGGATCTATTGCCGAAAGAACTTTCTAAAGATTTTTTCCCGGTTGGACGTCTTGATAAGGATACGGAAGGCTTTTTACTCATTACGAATGACGGAGATCTTTCACATAAATTACTTTCTCCCAAAAAGCATGTTGCAAAAACCTATTATGTAGAATGTAATGGTATATTAAATGAAGAAAAGATACAGAAGCTTAAGCAAGGTGTTGACATAGGTGATGATAAACCTACCTTACCGGCAGAAATACGGGTTATTCATACAAGTGAAAGTACCTATGTGATAGAGCTTACTATTACAGAAGGACGCTTTCATCAGGTAAAAAGAATGATTCAAGCGGTTGGCGGAGAAGTAACGTATCTAAAAAGGCTTTCCATGGGTGGGCTGTCACTCGATGAAACACTTGCTAAAGGAGCCTATCGTGAATTATCCATGGATGAAGTCGAACGATTAAAAAGGAATTAAGATTTATATAGAAACGGAAGGAAGATATAATTTTGTCTATAGAAAATGGTTTTCTTCCCATTAGTATGGAAGAAGTAGAAGAGCTTGGTATAAAACAGCTTGATTTTGTTTATGTTTCAGGGGATGCCTATGTAGACCATCCTTCATTTGGTCATGCTATTATTACAAGAATCTTACAGGCACATGGTTATTCCGTGGGAATCATCGCACAACCTGACTGGAAGGATGATAAGAGTATTACAGTTCTTGGAGAACCAAGGCTTGGCTTTCTGGTATCTTCCGGTAATATGGATTCCATGGTAAATCATTACTATGTTTCCAAGAAGCACCGTGAATCCGATGCCTATACTCCCGGTGGAGTTCCTTACAAACGTCCTGATCATGCGGTTGTTGTATACAGTAATCTGATTCGGAGAACTTATCGTAATACACCGATTATCATTGGTGGAATTGAAGCAAGCCTTCGTCGTATGGCACATTATGATTATTGGTCTAATTCCTTCAAGCGTTCCATTCTGTTAGATAGTCAGGCTGATTTGATTTCCTATGGAATGGGTGAAAAATCAATTGTAGAAATTGCAGATGCCCTGAATAGCGGCATTTCTGTCAAAGACTTAAGTTTTATTCCCGGAACCGTTTACAAAACAAAGGATATTTCCGGACTGTATAATCATGAAATATTACCTTCCTATGATGAAATGGTAGCAGATAAAAATTTATACGCATCCAGCTTTAAGATTCAACACGATAATACTGACCCGTTTACCGGTAAAATATTAGTGGAGCCATATCCAAATGGAACTTATGTTGTGCAGAATGTGCCACAGCCCCCACTTACCATGCAGGAAATGGACGATGTCTATGCGTTGCCATATCAAAGGACATATCATCCTATTTACGAAAAAGCTGGTGGTGTTCCTGCTATTAAAGAGGTAAAATTCTCCCTTATAAGCAACAGAGGCTGCTTTGGAGGATGTAATTTCTGTGCGCTGACCTTTCATCAGGGGCGTACGATTCAGGTCAGAAGTCATGAGTCGATTATCGAAGAAGCAAAAATGATTACGGAAGATAAAGATTTTAAGGGCTATATCCATGATGTCGGAGGTCCAACAGCCAATTTCCGTCATCCATCCTGTGAAAAGCAATTATCAGTTGGTGTATGCAAGCATAGACAATGTCTGTTTCCTAAGCCATGTCCAAATCTGTATGTCGACCATTCTGATTATCTTGCGCTTTTAAGAAAGCTGCGAGAGCTTCCTAATGTAAAAAAGGTTTTTATCCGATCAGGTATCCGCTTTGACTATCTGCTCTTAGAGAAAAACGATACTTTTATAAGAGAACTGGTAGAGCATCATATCAGTGGTCAGCTTAAGGTCGCTCCCGAGCATATCTGCGATGCTGTTTTATCTAAAATGGGAAAACCGGAGAACTCTGTATATGAAGCATTTACAGATAAATACAAAAAAATGAATCAAAAGCTTGGAAAGAATCAATTCCTTGTACCATACCTGATGTCTTCCCATCCGGGTTCCACTTTAAAGGAAGCAATCGCACTTGCAGAATATTTAAGGGATATTGGATATATGCCTGAACAGGTACAGGATTTTTACCCAACACCATCTACCATGTCCACGGTAATGTATTATACAGGAATTGATCCCAACACGATGAAACCTGTTTATGTGTGCCGCAATCCTCATGAAAAGGCATTGCAAAGAGCTTTAATACAGTACCGTAATCCTAAGAATTATGAATTGGTTAAAGAAGCCCTGATTACTGCCGGCAGAACAGATTTAATAGGTTTTGATAAGAAATGCCTGATTCGCCCACGTAATTTTGAGCATGGTCAGACAAAACAGGATAGTAACAAACATTCTGTTGCATCTAAAAGTAATAGAAAAACGAGTTCAAATGTAAATTCGAAAAACAGTAAAAGGAAAAATACAAAAAGTGATAATGCGAAAAAGCGAATTAATACACAAACAAGGAAATCAACCAGAAATGCTAAATAAGCATAAACATAACAGTAACAGAAAGGGTATGAAACGATGAATATTATTATCATTACAGGTGCTTCATCCGGTATGGGGATGGAATTTGCATTACAGCTTGATAACGTATTTGAAACTTCTATTGATGAAATATGGCTGATTGCCAGAAGAAAGGAACAAATGCTTGAGGTTGCTTCTTCTATGGAGCATACAACGAGAGTCCTTGATATGGATGTAACCGGAAAAGATGATATGAAACGACTGAAAAAGCTTTTGGCAAAGGAAAAGCCTGTTATCCGCATGCTTGTTAATTGTGCAGGATACGGTGTCATGGGCGAATTTTCAAAACTCAAAATGCAAGAAGAGCTGGGGATGATCGATGTGAATTGTAAAGCCCTTACACAAATGACCTATTTATGCATTCCGTTTATGAGAAAGAATAGCAGAATCATACAGCTTGCTTCCAGTGCTGCATTTATGCCACAGCCCGGCTTTGCGGTATATGCTGCAACCAAAGCCTATGTAAACAGCTTATCCCGGGCTTTATCCGAAGAATTGCGTAAAAAAAAGATTTACGTTACTTCTGTATGTCCCGGCCCCGTTGATACACCATTCTTCAATATCGCTGAAAAAGATGGTAAAATACTTGCAATTAAGAAATTGACCATGGTAAAAGCAGAACAGGTAGTAGAAAGAGCCATTAAGGATTCCTTCCACAAGAAGACGGTTTCTGTTTATAGTGGCTATATTAAAGCCTTCGGAATCCTTGCTAAGGTATTTCCGCACAAACTCATTCTTACCATTATGCGTTTCATGAAATAAGGAGTGTGTCATTTATGGCAAAATTACAAAAGATTTCAAAGGGCGAACCGGATTATTTGAAACAGCAGAAAAAGGTCGTTATGGTCAAAACCATCGTTTTATTTACCATTGCACTTGCCGTTTTCCTGATCGGCTATTGGTCTACGAAGACAAAGGCAAATCTTTTGTCTGTTGTTGCAGTACTTGGTCTTTTACCGGCAAGTAAGAGTATGGTTTCTTTCATTATGTATTTACGTACACCTAAATACAATGAAACAATCGTTGAAGCAGCCAGGACAGCTTGTGGTGAGGTTCCTGCCTTATATAATCTCTATCTTACCTCCTATAAGCAGAACTTCCCGCTGAATTGCATAGCTGTAAGAGGAAATAATCTAATGGGATACACAGAATTTGATACCTGCGATACTACTGCCTGTGAAGAGCATTTAAAGCTGATTACTGCCCAGAACAGCTTTAAGAATCTAAATATCAAAATATTTAAAAACTCTGAGTTAAAAAAATTTGAAGACAGATTGGCTCAGTTACAGAAAGCAGAAACAGGTAAAAGAGAAACAGAACTTTTAGAATTGATGAAGGATATATCATTATAAGAGGTTTTTATGCAGCAATATATCATTGGTGATAATGAAGCAGGACAGCGTTTTGACAAATATCTTAAGAAGCTCTTAAAGGAAGCTCCTGACAGTTTTATTTACAAAATGCTCCGTAAAAAGAATATTGTCTTAAATGGGAAAAAAAGCACCGGAAATGAGAAATTGGAGAAACAGGATATTGTTAAAATTTTTCTTGCGGATGATACCTTTTTTAAATTCAGTGGTCAAAAACAAGATACTATTTCAAACGGGCAATCCAACTGTGCTGACAAAATAATCATGCAATATCAAAATGCATTTCAAACATTTCCAAACATTACTGTTATTTATGAAGATGAAGAGATTCTTGTTCTGAATAAACCAGTCGGTGTATTATCACAAAAGGCTGCAGCAGATGATGTTAGTTTAAATGAATGGATGCTTGGTTATTTGTTGGAGAAAGGTATCATAACAGTTGATTCGCTTTCTACGTTTAAACCTTCTATCTGTAACCGTCTTGACCGTAATACCTCAGGAATGGTAGTTTGCGGAAAAACCTTAGCCGGGAGCCAGTATATGAGCCGGATCATTAAAGAAAAAACATTGGAAAAATATTATCATTGTCTTGTTCCCGGAAAGATACTAATCAATGAGCGGTTAACAGGTTACCTATATAAGGACAGCGCCTCCAACAAAGTCATAATCTATAAAACAGAGGATGAGATTCCGGCTGGGAGGCTTACAAAGGCAGAGTTTATTGACACTCAATTTCATACATTAAAGGCTGATAATGACTGTTCCTTATTGGAAGTGCAGCTCTTCACCGGGAAAACACACCAGATTCGTGCACATTTGGCTTCCATTGGTCATCCAATTATTGGTGACTATAAATACGGTTCTGCTGCCATAAATAAAAAATATGCATCCTTAGGTGTCACAAGCCAGCTTTTACATGCATATCGTCTCGTCTTTCCACCCACACAGGAGGAACGTTTTCACAATATTTCCAAACTTGTTCTGACTTGTCCGGAACCTGAAATATTTGAAAAGCTACGAGCGCAATAAAACATAAAAGGTGGTTAAAATAATGGCAACTTGGAATTCCAGAGGCCTTCGAGGATCTCTGCTTGAGGAAATGATCAATATGTCAAATGAGAAATATCGTGAAAATCATCTGGCTTTAATTCAAAAGGTACCAACACCAATCACACCTATTACAATAGATAAAGAAACAAGGCATATCACATTGGCATACTTTGACCAGAAGAGTACAGTAGACTATATTGGTGCTGTGCAGGGTATTCCTATTTGCTTTGATGCCAAGGAATGTGCGGTAGATACCTTTTCTCTTCAAAACATACACCCTCATCAGGTTGAGTTTATGAAGGATTTTGAAGCTCAGGATGGAATCGCCTTCTTTCTTCTTTATTATACCGGAAAAGATATCATGTATTATCTATCCTTTCGCGAGCTCTTGGTATTTTGGGAGCGTATGCAAAATGGTGGACGTAAAAGCTTTCGGTTTGACGAGTTGCAAAGAGATTATTTCTTTCAGAAAAAGAGTGGTATCATGGTTCCGTATCTTGATATGATTCAAAAAGACCTCAATGATAGAGGTTGACACAGAATGGGAAAAAGTGTATACTACGAATAATTCGCTGTGCTAACACAGTAACGAATTAGCACGTTAATATGCTAAAGTATAAAATATCCGCCTGCAATGGAGCAGTCTTTTCTGTCTCTGTTGTGTTGTGGCAGAAAAGAGGATTTTCATGGATTTTACAGGAAAAAGATTAGTTCATACTCCGGAGGGAGTGCGTGATGTGTATGGAGCAGAATTTGCAGCTAAGCTGAACATTCAGAATCTGTTCCATGATAAGCTTCGAAGCTTCGGTTATCAGGATATTCAGACACCGACCTTCGAATTTTTTGATGTATTCAGTAAGGAAATTGGAACCACACCGTCAAAGGAATTGTATAAATTCTTTGATAAGGAAGGAAATACGTTAGTATTACGTCCTGACTTTACACCTTCCATTGCAAGAAGTGCTGCTAAATATTTTATGGACGAAAGCCTTCCTCTTAGATTTTGCTATTGTGGAAATAATTTTATCAACACAAGCAATTTACAGGGTAAATTAAAGGAAACAACTCAGATGGGGGCTGAGCTTATTGGCGATTCCAGTGCCCAGGCTGATGCAGAGATGATTGCCATGCTTGTAGAAGCATTAATCAATGCAGGACTGAAAGAATTTCAGGTTGCTATCGGTCAGATTGATTATTTTAAGGGCTTATGTGCTGAAGCAAAGCTTGATGAAGAAACAGAGCTTGCCCTAAGAGACTTTATTTCAAACCGTAATGAGTTTGGCGCGCAGGAACTTTTGGAAGGAAAGCATGTTGCAGAAGAAGAGATTAAAGCACTCTTAAATGTGAGCAGTCTGTTTGGTTCCTATGAGATACTTGATGAAGCATTAGCATTTGCCAAGAATGAACGCTCTGTAAAGGCAATTGAAAGACTGAAAAGTGTATATGAGCTGCTAAAGCTCTACGGCGTTGAAAGGTACGTTTCCTTCGATCTTGCCTTAATCAGCAAATACAATTACTATACGGGTGTTATTTTCAATGCTTATACATATCAAATGGGTAATGCCATTGCAAAGGGTGGACGTTACAATAATCTTCTGGAAAAATTTGGTAA
This sequence comes from Lachnospiraceae bacterium, assembly GCA_022788085.1. GTDB lineage: Bacteria > Bacillota > Clostridia > Lachnospirales > Lachnospiraceae > COE1. The sequence goes on from JALEWA010000182.1 coordinate 17,932, forward strand.
GCCTTCTGCGGCGACCGGCTTTGTTGTCATGATTGATGATCTGATGACAGCCCTGACAAGGCAGAAGATTTGTCCACAGCCGGAAAACAAGAATCTTCTTCTTGTGTATCAATGTGATATCCAAAAAGCAATTCAGGAAGCAAGAAAGTATCGTGAAGAGGGATATTCTACCGTTATGCTGAAACAGGAACGTAACAAAGAAGATTATGAAAAATTTGCTCAAAAGCAGAATATCGCCAAAGTAGTTTATCTGGCATAATTTTCCTGTAGAATTTTCCTGGTACATAACTTGATAAATAGAAGGAGTTAACGTAAAATGAATGAAGATATGAGATATCTTACCTTTGCTCTTGGAAAAGGAAGATTAGCAAATAAAACCTTGGAGTTGTTGGAAAAAATCGGAATCACCTGCGAAGAGATGAAGGATAAGGATTCCCGAAAACTGATTTTTGTAAATGAAGAATTGAAATTAAAATTCTTCCTTGCAAAAGGCCCTGATGTCCCAACATATGTTGAATATGGAGCTGCTGACATTGGTGTTGTCGGTGCCGATACCATTATGGAAGAGAACCGTAAGGTCTATGAGGTGCTTGACCTTGGTTTTGGTAAATGCCGTATGTGTGTGTGTGGTCCCGCATCTGCAAGAGAGTTACTGCAGCATCATGAGATGATTCGCGTTGCCAGCAAATATCCAAAAATCGCAAAGGATTATTTTTATAACAAAAAGCATCAAACGGTTGATATCATCAAGTTAAACGGTTCTGTTGAATTAGGACCTATTGTAGGTTTAAGTGATGTTATCGTTGATATTGTTGAAACAGGTTCTACATTAAGAGAAAATGGACTTGAAGTATTAGAAGAAATCTGCCCATTATCAGCAAGAATGATTGTAAATCAGGTAAGTATGAGAATGGAGTCTCAAAGAATCAAACAGATACTTCAGGCTCTGAAGGAGGAATTATGAGGATTGTCACATTAACAGAAGAAACCAAGAAGAATCTTCTTGAAGATTTATTAAAAAGAAGTACAAACGATTATGGCGAATATGAGAAAATTGTTGCCGATATTATTGAACAGGTAAGAACCAGAAAAGAAGAAGCTATTTTTGAATATTCCTTAAAATTTGATAAATGTACCACAACGAAAGAAAACTTTGAAGTGACTAAGGAAGAAATAAAGGCTGCTTATTCAGAGCTTGATGAACACTTTATTCAGGTTATGAAGGACTCTGCACAGAATATTAAAACTTACCATGAGAAGCAGAAGCGCAACAGCTGGTTTGATGCTAAAGAAGACGGCACCATTCTTGGTCAGAAAATCACTCCGATGCAGACAGTTGGTGTCTATGTACCGGGTGGAAAAGCTGCTTATCCTTCTACAACCTTAATGAATGTTGTTCCTGCTAAGGTTGCAGGTGTTCCTAATATTATCATGACAACTCCGGCAGGTTCAGACGGGAAAGTAAATCCGGCTACTCTTGTTGCAGCTGATATTGCTGGTGTGGACAGGATTTTCAAGGTAGGCGGTGCCCAGGCGATTGCTGCACTTGCTTATGGTACTGAAATGATTCCTAAGGTCGATAAGATTGTTGGACCAGGTAATATATTTGTTGCTTTGGCAAAACGTGCTGTATATGGTCATGTCAGCATTGATTCTATTGCAGGACCTTCCGAAATTCTTGTTCTTGCTGATGAAAGTGCTAATCCAAGATATGTTGCTGCTGATTTGCTCTCTCAGGCTGAGCATGACGAAATGGCTTCAGCAATCCTCATTACAACAAGTAAGAAGCTTGCCGAAGAGGTATCTAAGGAAGTCGATATCTTTGTAAATGAACTTTCACGCAAGGAAATCATTCAGAAATCATTAGATCATTATGGTTATATTCTGCTTGCTGAGGATATGGATACTGCCATTGAAGCAGCAAATGAGATTGCTTCCGAGCATCTTGAAATATTAACAGTAAATCCTTTTGACACTATGACAAAAATTAAGAATGCCGGTGCGATTTTCCTTGGAGAGTATTCCTCTGAACCGTTAGGAGATTATTATGCAGGTCCGAACCACGTTCTTCCTACAAATGGTACAGCGAAATTCTTCTCGCCATTAAATGTAGACGATTATGTTAAGAAATCAAGTATTATCTCTTATTCAAGAGAAGCATTGCAGAAGGTACATAAAGATATCGAGCTCTTTGCCGAAAAAGAAGGCTTAACTGCACATGCAAATTCAATTCATGTAAGATTTGAAAAGGAAAATGACTAAAAGGAAGGCACATGCAGACAATGAGTAGAACATCGAATGTAACACGAACAACAAAGGAAACAGATATCAGTATGATTCTGAATCTGGACGGAGAGGGCATCTCTCACATTGACACAGGAATTGGTTTTTTCAATCACATGCTGGAAGGCTTTTCCAAGCATGGTTTTTTCAACCTTGATGTTACAATAAAGGGTGATCTTGATGTAGATGGTCATCATACCGTAGAGGATGCAGGAATCGTTCTTGGTACAGCAATCAAAGAAGCTGTAGGTGATAAGAAGGGTATTAAGCGATATGGATACTTTATTCTTCCTATGGATGATGCATTAGCTCTTTGTGCTGTCGATTTATGCGGCCGCCCTTATTTACAGTTTGACTGTACCTTCCCAAATGATATGGTAGGCGGATTTGATACTTCATTAGTACGTGAATTCTTCTATGCAGTATCCTATAGTGCCGGAATGAATATTCATATTAAAATGCTTAATGGTGAAAACAGCCATCATATGATTGAAGCTATTTTTAAGGCGTTTGCCAAGGCTCTGGATGATGCTGTTTCCTACGATCCCAGAATTAAGGATGTGCTTTCGACAAAGGGTGCTTTAGCATAAGAAACATATATCTGCAATTATGGAAAGGAGCATGTTTACAGACATGAAAAAACAATTTGATGCATGTATTTATTTATATCAGGGAAGTGCGGTAAAGAATCTTATTGATCACACAATCGTAAGTAATGATCCGGCTGCTCTTGCCGCATATTACTGCAATAACAATGCTGACCGTATTATCGTTTTTGATCAGTCAAATAACGATGAAGAACATGAAGCAGCTTTAGATACGATTAAGAAAATAGCTCTTGCATGTGAAGTTCCTGTTATAGGTGCCGGTAATGTAAAACGTATGGAAGATATTAAAAAGATTCTGTATGCAGGCTGCGCCAAGGCAGTATTAAATTACAGCAAAGTATCTAATGTTGAAATTACCGAGGAGGTTTCTAAGAAATTTGGTAAGGATAAGATTCTTGCTTCCTTTATGAAAAAAGAAGAGCTGACTTCCAATAAAGAACTTCTTGAGGAGTATGTATCCGAATTAATCTGCATTGACTCATCCATTATGAAGGAGTGTGACAGATTAACAGCATTGCCTTCCATCTGCTGTCTTGATGAAGATAAGGCAGAACAGTTAAAGGACTATATTATGTTGTCAAATGTAAGTGGAATTACGGGTAATGCAATTAACAATAATATTGAAAAGGTATTTCCAATGAAGCTTTCTTTTGCAAAAGAAGGAATTTCTGTCAGCGCATGTGAGGCTTCTATGAAATGGACTGATTTCAAGCTTAATTCTGATGGTATGCTCCCTGTTGTTGTTCAGGATTATAAAACAAATGAAGTTCTAATGGTTGCTTACATGAATGAAGAAGCCTATCAGCACACCATAGAAACAGGGAAAATGACATATTGGAGCAGAAGCCGTAATGAACTTTGGATCAAAGGCGATACCAGTGGTCATTATCAGTATGTAAAGTCGCTTACTGCTGATTGTGATAACGATACCTTACTTGCAAAGGTTTCTCAGATTGGTGCAGCATGCCATACCGGAAGCTATAGTTGTTTCTTTAACGAAGTATTAAAGAAAGAGTACAACGATACGAATCCATTAAAAGTATTTGAGGATGTTTATGGTGTCATTTCCGACCGTAAAATTCATCCAAAGGATGGTTCTTACACCAATTACCTGTTTGATAAGGGTATTGATAAGATATTGAAAAAGCTTGGTGAAGAGGCTACAGAGATTGTCATTGCTGCCAAAAATCCTAATGTTAATGAGATCAAATATGAAATCTCAGATTTTCTTTATCATATGATGGTATTAATGGTCGAAAAGGGCGTTACCTGGGAGGAAATCATGACCGAATTAGCTAACCGCTAATATGGCTATAATATATATACAATACACTGTGTAAAAGAGGAGAAAATACTAATGCTTCATATTCTAAAGCATCAAAAGAAAATATACACCAGATTTCTTTGCATGATTCTTTCCGTTGTACTACTTTCTGCAGTTCCTGCAACACATGCACAGGCTGCAGTTGTAGCACAGGGAATCGATGTTTCAAAATGGCAGGGAGTTATCAATTGGGCTGCTGTTGCCCAAAGCGGTGTTTCCTTTGCCATTATCCGTATTGGAAATACGAAAAAGGGTATTGATAATACATTTTATTATAATATGTTGTCTGCACAAGCTGTTGGTATTAAAACAGGTGTCTACATTTATTCCTATGCTACCAATGTACAGGAAGCAGCATTAGAGGCTCAATTCGTCATAAATGCAATTAAAGATTTACCTGTTTCATACCCTGTTGTCTGGGATGTGGAGGATGATTGCCAGAAAAATCTTTCCAAGGATACGCTTTCCTTAATGGCTAATACTTTTTGTGCTCTCATTGAAGCAGAAGGTTATACACCAATGGTATATTCCAATGCAAGCTGGTTCAAGAACCGTCTTGGTGCCATCTATTATGATAAATGGGTAGCACAATGGTCATCTGCATGCAGTATTCCGGATGCAAGCATATGGCAGTATACAGACAGTGGGAGCATCAATGGTATTAATGGCAATGTAGATTTAGATTATGCATTAAAGGACTATTCCAATATTATCATTGATACAGGATGGGTTCCACGAAAGGGCTTTTTATATTATTATATTAATTACAAGATGCAACGTGGCTGGCTTGATTTAGGTGCTGCAAAATACTACCTTGATCCGTATGGACGTATGGTGACAGGATGGCTTCCTTTAGAAGATGGCATCTATTATCTTCAGCCGGATGGTATTATGTCCGTAGGCTTTACACCGATAGGAAATGGTATGTATTTCTTTGATTCTGATGGTAGAATGTTAACCGGACTTCAGAACTTAAGTGGACTTACTTATTATTTTGCAGAAAATGGAGCTATGTACACCGGTTTTCTCGACCTTCCTGACGGAAAACGTTTCTTTACTACAGATGGTCACATGTTGGCAGGATTAAATATTGTAGGTAACCATTATTATTACTTTAATGAAAATGGTATTATGCAGACAGGATGGCAAACAATAGGGGATCAGACTTATCTTTTCTCTGCTGATGGTCCTATGGTTTATGGCTGGTTCTATGATGGTACATACCGTTATTATTTATCGACTCTTGATGGTCATAAAGTTACAGGCTTCCAGACAATAGAAGGTAAAAACTATTATTTTGATGAAGATGGTCATATGATAACAGGTGCTTATGACATAAACGGCTTAAGCTTCTTATTTGCCGCAGATGGTGCGATGTATACCGGTTGGTTCAATGATGGAGTTACAACACGTTATTATGAGCTGGATGGTCATATGGTTACCGGACTTGCTACTATAAATGGCTATATGTACTATTTTGATGCTGCCGGCAATATGCAGACAGGAATTGTTGATGTCGGCGGAATACCTTTACTTTTTGATATTGATGGCAAATTAATTACAACACCTGCATCTTAAGATTTTTGACTTTATTCATTTTATACGCCGCCCAAAGTTCATGATTATGATACTTGAGCGGCGTATATACAGGTTTAGAAAGGCATGGTTATATTATATGCGCAATTTAGCTCTTAGCGATGAAATTCTATTAAAAATTGAAAAACCGGCACGCTATATAGGAAATGAAATCAATAGTGTAATGAAAGATAAAAATAACGTATCTGTCAGATTCGCTATGTGTTTTCCGGATGTCTACGAAATAGGTATGTCACATCTTGGTATCCAGATTCTCTATGATATGTTCAATCAATTTGAAGATACCTGGTGTGAAAGAGTTTATTCTCCATGGCCTGATCTCGATGCGATTATGAGAGAGGAGCATATTCCACTTTTTGCTCTGGAGTCCCAGGATCCTATTAAGCATTTTGATTTTCTTGGAATTACCATCCAATATGAAATGTGTTATACAAACATTCTTCAGGTTATCGACTTATCCGGCATTCCTTTACTTGCTAAAGACCGTACATGGGATGATCCTATTGTAATTGGTGGCGGTCCATGTGCTTATAATCCGGAGCCAATTGCTGACTTTTTCGATTTATTTTATATTGGTGAAGGAGAAACGCAATACAGAGCATTGCTTGATTTATATAAAGATTGTAAGAGAAAAGGCATGTCGAGGGAGGATTTCCTTGCTGAAGCAGGAAAACTTCCAGGAATCTATGCACCTTTATTTTATCAGGTAACCTATCATGATGATCATACGATTGCTTCTTTTGAACCTTTACGGGAAGATATGCCGCGTACCATTACAAAGGAGCTTGTACATGATGTAACGAATACCTATTATCCTGATAAACAGGTAGTACCTTTTATCAAATGTACACAAGACAGAGTCGTACTTGAAATCCAGCGTGGGTGTATCCGTGGATGTCGTTTCTGTCAGGCAGGACAGCTTTACCGCCCGGTTCGTGAGCGTGATGTCAATATGCTTAAGGAATACGCTATTAAAATGCTGAATAATACCGGTTATGATGAAATTACCCTTAGTTCCTTAAGCTCCAGTGATTATTCTCATTTAGAAGAGCTTGTAGACTTTCTGATTGATGAATGCCGCAATAAAAAGGTTAATATTTCATTACCTTCTCTTAGAATTGATGCCTTTTCTCTTGATGTTATGGAAAAGGTACAGGATATTAAGAAAAGCAGTCTTACCTTTGCTCCGGAAGCCGGAAGCCAGAGACTTCGTAACGTTATTAATAAAGGATTGACTGAAGAGGTTATCTTAAAAGGTGCAACTCTTGCCTTTGAAGGTGGCTGGAACAGGGTAAAGCTTTACTTTATGCTTGGTCTTCCAACGGAAACGGATGAAGATATCAGGGGTATTGCAGAGCTTTCCAATAAAATTGCTGCTACATACTATGAAACAGTTCCTAAGGAAAAGAGAAATGGCAAGGTTCAAATTGTTGCAAGTACCTCCTTCTTTATTCCAAAGCCATTTACACCATTTCAATGGGCAGCACAATGCACGAAGGAGCAGTTTATTGAGAAAGCATACACAACAAGAACTGCAATTATGGAACAGTTGAATCAGAAGAGTATCAAATACAACTGGCATGAAGCAGACGCCAGTGTCATGGAGGGAATCCTTGCAAGAGGAGACAGAAGAATTGCCCCTGTTATTTTAAGAGCCTATAAAAAAGGCTGTATCTTTGATGCCTGGGGTGAATATTATAAGCATGATGTATGGATGGGAACCTTTGCAGAATGTGGCATTGACACATCTTTCTACACAACGCGTGAAAGAAGCTTAGATGAAATTTTCCCTTGGGATTTCATCGATTGTGGTGTAACAAAGGATTTTTTGAAAAGAGAATGGTTAAAAGCATTAGATGAAAATGTCACAAAGAACTGTAAGATGCAGTGTAATGCATGTGGCGCAGCACGCTTTGGATGCGGTATCTGCTTAGAACCACATACCGGAGAGGAGGACGCATAGAATGAAGCTTAGAGTTAAATTTTCAAAGCATGGTGCAATTAAGTTCATTGGCCATCTTGATGTCATGCGTTATTTTCAAAAAGCCATTCGCCGTGCCGGCATTGATATCGCTTATACCGGTGGCTTTAGTCCTCATCAGATTATGTCCTTTGCAGCGCCTCTTGGAGTAGGTCTGGAAAGTAATGGTGAATATATGGATATTGAAGTCAATTCCATAACCAGTACACAGGAAATGAAGGATTGCCTGAACAAGCAAATGGCAGAAGGAATTGAAGTATTAGAGGTAAAATTATTACCGGATAACGCTGGAAATGCTATGGCAAGTGTAGCTGCTGCAAAGTACACAATACGTTTCCGAAAAGGCTATGAACCCGATTTTGAATATACAAAGCTTCTTGAAAAATTCTATCAACAGGAAGAAATCATGGTAACAAAAAAGACGAAAAAAAGTGAATCAACCTTTGATATGAAACCATTTATCTTTGATTGTCACATAGAGTCAGATGGTGCCATCTCTCTTACGGTTGATGCAAGCAGCTCCGGCAATATCAAGCCAGGTCTTGTCATCAGTGCTTTTTATGCTGAGAATAACAAAGACCTAAATGAACTTGCACTGCTTGTTACCAGGGAAGAAACTTATACGAATATTGGAGATGACACCCAAAGGGAACTTGTTCCTTTAGGCGCAATAGGAGAGGATTTCTAATGATAACCTCAAAATTGATTCTGACCAGATATAAAGAAGGTGTACTTTCCCTTATTTTAAGGGATAACCAAATACAGGAAATTTTCTATAACACTGAAGACAATAGTGCAAATATCGGAGATATTTTTGTTGCAAAGGTTATCAATGTAGTAACCAATATTCAAGCGGCATTTATCGATTATCAGCCTGGTAAAAGAGGATATTTGCCTATTTCATCAAAATATAAACCAGTCTTGCTAAATAGAATCTATGACGGGCGTATTCTCGCAGGAGATGAACTTCTGGTTCAAATGGAGAAAGAAGCTATCCGTACGAAAGAACCAGTTTTTACGATGAACCTTTCCCTTCCGGGGAAATATTGTGTCGTGACAAATGCTGATTCCTCAAAAAGTGTATCGAGTAAGCTTAGCAGGAAGGAACGCGAGATATTAAGATCGCATATTCTGATGAACACCGAATATGGAATTGTTGTTCGAACAAATGCCAAAGAATTACTGGCTTTCAATGACTTTTCATTTTTGACTGAGGAATGTAATCTTTTAACGGAACAAATGAATAAGATTCTAACAGAAGGTATTCACAGAACCTGCTATAGCAGAATCCATAAAGCAGCGCCAGCTTATCTTACTGAACTTCGTGATAATAAAGCTTTGGAATATGAACAGATTGTAACTGACGATTCTGCTCTTTATGAAGAATTAAAATCCTTCCTCCACTCCTATATGCCGGAAGCGGAAGCTTTTTTAGCACTTTATACTGACGAGACACTTTCTCTTCATAAGCTGTATGGTTTAAATACAAAAATCCAGGAATTACTACAGCCAAAGGTTTGGATGAATTCCGGTGCTTACCTGATTATTGAACAAACAGAGGCCATGTATGTCATTGATGTGAATTCCGGAAAAAATAATTCCAAAAAATCATCTGATTCTTATGTTCTATCCGTCAATATGGAAGCAGCCAAAGAAATCATGCGTCAGATTCGTTTGCGAAATCTATCCGGTATTATTATCATTGATTTTATCAATATGGAAGATGAAACTATGAAAGAACAACTTATGCAGGAGTTAAAAAGGCTTGCAAAGCTCGATAGAATCCAAACTACAATTGTTGATATGACTCCTTTAGGACTAATAGAAATAACCAGAAAAAAAACAAAACGTTCTCTCAGGGCTCAGTTAGAATCATTATAGTTTAACCCGTTTCAGTTAACAGTTGAAATCCATTTCATTTACCAAAATTTCTTTGAAAAAATTCTTAAATGAAATTATTGACTTTTTCATTTCATAATGATATTATTTATGAGTATGCCGCATAGCGAGGTCTAAATATGTCAACAGACATTACCAAAGCTAGCGAGTAATTATTTAGGAGGTGCAATATGTACGCAATTATTGCAACAGGTGGAAAGCAGTACAAGGTTTCCGAAGGTGATGTTATTAAGGTTGAGAAGCTTGATGCAGAAGCAGGAAACACTGTAACTTTTGACAAGGTTATTGCTGTTAGCAATGATTCTCTTAAGGTAGGCGCTGACGTTGCCAATGCAACTGTAACAGCAACTGTTATGGAGCAGGGAAGAGGCAAGAAAGTTATCGTTTACAAGTACAAGAGAAAAACAGGCTATCACAAGAAGAACGGTCATAGACAAGCATACACTCAGGTTAAGATTGATAAAATCAACGCTTAATAGATGTTATTGGTTTATTTATTATGACTACGATTACCATTTATAAATCCGATCAAGGCAGCTACAAAGGTTTTACCTGTAAGGGGCATGCAGGTTTTGCCGATTCCGGTAATGATATTGTATGCGCAGCAATTTCCATGCTTGTTACGAATACCATTAATTCCATCGAAGAACTTCTTCATGAAGAAGTTCAGGTTAAAGACGATGAGATAACAGGGTATATTGATTGTCGTTTTCCAAATGATATCAGCAAGCATGCAGAGCTTTTGATAGATTCTATGATATTGGGTTTAGACACCATTGTAAAAGAATATGGTAAAAAGTATTTAAGACTCAGATTCAAGGAGGTGTAAAACCATGATGAAATTAAACCTTCAGTTTTTTGCTCATAAGAAGGGTGTTGGTTCTACTAAGAACGGTAGAGATTCCGAATCCAAGAGATTAGGTGCAAAAAGAGCAGACGGTCAGTTCGTAAAGGCAGGC
>JALEWA010000215.1 GCA_022788085.1 Lachnospiraceae bacterium
TGGCTGACTATTTTTCGGACGTAAAGTCCTGGGAGGTGAAGGCCAGACCTATTGCACCACTCATTCTAACAGCTTAAGCAACAAGATGGATAATTCCTTACTGGCTGTAAGGGATATTAACCATAAATATATTGTAGTAGATTGTTATAATCATTATACACAAAGACGGGGTATTGTCTGTTTTATCATCCAGTGGGCGATAAAGTTATATTGAGGAAAGCCGGTGAAAATATGAAAGAAAGAGAACATCAATCTATTGAGTGAAAAGAATTTTGGCAAGACGAGTATCTAAAATGGATTTGCGGATATGTTAATGCTTATGGTGGGACAATTTACATAGGTGTAGACGATGATGGTAATGTTGTAGGCATCGCTCATATTGGCAAAGGAAATTGCCGGACGTGTGGAAGGAAGAGCGGTTTTGGGGTATGACTGAGTAGCAGATGGAAGGAAGTACATTGATGAAAACATACTTATGGATTGAGGATAGAAAAGACAAATCCGGTTATATATTTTGGCAGACACTAATGGGACAGTTGTGTCCTGAAATAGTGTTGGAGAGCAAGACGAATAACAGCGAACTGGTAAAAGCAGTAAAGGCTCTGGAAGATACAGAGAATAGATATATTGTAGTATTTGATAATTCCTTTGATAATTTACAGGTGGTTATGGAGCAAAAATTACTGAGAAAATATGCCAGCGATAAATCGAATGTTATTTTGATGGATATTATCTGTTTTGAATATATCTTGCTTGAATTCAAGAATTTGATAGAATGGATTTATGCACCGGATGATGAGTTTTTAGTAAAACGTAAGAAAGCTATTATTGCGAGAGAAAAGCTGGTTAAAACAATTCAAAGCGGTGAAGTTAATTATAAAGATATTCGCGAAATTATAGAATATAATGAGAATGTCGATAATTATAATGTAGAGCAGTTGGCTGCCCGGATATTATTTGATTTAACCAGAAATACAGGATTTGAAGTTTCAAAAGGAAGTGTTGGCGCGTGTTGGATTAAGTCCTGTTGCAAATGGGAAGAAAGAATGTCTGACGATATTTGTGGCCTTGATGCAAGTAGATTGTCTATTAAGGAAAAGATGATGCAGATTTGTGAGGGCACCAGTCTTTTGAAGCAATTTCAGAATATAGGTTTGGAGGTGGCAGTGTGATAACGATTTTCAAGAACAAAAGGGATATTCCACAGAATATGGAATACGTAGAATTAAATGATATCTATTTTAATCAAAATACTGCACTCAAGCTTGATGAAAAAGCAGAAAAGATAATAGAGACAATAGATGGTGCTAAGTTAATAAGCAAGTTCAAAATGCGTTCAAAGTTCAATGATATTGTGTTGGATGTAGATAAATTATCTTCCGGATGTAAGACGGTGCTGAATGTACTTTATAATCCGGAGAAGGTGTTCTGCCTAAAAGAATGCGGGAATAATGCATTGGAGATATTATTTGGTTTTCAAGCTGGGAATGTATATAGTGAGTATGCATTAATACCGTTTGAAATGGATGCAGTCAGTGTGCAGACTTCTTCTGAAAAGAAGGAAATTTATGATTATGAAGAGTTAAAGGAGTGGTGGAGTTATGAAGAGTAAGCCAATTATAATGGAGCATTTTTTTACAGTTCATACTTCATTTGTTTTGGACTTTAATTTTACTAGCAATATTACAATATTAACGGGAGATTCCGGAACAGGTAAAACAGCCTCCTTTTCGTTTATAAAAGAGTGTATGGCATTGAATCCCGATATTATGTGTCTGAATTATCTGGATTACCAGAAGGATATTGCGGACATCATAAAAAAGGCAAAAGGAAAATTGATTGTAATTGATAATGCAGATGTGCTGCTGGATGATGATGTAAGAAAATATATTGCACTTGATGATAAAAATCAGTATTTAATAATTGGAAGAAATCCTAAGAATCTTTTTACGACAAAAGATAATCTGTTTGAGCTTGCCAGTGAGGTGCAGGGAGAGCAGACTATATTGAGGATTAAGAGTTATCTGTAAAATAAAAACCAATATCCTGACTATTATCATGACCACATTCTAACCAATTTGGTCATGATGTGGTTAGGATGTTACTACAAGAAAGAGTGATAAAATGGATGAGTATTCAAGAATTTTAATTGAGGAATATTGTATGAAGACTGATTCTGCTACAAGCAGACGTTTAGAGAAATTAGTTCGGAAGTCATATGATATAAACGCAGAGTACACAGATAGTGATGCTGTATTTATAGAGAAGGCAATAGAGCAGGAAGATGATGACAACTTGCGTGAAGCATTAAAGGATTTAAGCGGCTTTATGTTTGGCTGGTAATAGTTGCAATTTGGCAGAGAATTGGAATTGAAGTATGCTAGAAAAGATTAGGTTGACACGAAATTGAGTTGAAGATATGATAATGCTATCGGAGGTGTTCGTATGGGAAATGTTACAGGTGTACAGGTCGAGTCTGTTATAGCTTCATATGCAATTAATCATTCTATTTTGGAAACAGCAAAAGAAACCGGCATTTCAACCGTTAAAGTGCGTAAGATTTTGATAACGGAAGGATTATGGGAAAGTGATACCAGTTTAAAAATCGGAGACTTGTTAAAACGTGGAATGACGACGGAAGAAATAGCGGATACATTGTATATGTCAGTGAAAAATGTACAGGCATATATGCCCTATGAGAGAGGAGTATATGGCGGAGAAGAGGTGTCAAAAGATGCGATACGCGCTGACAAATACAGAAACAGAATGCGAAAAGCGGCAGCTATGCAGGTGATAAATTCAAAGGGAAGAGAGTTGGTTTCGGAAAGGACGGCTGAGATGCAAGAGAGTAAATTTATAGAATTTAAAAAAGAAGAAAAAAGAGATAGGGTATTGAAATTGCACTTGGAATTAGATATGAAATATGTGAATGAAGAAGAAATGCAAGTACTTAAAAAATATGGTGCTGTAAAAAACTCCATATCAAGAGATATCCTTGTTCCTTCAGATATCACTTTACATGCGTTGAATTATGCTATTTTAAGAATGTTTGGATGGCA
>JALEWA010000011.1 GCA_022788085.1 Lachnospiraceae bacterium
GCATTCAGACACATTGCATATGCCTACAAAACTGTTAAAAGAGTCGATTCTTGGGAGACGATTCTTATATGACGAGAATCAGCTTTTAGAAATCAATTTCGAAAATGCCAGATGTGTATATGATAACAACATGAACCGTTATGTTAATAAAAAGCGTAGTGTTGGGAAAGTGGATATGGTTGTATCACTTATCAATGCAATATATCTTGCGCAACAGGAGATACTTTATGGATCTAATTTCGTTGTGCAGGTAATTTAGGGAGGAAAGAAAATGAATCTGCTGAAATGGTGGAAACAGGAAGAACGAGCAGATACAAGTACAAAAGTGACCGATTCGGACACAAATGTATCGGCTGCTTTATTAAGGGCATTAATGGGAAGTACTGAAATAACAAGAGAACAGGCTTTAGAGATACCTAGTATTAACGGTGCATTTAAAAAGATTGCAGGAACGGTTTCATCTCTTCCAATCAAGCTTTATAAAGAATCAAATGAGGAAGTAGAAGAAATAAAAAAGGATAGAAGGTTATATCTCCTAAATCATGATACAGGTGATACTCTTACGGCTACACAGTTCTGGAAAGCCATGTTGGAAGATTATTATTTCGGAAAGGGCGCTTATGCGTATATAAACAAAGAATTCACAAGCTTTTCTAGTATTCATTACGTAGAAAATGAACACATAGGATTCATGAAGAATACGAATCCAATATTTAAAGACTATTCCATCATGGTAGATGGAAGGGAGTATTCAAAATATGACTTTTTGAAAATTCTTCGTAATACAAAAGATGGATATAAGAGCCAGACTATTCAGGAAGAATCTAAAACTATGATGTCAATAGCATATCATACCATGAAATTCGAGGAGAATCTTGTTAAGAAGGGTGGTAACAAAAAAGGTTTTTTAAAGTCTCCACATACACTTACAAAAGATGCAATAACAAATATAAAAATGGCATTTAAGAACCTTTATAGCAATGAATCTGAAAATGTCGTATTACTTAACAATGGATTAGAGTTTCAGGAAGCTAATAATACAAGCGTGGAAATGCAGCTTAATGAAAACAAAGAAACGAATTCTACAGAGCTGTCGATGCTTTTGAATGTTCCGAATGCAATTATAAGGGGGAATCCCACACAAAAGGACATAGATAATTACATTGATTATTGCATTGTACCTTTGATTACAGATATTGAAGCGAGCCTCGACCGTGATTTGCTGACAGAAGAAGAGAAGGAAAACGGTTATTACTTTGCCTTTGATTTGAAGGAATTGAAGAGAGGAAATATAAAAGAACGTTATGAGGCTTATGAAATAGCATACAGGAATAATTTCTTGCAGGTAGATGAAATCCGAGAGATGGAGGACAGAAAACCAATTGGATTTAAGTACATTAAATTAGGTTTGGACAGCGTGCTATATAATCCTGATACCGGGGAAATATACACTCCAAATACAAATGAAACTACTAATATTGATTTAATGAAGAAGGGAGGAAAAGAGAAAGATGAAAGTGGAACTAAGAGCTGATGGTACACTTCATATTTCCGGTTATGTGAATGTAACAGGAAAAATGAGCAGGCCAGTGATTACGGCAAAAGGACAAAGAGTCATTGAAGTTATTGAGGAAAGAACATTCCAGAATGCGCTTTCTAAGGCTACAAATGTAAAGATGACCAAAGACCATAATCCAAATTGTGTCCTTGCTGAGACAAGAGCCAATACGCTCACGTTACATGAGGACAGTATCGGTTTACGTGCCGAAGCGGATATTACCGATGAGACAACCATCATGGAAGCAAAAGAAGGTAAAATCAAAGGCTGGTCTTTCGGGATGCGCAACATTATTGACAAAATAGAGGAACGAGCCGAACAGTTGCCAATCAGACACGTAAAAGGGTTCGACCTTGACCATATTACTCTTGTAGTAAATAAGACACCTGTATATGCTGCTACAAGTGTGGAGTTAAGGGCAGATGATGAACTGGAAGAATTGGAAACAAGAGCTTTTGATGATGATTTGCAATTTGTAAATAACAAAAAAGAAAAGACATATGACAACTCTGAATTTGAAAAAAGATTGGAGAAATTGAAGGTGGCTGAATAGGTCATCTTTTATTTTATAAAAAATGGAGGTAAATAAGATGCATTTAAAGAAATTAAAGGAAAAGAGAGCACAGTTACAGGAAGAAATGAGCAAGATCCTTAAGGCAGCAGAAGCCGAAGAAAGAGCCATGAATGAGGATGAGGTACAGAAGTTCGGTGACTATGAGAAGGAAATCAAGGCAATTGATGAAACGATTGCAGCCGAGGAAAGAGCAAGAAACCTTATTAAAGATGATGAACCGGATAGTAAAGACCAGGGCAAGGAAAAGGATAAGGAAGGACAGGAAGCAGCAGAGGAAAGAGCTTTTTCTGATTTTATCCGTGGAACGGTTGAGGAACGTGCCGGTGGTGTACAGATGACCATGACAGACAATGGAGCTGTGATTCCAACATCAATTGCAAACAAAATCATTGAAAAAGTAAAGGAAATGTGTCCGATTTATCGAGATGCTGACCATTACCATGTAAAAGGTACACTTTCATTACCATACTACGATGAGTCAACAGGATCTATTACCATGTCTTATGCTACGGAAGGAGAAGATGGTGAGAGTACATCCGGCAAATTCACAAGCATTGAATTGAAAGGATTCCTTGCAAGGGCAATCACAGAGGTATCAAAGAGCCTAATCAACAACAGCGCATTTGATATTACTTCTTTCGTGGTAAGAAAGATGGCAGAAGCTATTTCTCTGTTCCTTGAGAAAGAATTACTGTTTGGAACAAATGACAAGATGGAAGGATTAAGAGGAATAACAAAGAAGGTAACAGCAGGTTCTGCTACTTCTGTAACATCAGATGAGCTGATTGAATTACAAGAGTCCATCCCTGACAGATATCAGGCAAATGCATACTGGATTATGAGCAAGAACACAAGAACCTCTATCCGTAAGTTAAAGGATGGACAGGGTAACTATCTGCTTAACAAGGATGCATCTGCAAGATGGGGTTATACGCTCTTTGGTAAGGATGTATATATTTCCGATGCTATGCCGGATATGGCAGCAGGAAAGAGAGCAATCTTCTATGGAGATTACAAGGGGCTTGCTGTTAAGACTTCCGAGGAAATCAACATTGAAGTATTAAGAGAGACAAAAGCACGTCTGCATTTAATTGAGGTGCTTGGATTTGTAGAATGCGATGCAAAGGTACAGAATGCAGAAATGATCGCTGCTCTTGACATGAAAGCATCAGCATAGTAAACAGGGGCTTCCAGCCCCTTTTTAAGAGGTGCAGGATGAAAGTAAGTGAAATAAAAATTGAAGATGTAGCAGAATATCTGAAGCTTGAAGATGATGAATATTCTTCTGTACAAATGACTGCAATATTGACAGCAGCAAAGGAATATGTTTCTGACTATACCGGAATACCGCAAAAGACAGATACAGCAGAAGGAAAGACTCTGGATGACTATGAGAAATTCACACTTGCTGTCATGGTTCTGTGTCAGGATATGTATGATAATCGCTCTTACTATGTAGAACGAAACAATGTGAATAAGGTTGTGGAAAGCATATTGAATATGCATCGTACAAATTACTTGTGAGGTAAATACTATGTATGTGAATCCGGGAGAACTGAATAAGAAAATTGAGATTATAGCAGATAGTGGGGAAAAAGACAGTGATGGTTTCCCTGTCGGAGATTTTACAGTACACAAATGCTATGCAAAGTATACCAGAAAGACAGGAACGGAAAAGGAAGGTGCCGGTGCTGAAATTGGTGAAGCTTCTATT
>JALEWA010000016.1 GCA_022788085.1 Lachnospiraceae bacterium
TTTAATCTGTTTCCGCATAAGACTGTTTTAGAAAATGTTATGCTTGCACCGATTCATGTGAAAAAGATGAGCAAGGAAAAGGCAGAAGCAATCGCAAAGGATTTGATTGCAAGAGTAGGACTTGCAGATAAGCTTGACGAGTACCCTGCAAGATTATCAGGAGGCCAGCAGCAGCGTGTAGCCATTGCAAGAGCACTTGCGATGGAACCGAAAATGATGCTTTTTGACGAGCCGACTTCAGCGCTTGACCCTGAGCTTGTAGGTGAAGTTTTAAATGTTATGAAGGATCTTGCTAACCAGGGAATGACGATGATCTGCGTAACACATGAAATGGGCTTTGCAAGAGAGGTTGCTGATAAGGTGGTATTTATGGCAAATGGAAAGATTCTTGAAGAAGGAACACCGGAGGAAATCTTTTCTAATCCAAAGACGCCCGAAGCAAGACAATTCTTAAGGAGTGTGCTGTAATGAATCGTTTTGTACTTAGACAGTCATTATTACTTTTTCTGACAGCAACGATCTGGGGTGTTGCTTTTGTAGCACAAAGTGTCGGAATGGATTATGTGGAGCCATTTACTTTTAATGCCGTAAGAAATATGATAGGAGCCATTGTTTTGCTTCCATGTATCGGTCTGTTGAACCGATTGAATGGGAAGGACAATGGTGAGGCTGGAGAACCACAGAAAAAGACACTTATCATTGGTGGCATTTCCTGTGGTGTCCTGCTTTTCGTAGCAAGCAATCTGCAACAGTTTGGAATTCAGTATACAACAGTCGGAAAGGCAGGCTTTATTACGGCAATGTATATTGTGCTTGTGCCTGTTTTTGGTATCTTTTTACATAAAAAGGCAGGTCTTAAGATTTGGGCAGCGGTAGCACTGGCGGTAGCAGGATTATATCTGCTGTGTATGACAGACGGTTCTTTTTCCCTTCAAATGGGAGATTTGCTGGTGCTTGCATGTGCGGTAGCCTTTTCCTTTCATATATTAGTGATTGATTACTTTTCACCTAAGGTAGATGGTGTAAAGCTTTCCTGTATACAATTCTTTACCTGTGCGGTATTATCTGCAATCGGTATGCTGCTTTTCGAAGAACCGAAGCTGTCGCAGATTCTGGCAGCATGGGTTCCCATTTTGTATGCAGGTGTTATGTCCTGCGGTGTTGCGTATACTCTGCAGATCATCGGACAAAAGGGAATGAATCCCACGGTAGCTTCTCTGATTTTAAGTCTGGAGTCAGTAGTATCGTTGCTTGCAGGCTGGGTAATCCTTGGACAGAAGCTTTCAAACAGAGAGCTTGCCGGCTGCGCACTTGCATTTGCGGCAATTATTCTCGTACAGCTACCCTCAAAAGTTCATAAAAAATAGTACTTACTTTTTGACACTTTTTCAAACGTATAAGCATTTACTTTCCCCTATATATAGCATAAAATAGCCTTAACACAGATGTCAAAATGACACCAGAGGAAAACGGGGGTAAAGCAAATGGATAAGAAGAATTTCAGCAATCCAGTTGATTTAAAAAGCATTAAGGTTACAGACGAGTTCTGGTATAGAGAGCAGGAGCTGGTTCGGACACAGGTCATTCCCTATCAATGGGAGGCATTAAATGACCGTGTGCCCGGAGCAGCTCCAAGCTTTTGCATGCATAATTTTAAAGTTGCAGGAAAGATGATGAGGGAGAAGCAGAAAAAGGGGAAGGATTATGTAGCACCGACCTATACCTTCCGTGGTTTTGAAGCACTACCGGAGGATCCTCAGCATCCTGATGACGATAAGTTCTTTGGTTTTGTATTTCAGGACACGGACTTTTCAAAATGGATTGAAGCTGTGGCATATTCTCTGACACAGCATCCTGATAAAGAGCTGGAGAAAATTGCAGATGAAGCAATTGATATTGTCTGTGCGGCACAGCTTGATAATGGCTATCTGGATACCTATTATATTATCAATGGCATGGATAAGGCTTTCACAAATCTAAAGGATCATCATGAACTGTACTGCCTTGGGCATTTGACAGAGGGTGCTGTTGCCTATTATGAAGCAACCGGAAAGGATAAGCTGTTGAAGGCTGCATGTAGATTTGCAGATTATGTAGCAGATTATTTTGGACCTGAGGAAGGTAAATGTAAGGGATATCCGGGGCATGAGATTGCTGAAATGGCGTTAGTACGTTTATATCAGGTGACAGGAGAAGAGAAATATTTACAACTTAGTCGTTTCTTTCTGAATCAGAGAGGAACCATGCCGAAGTACTTTGCACTTGAAGATGAAGCAAGAGCAAAGGCAGAAGGAAGAAGTTTTAAACCTGATGAAGATCCCATGAGCTATTCTTATTATCAGGCGCATAAGAGGGTGCAGGCACAGGATGAAGCAGTAGGTCATGCGGTACGAGCTGTCTATCTGTACTCCGGTATGGCTGATGTGGCAAGACTGACTGAGGACGAAGAGATGTTTACAGCATGTGAGCGTCTTTGGAATAGTATTACAAGAGAAAAATTATATGTTACAGGTGGTATTGGCGGAACGCATCTTGGAGAAGCCTTTTCTTTCCCATATGATTTGCCGAATGATACTGCATATTCGGAGACTTGTGCAGCAATCGGTCTTGCTTTCTTTGCACGCAGAATGTTAGAAATCAAAGCAGACAGGAAATATGCTGATGTAATGGAACAGGCACTTTATAATACCGTATTAAGTGGTATGGCACTTGATGGGAAGAGCTTTTTCTATGTAAATCCCCTTGAGGTAGTTCCGGAGGCTTGTCACAAGGATGCCAGAAAAGCTCACGTAAAGGCAATCAGACAAAAGTGGTTTGGGTGCGCATGCTGTCCTCCTAATATCGCGAGGATTGTGAGTTCCGTGGCGAATTATGCTTATACGGAAAATGATGATACCTTGTGGACTCATTTATATATGGGAAGTGTATTGACCAAGAAAATAGGTGAAAAAGAGCTTCATATGAAGCTGGAAACAAAAATGCCGTGGGAAGGAACGGTTAAGGTAGAGTTACATGCAGATGAAGCGGTGGAGTGTACCCTGGCATTTCGAATTCCGGGATGGTGTAAGGAATTTTGTATAATTCCTTCAACCAGTGCTGATGTAACAATGACAGAAAAGGATGGTTATGCATATCTGACTGGCTTGTGGAAAGATGGTGATTGTATTGATTTGAATTTTTCGATGGAAGTACATATGCTTGCATCAGACACCAGAGTACGTGAGGATATTGGAAAGGTCGCTTTTACGAGAGGACCGATTACCTTCTGCATGGAGGAGGCAGATAATGGAAAAAATCTGCATCTTTGCCGTGTGGATAAAAGCTGCATTCATATGGGAGACAAGTGGAATGTTTCGGTTGAAATGTCTAAGGAGCTAGGTCATTCAATGGCAGTACTAAAGGTTCCGGGACTTAGACAGGAGGAAAGTTCTGCACAGGAGAAAAGTCTGTATACAGAGTATAAGTCAATAAAGGAAACACAGACAGAACTCACTCTTGTGCCATATTATGCATGGAATAACCGTGGCGAGGGTGAAATGAGTGTATGGATAAGGATTTAGGAGGAAAATTTATGAATAAGA